>CAYZYE010000204.1:0-6984 GCA_964481205.1 uncultured Anaerolineae bacterium | reverse complement strand
TAGTAGCGCGGGGAATTCATCCCCGCGCGGGCGGCGCTGGCGAAAAACGAATGACGGTAACAATTTTGCAAGGTCGAGTTTCCAACGACTGAGACCCGAACGGTTTTGTCAGCCGGTTAGAGAGAAAGGAGTGAAAATGTAAACTGGCGTCCTTTGATCTGGAACGAGCAAAGAGCAACACAACAATGTGTTTGATCGAGTCTTTTTTTGTTGAAAGGAGCAAGAATATGAATTCGCGTCATTGGTTTGTTGCTTTGACAATGGGGTTGGCTTTTGCCTTGGTCGTGGGTGGAATAGCCTTGCTTTCCGGCAACGTCGATGTGGCTGCGGATGTTGCCGGGCGTGCGCCGGTCGAACCTGCGGCGCTCTCGATGCAGGTGGCCCAGGTTGGGCCGCCAAAGCGCGGCTTTTGGCTGGTGCTCGATCCGGCGCAAGCGTTGGACGACGTGTTGCCACGGCTGCGCGAAGCATTGCTCGATCTGAAAAAAGCGGGAGTGATCGATGTGATCGAGTTGACGCCGCGACGTCGCACGCCCAAGGCTGTGGCCGCCGTGTTTGTGACCGGCGAGGCAGGCGCTTATCGGGCGTTGAGCCACCTGCCGGGCGTGCTCGATGCTGTGGACGATCTGCCGCCCGCGCCACCGGAGGCCGGGGTGGGCGCATTGTGGGCCACAGGGACGATCTCGGGCCGGGTGACGGATGTCGACAGCAGTGCTCCGATTTCGGGGGCGAATGTGTATGTTTACGACGCGATTTCGTTTGCTTACATTGACGACGTATTGACCAACAGTGGCGGTTGGTACCAGATTGATGTCACCGCGCCATATAGCCGGGCCAAAGTGTATGCCGGGGTTGGCAGTGGCAGCTATGCGCCCGAATGGTACAATGACAAAAAATATTTTTCCGAGGCCGATGTGGTGACGTTGACGCCTGGCGTGCCCAAGACGGGCATCGATCTGGCCTTGGCGCCGGCCGGTTGGGTGCGCGTGACGGTGCAAAGCGCGAATGGCGTGACGCTGCCCGCAAATGTCGAGGCGGTTTTGTACGATTTGGCTTTTGGTGTGGTGAACGGTTGCCGGTTGGACGCGGCCGGCCAATGCGCGATCTCGGCGCCGCCAGGGGTGTACAAGGTGTGTTTTTCCTGGGGCGCCTGGCCCGGCATCGTTACCGAGTGGTACAGCGATACGACCAGTTTTGATTTGGCCACATCGATCACCGTTGAATCAAAGGTGACGACCGAAGTGATGGCCAAAGTGGCGGTGGCCGGCGGGATCAAGGGTATCGTCGCCGACGAGAGCAACGGCGCCGGACTGGGCAATGTTTGGGTGGGTTTCTATGACTCTGGCAACAACTATGCCGGCGCTACGTGGACGCATAGTTGGGGCGTGGTTGGAGAGTATCGCTCTATGGCGCTGGCGCCAGGCCGGTACAAGGTCCGGTTCGATCCGAAGGAATCTCCGCTGTATGTGTCCGAGTGGTACAGCAATGCGGCGACGATGGCCGCTGCCGAATGGGTGACTGTCACCGCCGGGCAGGCGATCTCTGTCAACGCGGCGCTGGCCCAAGTTGCTGAAAAAGGTATCGTCACTGGCGCGCTTACCCACAGCGGCGGTAATCTGTTCAACGGGAAATCTGTGTACGTGACCTTTTATGACGCCGGGACGCATGATTTTCGGTTCAGGTATGGCTTTTGGGGCAATGGTGCAACCAGAGTGTACTCGGTCTCTATGCCCGCCGGCGAGTATTATGTCCACTTTTATTCCTGGCGTTACGTCGCCGAGTGGTACAGCGACACGGTCCGCCAAAGTGGGGCGGCGATGGTCGCCAACGGTGTGACGCCCCAGGGTGGGACCGTCGTTCCCGAAATTCCATCTGGGGCGACGGTGGTCGTGGTCAAGGATGGGCAGGTGACGCCGGACATCAGCGCCGATCTGGCGCCGGTTCCGCAAGAGACCGGTTGCATCAGCGGCGTCGTGACCAGCAACGGTGTGTTGCTGGTAAACCGGCGAGTCTATGTGCAGGCGTACCAGGTGACCGATCAAAGCCGTGGCAGTTGGTATTACCGTCGCGATACGGATACTGACGCGAACGGTCAATACCAGATTTGCGATCTGGTCTCGGGCACATACCAGGTCAGTTTCAGCGCTTTTCCGTCGGCGACCACGTGGTACAACGGTTTTAGCTGGAGCGCTGGCGCCAGCATAGTCACAGTAACCAATAATGTGACCACGACCCATGTCGATGGCGCGTTGGATGACCTGGGCGCTTGTTTCTCCGGCAAAGTGGTCGATACCGCTGGTCATCCGGTTCCGGGCGCCCAGGTGTTTGTTTACGAGACCGCGCAGCCTGGCGTTCCGTTGTACACCTGGTATGGCCGGTGGGGCAAGTCCTTTTACAGCCGTGGTACGGCCGACAAGGACGGCGGATTTGTGATCTGCGGCCTCAGTGGCGGGACACCTGGTGCGTCGTATATTGTCCGTGCAATAATGAGCGATATGTCCGGTTTCAGCGATCCGGCTACGGCGACGTTTGGCGAGGACACGGATCTCGGCGATCTGGTGATCGGTTACAAGGCCTATCTGCCGGTTGTGGCCAAACCATAGAGCGGAGGCGAACGTATATGTCGCGGCGCCGGGGCAGGCTGGTGTTCAATTTGCGGTTTTGGCGTAAACTGGGTATAATGTCTTGTCGTATATGCTGTATACTGTTTGCACCAAACCGCCGCGATGTGTCAGGCGGTTGTAATTATGCCTGAAGGAGATGTTTTATTATGCCCAAGCGTACCTGGCAACCAAAAAAACGTCGGCGCATGCGTGTGCATGGCTTTCGCGCCAGAATGAGCACCCGGGGCGGCCGCAATGTGCTTAAACGTCGTCGTCTCAAAAGACGCGCCAACTTGACGGTCTAGGATTGCCGCCGATGTATTCTTTTGTCGCCTATCGCGATTTTTTTGGTTGCGATAGGCGATGATCCATTACGGATATGTTGAAAAAAGAACATCGTCTAAAGTCGGGTTCAAGGATTCAGCAGGTTCGCGCTGCTCGTCCGTCGTGGGCCAACCGCCGTCTGGTGTTGGCCCGGCTTGGCGGCGAACAGGCGGCGAGCCGGTTTGCGTTTGTCGTCAGCCGGCGCATTGGCAATGCGGTGACGCGGAATCGCGTCAAGCGCTTGCTGCGGGCGGTGGTGTGGCAGCATTTGCCGGAAATAGAGGGGCGTTGGGACGTGGTGTTGATCGCGCGGCGGTCGATCCGTGGGGCGACGTTTATGCAGGTGGATCGCGCCGTGGTCGATCTGTTCAAGCAGTCTGGTCTGTTATGAAAACGGTTGTTTTGTGGGCGATCCGGTTGTATCAAAATACCATTTCACGTATTTTTCCTCCCACTTGTCGTTTTGTACCCTCCTGTTCCGAATATACCTGGCAGGCAGTCGAAAAATATGGTGTGATCAAGGGCGGCTGGTTGGGTCTGAAACGCATTTCCAGGTGCCATCCCTTGAATCCGGGCGGATATGATCCGTTGCCGTAACAGTTTGCTATTTTCCCTGGCTGGGTGGTACGCGGTCAGGTTGGAGGAGGTTTTGTATTGAAAACAAGGCACTATGATCGTCGTCGTTTGAAACGTTGGGTTGTTGTTTTGGTGTTGGCGGGCACGCTTTTGGTGGGGTGCGGGCGCCGTGTTCCGGCGACCTGGCCCGATTTGAGCGTCGTGGATGGGGTGGTGTATCTCGCCAACGGGCAGATATTCGCCATGGAAGCGGCCACGGGCAAATTGTTGTGGAATTATCCGGGCGCGCCGCAGCGCAGCGGCGGGTTGTTGAGCGGTTGTTCTGCACCGCAAGCGACCGATGGTCCATTTGTGGCGGCGCCGGCGGTTGGCGCCGAGTTTGTCTTTTTGGCGTCGGGCGGCGATCAGCAGCAGTCGCTCTTGGGCAAAGGCAAGAATATGGCCGGGCTGCGGGCTTTGAACAATTTTGGCGTTTTGCAGTGGCGTTTTGATGAGGCAACCCAGTCGGCGGTGGCCTCGCCGGTGCTTGATGAGGGCACGGTTTATTTGGCCTCGTCCGATCGCCACGTCTATGCGATTGACGTGCAAACTCGGGACACCAGGTGGGTGTTTGAAACGACCAAGTGGGTGTGGGCCGTGCCGTTGGTGGCCCAAGATACGGTGTATATCGCTTCGATGGATCACGTGCTTTACGCCGTCGATGCCGCTACGGGGGAGGTCGAGTGGAAGTTTGACCGGCCCCAGAGCGCGCTTCCGACTGCGCCGGCGCTGGTTCAAGGCACGTTGTACCTGAATGCGCTGGATGGGTGGGTGTACGCCATCGATGCTCAGACGGGCGCTCTCGAATGGGAACACAAGATCGATGGCAGCGTGTGGGGCACACCGCTCGTTCAGGATGGTTTTGTTTATCTGGGCACGCTGCACGGCGCAGTGTATGCCCTCGACGCGGCGGATGGGACGCAGGTTTGGTCTCAGGATGTTGGGGGCGAGGTGCGGAGCACGCCGGCCTATGTGGATGGTAAACTTTACGTTGGCTGCCAGGACGGGCAGTTGTACGTATTTGACGCCCAGGATGGAAGCAAGAACGTGTCGCCACTTGGGGCGGCGTTGGAAAAGGCGTCGATCTATACGTCACCGGTCTTTGATGGGCAGTATCTCTATGTCGTGGCGACGGATGGGCGCGTTTTTGCGCTTGACCTGGACAAGGACATTGTCGTGTGGGAAAAGAACCCGGTGAGCGACCAGGAGGGTAACTAGGTGTGGGATTTGATGATCCAGGGATTTGTCCTGGCCTTGATTTGGCTTTATGATCTGTTGGGTGGCTCTGTTTTGAGTTTTGCGGTGAGCATTTCGGTGATGACCGTTGCCGTGCGCTTGATCACCATCCCCTTTACGTTGCCTTCACAGCGGGCGATGAAAAAAAATTCGGCCAAAATGCAGGCTTTGCAGCCTGAAATCGACAAGCTCAAGAAAAAGTACCGCGATGACCCGCAGAAACTCCAACAGGCCCAGTTGCAGTTGTACCAGGAATACGGCATCAATCCTCTGTCGAGTATGACCGGTTGTTTGCCCATGTTCATTCAACTGCCCATTATCTGGGCGTTTTATCAGTCGATCAGCCGGGCGCTGGCTAACAAGCCCGGTGAAATGGTCGTGTTGAGCAAATACTTGTCTCCTGTACCACGGTTTATGTCTCTCGTCCCGCTGCCAAGCAAGTTTCTGTGGTTCGATATGGGGCGTCCCGACGCGCTGGTGCTGCCGATTCTGGTGGCGGCGACAACGTGGCTTCAGCAAAAACTGACAATGTCCGGCTCGACGCAGTCGACGGATCCGCAGGCCGCGCAAATGAGCCAGTCGATGATGATTACGATGCCATTGATGTTTGGCTTTTTTGCGATGCAGATGCCGGCCGGGTTGTCGATTTACTTTATTGTCAGCAATATCATTGGTTTGGGCATTCAGTGGGCCAGCAACAAGATTTTCAAGGACGATGACGATGTGCAGCTGTCGCGCGTTCGATCCAAGCCCACCCTGCGCGAGCCGGTTGAGAAAAAGGACGGCAGGTCGACGCACAAGAAGCGAGGATACAAGAAAACGCTGAAATCATAGAATTCGTTAACAATACAGGTGTATGTGTGTACATGCACATGATATATAGAAAGGGATATGGATATGGACGAACGCACTGTCGAGGTGAGTGCATCAACTGTGGAGGAGGCGATCACGCAGGGACTATCTCTTTTGGGTTTGGCCAGAGACGAGGTCAAGATTTCAGTGATTGAGGAAGGTCGGCGCGGTATCTTGGGCATCGGCACCCGAGAAGCCACCGTTTGCCTGGAGCCACTTGCGCCGGCCCCCGAACCAGATTCTCAAGCTGAAATGGACGCCGAGTCATTGACGGAACCGATCGCAGAGCCACAAGTCGAGCCGGTCAGCGCAACGGTGGATGCCGCGCCGCCCGAGTACGAGTTGTCGGATGAGCAGTTGACCCAGGTTTCTTGCCAGGTGCTTGACGAACTGCTCGAAAAAATGGGCATTCAGGCCAAGGTTGTGGCCGAGATCGATCGCGGGCAGGCCGACGCGCCAATTCGAGTGGACGTTTACGGCAGCGATCTCGATGTGCTGGTGGGACCTCGCGGCAAGGTGTTGAACGCGCTACAGCATATCACGCGCCTGATCGTCAGCCGTGAGGTTGAGCATTGGGTGGACCTGGTTGTCGATGTGGAAAAATACAAGGAACGTCGTGCTGGTTCGCTGCAAAAGTTGGCGCAGCGAATGGCCGACCGCGTGGCGCGTTCTCAACAGCCGATCGCTTTGGAACCTATGCCTCCGAACGAACGCCGCGAGATTCACCTGGCGCTGCGCAATCATCCTCAAGTCACCACTCAGAGCGTTGGTCGAGGCGATCACCGTAAAGTGACGATCATTCCCAGACGGTAACATTTTGGTGTGTCTCAAGTGGATTGAGAAATGAAACGGGTGTATTTCAAATGGTTTGGGCGTCCGTAGCATAGCCCCTTGTGGGCGACCTGTGGTCGGGTGGAACAGGCAAAACAGCCACAAGGGCTGATGCTACAAAGCAAATGGAACACACCCAAATGAAAACACACCTATGACAATTTTTGATCGCCGGGCGATCTGGGGAGTGTGTCGGTGGGTGAGTCCTTTTCGCAGTGGTACGCGGCTCTGTCCGGGCGGCAGCGAACCGTATATGGCATTTTGCTCGCCATCATTGTGGCGACGGTGCCCTGTTATGTCCTGGGGTTTTGGGCGCTGACGATCGATTTTCATCCGGCGCCAGCGCCAACGCCGACATGGACGCCGCTGCCTCCCACGTCGACCGACGCGCCGACGGCAACCCCCACGGCTACGGCCGCGCCAACAGCAACGGAAACGGCGACTGTCACAGCAACGACGACCGGCACGGCGACGGAAACGGCGACTGTCACACCAACGACGACCGGCACGGCGACGGAAACGG
>CAYZYE010000203.1:0-7021 GCA_964481205.1 uncultured Anaerolineae bacterium | reverse complement strand
GAACCCGATCCACTTTGTACTGCGCGTTGTAAGGCTAGATCAAGGATTGTTCCAAGGTCATCTGCCATGATCGTTCATCCTCTAATTCCAGGTCATAGTTTACCCAAAGCACTTCTGTGCGTTCTGTTTTTACAGAATGAATTTTTTTCGGAGGAGCCTCAATCACCATCCAATCGCGATACAGTTGATCGAGCAAATCACAATGGTATCCCGATAATGCAACTCGGCCTTTGACCCTGTTTAGCACATCGGCCAACTCGACATGTTCGGCATCGGTCATCTCGTACTGATAAGCGTTACTGTCGCCTCGTGTGCGGTGAGGATAGGGCGGGTCGCAATAAAACAGGGTTTCCTCGCTGTCATAGCGCCAAATAACATTAATTGCCGCGTCATGTTCAATCTGTACGCGTAACAACCTTTGCGCTATCTCTGGCAACGCCTCGACGCTACCCAGCCAGCGCGACACCGCGCCGGCCATTCCGGCGCGGCTGGTCAATCGACAATGTGCCCATCGTCCAGAACTGGCCGTTTGCGCCAACCCGGTTCTAACCTGCCGCGCCCGAATGTAAAATCGTCGCGCACGCTCCAAATCGGACACGCTGGCGAGTGAAGCGGAAATAGATTGCTCAAACTCTTTGCGCGAAAACGGCGTGAGGCCGATTGCCTCGATCAAGGCATCTTTATGATCGCGCAGCACGCGAAAAAAATTAACCATCTCGCCGTCAAGATCATTATATGTTTCGACAGGCGACGGATCGCGGTTCAACAATACTGCCGCCGAACCGCCAAATGGCTCGCAATAATGTGTTGCCGGAGGCAAAAGAGGCAGCAACCAATTCAAATGGCTAAACTTGCCGCCATACCACCCGAAAGCAACTAGTTTACGGTTTCTCATAATCACTCCAACGCCACGTCGCCGCTTTTGCCGCCCGTTTTCTTGATCAACCGGATATGTTCGATCCGCATCGTCTTTTCGACTGCCTTGGCCATATCGTAAATCGTCAGCGCGGCCACGCTGACCGCCGTGAGCGCCTCCATCTCGACGCCGGTTTTGCCCCGCGTGCGCACCGTGGCCGTGATCTCGACAAGCGAGGCCGTTTCATCGGCCCGGCACTGCACGTCGATCTGGGTCAACAACAGCGGGTGGCACAAGGGAATCAAACTCGACGTCTGCTTGGCGCCCATCACCCCGGCGATCTGCGCCGTGGTCAACACGTCTCCTTTGGACAACCCCTTTTCGACGATCAAGCGCAGCGTGTCGGGACGCATTCGCACCTCGCCCCTGGCGACGGCGACGCGCTCGGTGTCTGTTTTGCCGCCCACATCGACCATGTGAATATGGCCGTCCGGGTCTATGTGTGTCAATCTCGTCATTTCTTCCTCGGCTCCGACTAACCGCCGATTTGCGCCATCAACCGCTTTTCGGCGTTGATATGTTCGGCCAAATGATGCCGCCTGGGTTTTTGACGAATGCCCTGTCGCAGCAGCTCCGCCATCTCTTCCACACCCGCTCCCTGCCGCAGCCGGGTACGCAGATCGATCTCGTCATCGGCAAGCAAACACGGACGCAGCTGACCGTCGGCGGTGAGACGCAGGCGGTTGCAGGTGGCGCAAAAATGATCGCTGATCGGGGTGATCAAACCGACTGTCCCCACCGCGCCGGGCAGCCGATAGTAGCGCGCCGGGCCGGCGCCGTTCGGCGCCGGCGCCACCTCCAGCGGCCCCAACGCAGCCTCTATTGTAGCACGAATTTCCCCTGCTGTCACGACGGCGTCGCTCCAGGCCAGTTTCAACGCGCCAATGGGCATCCACTCGATAAAGCGCACGTGCCAGCCGGCAACGATACTTTGCCGCGCCAGATCGACCACCTCGTCATCGTTGAGGCCGCGAATGACCACCATGTTGATCTTGACCGGCTCCAACCCGGCGCGATACGCCGCCTCGATGCCGGACAGCGCGTCTTTTAACCGGCCGCGCCGCGTGATCTGCGCAAAACGCTCCGCGCGGAGCGTATCCAGGCTGATGTTGACCCGGTTCAACCCGGCGCGCGCCAACTCGCCGGCGTGGCGCGACAGCAGCGTCCCGTTGGTGGTCATCGACAGATCGTCGATGCCGGGCGTCTGGGCCAGTGCGCGTACCAGATCGACCAGCCCCAACCGGGCCAACGGCTCGCCGCCGGTCAGGCGTACCTTGTGAATGCCCAACTTGACCGCGGCACGAACAATGACCTCAATTTCTTCGTAGCGCAAAATGTCCGCGTGCGGGCAGGCCGCAACTCCTTCTTGAGGCATACAGTACACACAACGCAGGTTGCAGCGATCGGTGACCGAGATGCGCAAATAATCGATCTGACGTTGCCAGGAATCCACAATCCAACCTTTCAGGCGTTTTCAGAAAAATAACTGGCCCACGTTGCTCTCGCCGGATTGCCAAATCCGGCGAATTTCAGGCCAAAAAGCTTGGACCTGGCAATCCAGGCCGAGCGGGCCGGGATAACTTGATTCTAGAACTCGCTCAATGTGCCTGCCGGCCGCGCACGGCCAGACGCAGCAGGGCAAAGACGAGCAATGCCGCTGCCAGGATCAACACGGCCACCGGTTGAGCCGCGTCCAGGCCAAAGCCCTGGAAACGCTCATAGACCAGCACCGGCGCGGTCTTGGGATGGTAGGCCAAAATCACCACCGCGCCAAACTCGCTCATCCCCCGCGCCCACATGGTCAGCGCCCCGCCGAGGACGCCGCGCCAGGCCAGCGGCAGCGAGATTTGCCAAAAGGTCTGCCAGGGAGATGCGCCATCGATCTGCGCGGCCTGCTCCAACTCGGCGTCGATCATGGCAAAAGCAGCGCGGCTCATGTTGACCAAAAAGGGCAGGCCGACAAAGAGCATCCCCACCACGATGCCGCCCCAGGTGTCGGTGAACACCACGCCCAGCAAGGCCAGCCAACGCCCCACCAGGCCGCGCCGTCCCCACACCAGCAGCAACGCGATCCCGGCGGCCGTGTGCGGCAGCACAATTGGCAGGTCGATCAGCGCCTCGATCAGCCGCCGCCCGGCGAAACGCCGTCGCGCCAGCAGGTAGGCCAGCGGAACGCCGCCGAGCAGCGCCAGCGCGGTGGCGACGGCCGCCGCGCCGACACTCAAACTCACGGCGCGCAGCACGGCGGCGTCGAGCAGCGTCTGCCAGAACCGGTGCAGGTCGAGGGTGATCAAGATGTCGCCCAGCGGCAAGAGTACAAACAAGATCAACAGCCCGCCGAGCAGGCCCAGGGTCAGGTCAAAGGCGCGGCGGCGGGGTTTCATGGCGCGCCTGGCGGTTCGCAGAGCGCTTGCAGCGAAGCGGGAATTTGCGCATAGCCGTCGCCGAGCGGCGGATCGAGCAACGGGTGGTGGTGGGCGGCCATGATCTCGCGTCCCTGCGGCCCCAGCAAAAAGGCGATGAACAGCGCCGCTTCCGGCGCGTGCCGGGCGTTGGTGGGGATCGTGATCCCATAGCCGATCACCCCGCCGCGAAACCTGGGCTGAACCGAGGCAAAACGACGAAAGTCCAGGTATACCTGGACGTGATCGTATGCCGCCTGCTCGTCGCCCATGTTCAGCGCCTTGGGCAGCGACAACATACTCAGCCCGTGCTGGCGGATCACCGACTCGTATTCAAAAGCATAGTCGATGTCGCCGGATTGGAGCAGGGCGATCAGCTGGATGCTCGATCCGCGCAAGAGCAGGTCGCTTCCGGCGTGGGTTTCGACAATTTCGGGCACGGTGATCGTCCCCAGATCGTCGTCCCAAAAGAGCGTCAGGGGATAGGTGAACCGCCCGCCAAACATGTCATTGAACAGCGTGGGGCGACCATACGCCTCCTGGGCCAGGGCAAAGACCATCAGCGCGCGGTAGCCCAGGGCGTCGAAACGCGGGTCCGACAGCCCCAGGCGCACGCTGCGGTCGGCCAGGATGTCGGGCCAGGTGCGGGCATCGATCTCGTCGGCGCGCCGGCTTGGCGGCGTGTAGGCCAGGGCCAGGCGGTTGGAGGCAAAGCGGATGTACCAATCGGCATAGGGACGGCCGGTTTCGGGGTCGCGGACCTCGTACATGAGCATTGGGATCAATGACTCGTCTGCCGAGGCAACAACGTCAATGTCATCGTGCAGTTCGGTGACGTGGCGGATGGCCTGGATGCTGCCGTGGTACTCGGCGCGCAGGTCGATGTGGGGATATTGTCGCTCAAAGGCCGTTTCCAGCGCGTCAAAGGGGCTGATCAGGCTGCCGGCGGCAAAAACCACCAGCGGCGTGCGCGGCGTCGATCGTTCCACCTCGCTGCCCGGTGTGGCCGCTGGGGTCGCCCGTCCGCAGCCGATCAGCGTTGCAGTCAGACATATACATAAAAAAAGGTTTATTTTCATCAATCACCACTGTTTATCAACCGCAAACGGACGCCCAGACCGTTTGCAACACACCCGTCGTCATTTGATTTCGAGCTGGACGACGCCTTTGACCCACACGTTGCTGGGCAAACCGGGCATCACCAGCTTGAACTGGCCGGGCGTTTGGGTAAAGGCCAATAGACAGTCGGCGCAGTCGCGCACGTCGGACAGCGCGATCTCGGACGCAAACCCATCGTCGGCGGTAGCGACCAGCGTGGTCGCGCCCTCTTGCACGCCGGCTTGATCGAGCAGCGCGTTGAGGTAAATGCCGCTATAATCTTGCTGACCCTTTTTGGGGTGCTCGGCGGTGATCTGGACGACCTCCATTGCGCGTAGATCGTCTTCATTCAGCCCAAGCGGGTGATCGACCAGGCCGACGATGACCAGGTCGCCCTCGACGGCGGCGGGCGCCGGTTGCGGTGTGGCCGTTGGCTGTGGTGTGGCCGTCGGCTGCGGCGCGGCATCGCCAACGTGGACGACGATCTGGGCGATCTGGCCGATCATCTCGTTCTTTTGCAGGTCGTCGCCGACCAGGCGCAGCGGGAAATATTTTTCGGGCAGCGGGTTGTCGTTGACTTGAAAAGCGACAATGATCCCGTCGTGACGCTTGATCCGGGCGCTGTCGAAAGAGACGGTATAGCCGTCGGCGGCGATCACGTCGATGACGTAACCGGCGTCGGCCAGAGCGTCGTTGAAAGCGGGGCCGTCGTGCTTGATCTCGTCATCGACGCGGCCTACCAGCCGCCACAACGGCATGCCCACCCAACGCTGCCCGTGATCGTCCGTCCAGGTGGCGGCGTGGCAGTTGGGCGCCGCCCCCGACTCGAACGTCGCGCGGTCCATGTCTTCGACGAGCGTCCCTTCCAGGTGCAACGTCCATTCTTGCCCCAACGACTTGATCTCGAGTTTGCTCACCCATTTGACCGACCAGTGGCCGTCTGTCACCTGGCTGCCCTCCTGGCCGACGATCATCAGGCGCAGCGCGCCATCGCCCTTGGGGTCGAGCGGCTCGCCGTTGCGGGCGTAGGCCAGGATCGCCGTCATCGGCGCCGGCGAGGCGAGTTCGTCGCCGGTGCCGGGATCATAGATCACAAAACTGCCGTTCATCACCTGATCGTAAGAAAAGGTGATCCCATAGCCATCCTCGGCGACGACGTTGACGCCCATGTCTGCGCCGAATTCACCCAACGCGGCGACCAGGTCTTTGAGCGCGACGCCGGTGTATGTTTCCGGCAGGGTGATCTTGCCGGTGCTGGATTTGGTTCCGCCGCGCCCCTCGGTGACGGGCATGGCTTTCAAATCGGTCAGCGTCAGCGACCTGGCACCGCCGGGGCCGACGATCTCGAGCAGAACAGCCTCTGGCGCTTGTGTCGGGGCCGGCGTATCTGTGGGAGAAAGCGGCGTGGCCGTTGGCGAGACGGGGGCTGTCGTGGGGGATGGTTGGGCGCAAGCGGACAGCGCGGCGATCAGCGCCAGCGCCCACAGCGCGTTCCAAAAACGATGTTTGTTCACAGTCTCCTCCTGGATGAAAAATAAAAACGGTGGTTCCCGACAATAGCTTCCCCGGGAACCACCGCATAACACAACATAAAACACGATCCTGCATCGTGTTTACTCGTCGTAATGCGTTCTCCTTTTCAGAGGCTTGCAGAAACCCACACGGGAGGCGACACCGTTTCCAGCGACACCCTATCGCCCAACATCCATAAGCGCCGCTGGCGCCGGTAGGGCTGTTGGGTCGGAGAAGCAGTATTTAATTGTAGGCGCATTGTACCCGATTTTGCGTCAGGGCGCAAATTGCGCCCAGGTTTTACTTGACAATGAACACGGGTGCGTGTATATTTCCTGTGACGACTCGGCCCGTTGTGCCGGGAGGCGAGTTGTTACGATTGATTTGTGTTTGGGATGAGGAGCGGTGACGATGGCGACATTCGATAATACGATCAAACGCTTGCGCAAGGTGCTGGCGATTCCATTGGACCAGGTTTACCAACAGTTTGCGGTCAATTCGCGCCAGGACATCAAGATCATCATCCCCGAGATGCTGGCCGCCAAATTGTACAACAGGTTGAGGGAAAAGGGCGAGGACATCAAGCCCGAACAAACGCTTGAGGGACGTTATTGGGAACACTCGGGGCCGGACGCCCCAAACTATGTCTGCGAATCGAGCAATTTTATCGACCCGAGTTTGCCCCAGTACGCGCACGGGCCGTTTGCCTTGTCTTTTGCCAATGAAAAGGCACTTCAGGATGCTCACTATCACTGCCGGCACTGGGAAATTTACTATTCGGAAAAGTCAATCCAGGCCACGTTTCGATATTTGGAAGATAAAAAATGCCGGACGGTTTCGCTGCCGGAAGGCGGGGTTATGATTGTCGGCACGGGGATCGTGCATCAAGTCGAGTTGGGCGGCATGACCGTGGTCATCGAAGTGCCGTCTGTGCCGGCGGACAAGATTGTTGGAACGCTGGATATCGAGTGCGGCAGGGACGAGTAACCCGACCGCGCGACGGCGTCACCGCACAGCAGTGGAGTCCAGGGCTGTTCAGTTCTACAATCCAGCGGTTGAAACCGCGTTGGGTGAGCCGTTGGCTGGTCGTCCC
>CAYZYE010000202.1:0-7026 GCA_964481205.1 uncultured Anaerolineae bacterium | reverse complement strand
ATCACACGTTCAACCAAATTGCCGCCAAACTGGTAGGCCAGATGACGGTAATCCGGGGCGTCGATGATCAGCAGATCGGCTTGCTTGCCAACCTGAATCGATCCGGCGCGCTCCTGGCATCCGGCCGCGTGTGCGGCATTGATCGTGGCGGCGTTCAACGCCTCGGCCGGAAGCAGCCGCCCGTACCGGCAGGCAATTGCCATCACCAACGGCATCGACGGGCAAGGCGCCGAACCGGGATTGAGGTCGGTAGCCAGCGCCACAGCAACGCCGGCATCGACCATCGCCCGCGCATCGGCAAAATGCGCGCTGCCCAGGTTGAAATTGACCGCCGGCATCAGCACCCCAACCGTGCTCGACGCCGCCAGGGCCGCGATCTCGGCCGGCTTTGTCACATCCAGGTGATCGACCGACGCCGCCCCCAACTCGACGGCCAATGAAACGCCGCCCAACGACTTGAATTCATCGGCGTGGAGCTTGGGCCGCAGCCCCAGCCTTTGCCCGGCTTGCAACACGCGCCCGGCCTGCCGGCGATCAAAAACGCCCTCCTCGCAAAACACGTCGCAAAACAACGGTATTTGGCGTTTCGAGAACGACGAACGGCGATACCAGCGCGCGGCCTGAGGGATCATTTCATCGACGACGAGGCGGACGTAATCGTCGGGACGCCCCCGGTATTCCGGCGGAACGGCGTGCGCGCCGAGCAAGGTGGGAATCAGATCGACGGGATGCTGCCGGTCGAGCGCCGCCGTCGCCTCCAACAACTTGATCTCGTTCGCCGTGTCCAGCCCATAACCAGTCTTGGCCTCGACCGTCGTCGTTCCCAGAGACAACATTGCATCCAGGCGGCGGCGCGCCCCGGCAACCAGCTGCCCGACGGACGCCGCGCGTGTGGCGCGCATCGTGCTGGCGATGCCGCCGCCGGCGCGCATCACCTCCATATAGGTCGCGCCGCGAACGCGCATCTCAAACTCGGCCACGCGATCGCCGGCATAGACGAGGTGGGTGTGCGGGTCGACAAAACCGGGACAGACCACCTTGTTCGCGGCGTCGATCGTCTCGCGCGCGTCGTACCGGGCCAACAGATCGCCGGTCGGCCCCACATCCACGATCAACCCGGCGGCAACGGCCACCGCGCCGTCGGGCGTCAGCCCGACATCGGCCAACGCCGCGCCGCGTTTGGGGCCGCCGGCGCTGGCGCAAGTGACCAACTGCGCGCTGTTACAAACGATCAGATCGACTCGCATCCTTTTTTTCACTCCAACAAGGCCATCTCGACAATTTGATCCGTCTTGAAATCGTGCGCCTGCAAATAATAGCGCGTCACCTGTTCCAACACACCCAGCGGCGCCGCCCCGATCAACTCGCTGCCGACCACGTTGACCCCATAGCGCGCCGCCTCGGCGCGGACCGTCTCTAGCACGCGAGGCAACGGCGTTTTGCGATAATTGGTCATGTTCATCGACACCTGGACGATGCCCTGCGCCTTCAGCTCGACGCCCATAGCCCGCACAAAGCGATAGCCGCCGCTGCTGTGACGCACGGCGCGGGCAATACGCTTCGCCAACTTGAGGTCGGCGGTGTTCAGATTGACGTTAAAGGCCACCAGCGGGTGTCGCGCCCCCGTGACCAATGCGCCCGACCGGGGGTTGAAAACCGCCGGCCCCTGGTCGGGCTGCCACGCCGGGTCGCGGAGCTTGTCGGCCAGCCCCTCGTACTCGCCCCGGCGGATGTCCGGCAACGACACACGCTCCGGGCGCGTCGCCGCCTCCTCATAATAGTACACCGGAACGCCCATCCCACCGACGAATCGACCGAACCGTCGCGCCAGGTCAACCGCTTCGGCCATCTTGACACCGCGCACCGGGACAAAAGGCGCCACATCGACCGCGCCAAGCCGGGGATGAGACCCCCGGTGCTGCGCCATGTCGATCACCTCGAACGCCTTGACCGCCATCGCCTCGGTGGCCTTGAGCACAGCTTCCGGTTCCCCCAGGTACGAGAGGACGGAACGATTGTGATCGGCGTCAGAAGAGACATTGAGCAGCTTGACGCCCTGAACGGCGCGAACCTGGGCCGCGATCTGCTCGACGCGGCCCAGATCGATCCCCTCGCTCAAGTTCGGAATACACATCAAGACTCGCATAAATACAAATCCTTATCTGGTATGCAGCATCGGAATTTGGATCCCGTGCTCTTGGGCAAACGAGATCGCCGCCTCGTAACCGGCGTCGGCGTGGCGAGCCACACCCAGCCCCGGATCGGTGGTCAGCACACGCTGCAAACGCCTCGCCGCCGCGACCGTACCATCGGCGACAATGACCTGCCCGGCGTGGATGCTATAGCCAATGCCCACCCCGCCGCCATGGTGGATGCTGACCCAGGTCGCGCCGCCCACGGCATTGAGCATCGCGTTCAGCAAAGGCCAGTCGGCGATGGCGTCCGAGCCGTCGAGCATGTCCTCGGTCTCGCGGTTGGGGCTGGCCACCGAACCGCTGTCCAGGTGATCGCGGCCAATCACGATCGGCGCGCTGACCTGCCCGGAGGCGACCATCTCGTTGAAGCGAAGGCCGGCCCGGACGCGCTCGCCATAGCCCAGCCAGCAGATGCGCGCGGGCAAGCCCTGAAAGGCCACCCTGTCCTGGGCCATACGAATCCAGCGCGTGAGATGCTCGTCATCGGGAAACAGCTCGAGGATCGCTTCATCGGTGGCATAAATGTCGTCGGGGTCGCCGGACAGAGCCACCCAGCGAAATGGGCCTTTGCCCTCACAAAAAAGAGGGCGGATATAAGCGGGGACAAAACCGGGATAGGCGAACGCATCCTTGAGGCCATAATCGTAGGCGCGCTGGCGCAGGTTGTTGCCGTAATCAAAGACAACGCTGCCGCGAGCCTGAAAATCGAGCATCGCCTGCACATGCCCGGCCATCGAGGCCATCGAACGCTTCTGGTACTCGTCGGGGTCGCGCGCGCGCAGCCCGGCAGCCTCATCCAGAGTCATGCCGGCGGGAATATAGCCATAGAGCGGGTCGTGGGCCGAGGTTTGATCGGTGACCACATCGGGAATGACGCCGCGCTGCACCAGTTCGGGCAAAATTTCGGCGGCGTTGGCGACGAGGCCCACCGACCTGGGTTGCCGCCCGGCGACGGCCTGTTCCACCCAGGTCATCGCTTCTTCCAGATTGTCGGTGATCGTGTCCAACTGACGCAACTCGAGCCGGCGTTCGGCCCGCTGCCGATCGACTTCGACGATCAGCCCCACACCTTCATTCATCGTGATCGCCAACGGCTGCGCGCCACCCATCTCGCCCAGCCCGGCGGTGAGGACAAATTTTCCTCTCAAACTGCCCCACCCGTGCTGGCGGGCCAGCGCGCCGAGCGTCTCATAGGTGCCTTGCAAAATGCCCTGTGTGCCGATGTAAATCCAGCTTCCGGCGGTCATCTGGCCGTACATGATCAGCCCTTCCCGCTCCCACCGGTCAAAGTTTTCTTGCGTCGCCCAGGCCGGGACAATGTTCGAGTTGGCGAGGAGAACGCGGGGCGCATCAAGGTGGGTTTGGAACACGCCAACCGGCTTGCCAGATTGCACCAGGAGCGTTTCATCGGGGTTCAGGTTACGCAGCGCTTCGAGGATGGCGTCGAAACAGGCCCAATTGCGAGCGGCCTTGCCTCGCCCGCCGTAGACGATGAGGTTGTCCGGGTCGCCGGCCACCTCGGGGTCGAGGTTGTGCTGGAGCATGCGATACGGCGCTTCGATCAGCCAATTCTTGCAGGTTAGTTTTGTGCCGCGCGGAGCGCGAATGTTACGCTTCATTTGCTTACCTCCTTGTAAACACTGTAACATAAAATTGGTTCAAATTTGACACGCGCTCAGGAAACCGCGGCCGGGTCCGGCGCTTTTTCCCAGGCGCGAAAACGCGCTTCAAACCGGTTGTTGGCCTCGCGCAGCGCGCCTTCGACATCGATCTCCCAGCGCCGGGCCAGGTTGGCCAGATCAAAGAGCAGATCGCCAATGCGCTCGCGCCGGTCGGCTGCATCCAACGCCGAATGCAGCGCCTGGATCGACTGCGCAACGCGCCGGAGCAAAACATCCGCCTCCCAGTCGATCCCTTCCATCCAATCGACGTGGCGCTGGATTGACTGCGCCCGGGCCAGCGAGGGCATCGAACGGGACACGCTGTCCAGCACAGATGGTTTTTCCTCCCGCTCGCCCTTTTCGCCGCGTTTGATCGCCTCCCAGTTGAGCAAAACCTCGTCTACGCCGCTGACGGCCAAACCGGCAAAGACATGAGGATGCCGGCGCACGATCTTGGCATTGACCTGGCGCACGATGTCGCTCAATTGAAATGCGCCGGACTCGCTGCCGATCTGCGCCTGCATCAAGACCAGCAGCAGCGTATCGCCCAATTCCTCTTGCAAGTTGTCCAAGTCGTTTCGATCCAGCGCGTCCAACACCTCATAGACCTCTTCGAGAAAGGCCCGGCGCAGCGAGCGGTGCGTCTGTTTGCGATCCCACGGACAGCCGTTGGGGGCGCGGAGGTGAGCGACGGTGTCCTGAAAGGTCTCGACCGCGCCGGTTTGCGACAAGGGCGGCACATAGAGCAAAACATCGGGGCGGCTCAGATCGACGCCGGCCAGTTGCGGCAACGCGACCGGCTGCACGGCCGGCGCGGCGCGGCCCACATTGTCGACAACCTGCACAATGTGCGCGGCAGGGTACGCCAGAGCGAGCAGGCGACACAGCGCCTCGCACTGGGTCGGACCGGTCAGCGGGCCGATCACGGCGGGGCGATCGACGCTGAGGTTGGGGTAATAACGCCCCACCAATGTGTCAATGTGGGCGATTTGCAACGCCTGGGGCCGAACGTGGACGGCCTCCAAGACAGATTCGACAAGAGACAAAAAAGTCATCGTGTGATCCTCTAAAAGAGACGGGTGATCTCGTCTTGATCAAAGCGAGGCAGCGGTTGTACGCCGTCGGGAGAACAGAGCGTCACCCCCTGCTCCACGGGCACGGCGCGAGCGATGGGCGCGGCGGGAACGCCGCCCGCCCGCAATGCGCGGCACATCGCCTGGGCCTCGTTT
Source organism: uncultured Anaerolineae bacterium (assembly GCA_964481205.1). Taxonomy (GTDB): domain Bacteria; phylum Chloroflexota; class Anaerolineae; order JAFGEY01; family JAFGEY01; genus CAYRXM01. The sequence goes on along the minus strand of CAYZYE010000202.1, from coordinate 1,941 downwards.
TCGGCGACGGCAACAAGGAGCGCACCAGAGGCGATGACCCCCAATGGATTCAGGTCATAGCGCCGGCACAAACGCCGCGTCTCGTCATAGATGGGAATGGCCGGCGCATCAACGCACAATCCAACTTGCGAGGCGAGGGCCAACTCCCACAAACCGGTCGCCACCCCACCTTCGGTCGGGTCGTGCATCGCGTGGACGACGGCGGAGCGGGCGGCGATTTTTGCGTCTCGCACCACGCCGATCCCCGGGTCGCGCAAAAAGCGACGGCAGCGTTCGAGAAACTCGGCACTGAACAGGCCGGCCAACTCGGCTTCCTTTTCGCGGGCAATGATCGCCGTTCCCTCGACGGCAACGCCCTTGGTCAGGACGATGACATCGCCCACGCGGACACCGCCGCTGCGAATCAAATTGCCCGGTTCGATCTCGCCGAGCATTACCCCAACCACAATCGGGCGATCCAACCCATAGGTGATCTCGGTGTGCCCGCCGCACGGCACGATGTCGAGCGCGCGGCAAGCCGACGCAATTTGCGCCATAATCCGCTCGACCAGCCCCAGATCGGTTCGATTTTCCGGCAAAAGCAAGGTGCTGAGGAACCAGCGTGGGGTGCCGCCGGCCGCGGCGATGTCGTTGGCGTTGACATTGACCGCATACCAACCGATCTCGTCGGTGGCAAAGGTGATCGGATCGGTTTTGGCAACCAGCCAGCGATTCTGCATATCGATCACCGCCGCGTCTTCGCCAACTCCGGGGTAAACGAGCACGCGGTCATCGGGCAGCGCAAAAGTGTGCCGGTCGAGCAGATGCTCCAGGTCTTTGGCGGGCAGTTTGCCCAGTGGGAATATTCCGGTCATCACACGCACACCCTAGTAGGCCACGGCGAGCAAGATGCGGGTCAAAACCTGTTCCAGCACCCACAGCAACACAATCGCCACCATCGGCGAAATGTCCCAGGCCACGCCGCCGCTGACGATCGGCGGGACATAACGGCGAATGGGCGCCAACACCGGTTCGGTGATCCGCTGTAGCCAGATGACCAGGCGATGGTACGGGCCGAGCAGCATGCCCAAAAACGTCCGGGCGATCAAGGCCAGGCTGTAAATGCTGATCGCCGTGTGAATGAGATAAACAACAAATATCATATCAACACCTCAATTTATAATCCGATGGCCGCAGCAAAACGTCCGGTTCGACCTTGTTCTGCGCGGTGAGAAAACCATTCGCCGGTGTGACAGGCCGTACATATCTCTGCCACCTCGATCTGCCCAAGGCCAAGCTCTTGGAGCTGACGGCGATTTGCCGACCACATGTCAAAATGCCAGTGCTGGTCGCGCCTGGGTTGCAACAAATCCGCCCAGTCAGGGCAGGTCTTGTTGACGGCGTCAAACACCTCTGTCCCGACCTCGTAACAGCACGGGCCGATCGCCGGGCCAATGCCGGCAATGATGTCGGCGGCGCGGCAGGCAAAAGCGTCGATCATGGTTTGCACCGTCACCTGGGCGATCCTGGCGACGGTGCCGCGCCAGCCGGCATGCGCCAGAGCGATCACTCGCCTGACCGGGTCGTAAAAGAGAATCGGCGTACAGTCGGCAAAACGCAGCATGAGCAGTACGCCCGGCGTCTGGGTGATCAAGGCGTCGGTGGCCGGGCGAACCCGCCCCTTGTCGCGCGCGTCGACGATGCCGACATTGCGGCCATGTACCTGGTGCGGTGACGCGATCTCGCTTTCCGACTCAAAGCCGAGGGCGTGGCAGATCAAAGCATGGTTGGCGTCGACCGCCTTGGGGTCGTCGCCGATGCCATGCCCGGTGTTCAGGCTACGCCACGGCGCTGCGCTGCGCCCGCCGAGGCGCGTGAACACGCCGTGCCTGACCTCTGTGCAAGGCAGCAAACTCTTGAATTGATAGTAAACCAGAGATCCAACAGTTGTTCGCTGCATAT
>CAYZYE010000201.1:0-7137 GCA_964481205.1 uncultured Anaerolineae bacterium | reverse complement strand
AGGGAGACGACCAGCCAACGGCTCGCCAGGCGCGGTTTCAACCGCTGGATTGTAGCGCCCGAATGAAACCGGAAAAGGAAACCCGTGGCATTAACCAAAGGCAGCACACTCTGGAAAAACCGTTACCAGGTTCAAAAATTGCTGGCCCGTGGTGGCTTTGGCTTTATCTACCTGGCGCTAGATCAATTGAACGGACGCCAGGTCGTGATCAAAGAACTGATTCCGGCGCTGATCAGCGACACCGATGTCCTGCGCCGCTTTATCCGCGAAGGAAGAACCTTGCAGCGGCTCAACCACCCCAACATCGTCCGGGCCGAGACAATGTTCAAAGAACGCGACCACCACTATCTGATCATGGAATACCTGAACGGCGGCGTCCTGAGCGATTGGTTGGAGCAAGGTCGCCAGCTGGCGCTGGGCGAAACGATCATGATCGCGTTGGCCCTGTGCGACGCGATCGACTATTTGCACCAAATGGGCATCACCCACTGCGACCTGCAACCGGGCAACATTCTCTTTGACCAACAAGGCCACCCCAAACTGATCGACCTGGGCATTGCCCACGTGCCCGACGAACTTGTCCACCGTCCCTGGCGCACCGAACGCGACCTGGCGATCGGCACCGTCTTTTACATGTCGCCCGAACAGCTGGAAGGCGTTCGAGACGACCCCCGCATAGACATCTATGCCCTGGGCACACTGCTGTACCACATGCTCGCCGGCCGCCACTATCTGAACTTTGACCTGCGAAACACGGCCGGCGCGCGCGCAGACAATGTGGCGCTCGTGCGCACAAGCTCGCCGGAACCCATCCCGCACGTTCCCGGCAGCGTCAACACGGCGTTGCTCAAAGCACTGGAAAAGCAACCAGCGCAGCGTTACCCCACCATCACCGCCTTTCGCCAGGCGCTTTTGCAGGTGACACTACCCTATTTATCTCCATCGACCGGCGACTGGATCGTCGCGCCATTTCCACAACAAGGAGCGACCCAATTCGCCTGGAAACCCCAAACGGACGAATGGCCGCGTTGGGTCTGGCCGGCGCTGATCGCGGCCAACCTGGGAATCATGTTACTCGCCGCACTCTTGCTGCTGACGATGACCTGACGCAGCCTCAAACGGGCATGATATGCAAAATTATACGTTTCGACTCAAACTCATTGCCAACATTTGGCTGGGCCTGGGCACAATCGCCATGGTCTGGGGCGTCTTTCAACTGATCTCGATCTCTTGGGAAGCAATGCTCCCCTGGCGCCTCTCCGAACCGGCCAGACAATTCTGGGCCGCGTTACGCCTCCACCCATGGAGCGAAGCCACAATCATTGCCATTGGACTGCTGCTGCTCATCTCCGGGTGGGGGCTGCTCCAACGATACAGCTGGACGCAAATGATCATGGTATCGACCCACCGGCTCTTTGCCGTGTACGCCGCCGTCGGCTGGATTGCCGCGCAAACGCTCCAGCGCAGCGCGCAAACCCACTGGCCGCCGGGGCCGTTCATCTTTGTCGCCGCCATCATCCTCAACGGCGGCCTCGCGCTGTTCTTTGCCAGCATCGGGACAACCGAAGCGCTGTCCTGGCTGCCGCTGCAAACCGCACACATTACGCCATCCAAATGCGAATTTTGCGGCAGCACCCTCGATCTGCAAACAGGCGCGTGCCCGAAATGTGAAACCGTGCCCACCATCCAGCAATTGGCCGCGCAAAAACCGCCAATGGCAATGTTGGTCGGTTCGGACGGCTCGCAGTTTTGGGTCGAACCACATGCCCGGACGTTCATCGGCCGCGGCTCAACGCAAAACGACATCAACCTCGACAACCCAACCGTCTCACGCCGCCACGCCTGGATCGAATACAAAGACGCGCACTTTGTCCTCACTGCCATGGACGACGTGAATGGCACATTCATCAACAACGCCCTCATCCGGCAACGCGCCCTGAACGACGGCGATCAGGTGCGCTTTGGACGCGCCCGTTTTCAATTTCACATTGATCGAAACATAGATTGAGTCATACAACGATGCGTAAAATACAACCACACCTCCTGATCGGCATAGGACACCGCGCACAGCGAACCTTGCAAAGCTACCTGAACCGCTTACCGGCCCGGCTGCCGTGCATCTTGACGATCGCCGTCAACTATGCCAACCAGGACACCCTCTCCAACCCGGACGGCATCCACCCGATCACGCTGGCCCGGCCCACGTTTCAAGCCAACGAATGGCCGGCCTGGCTTCCCGGCGAACTGGGAACCTTGCCGGAGGCGCAACGCGCGCGCACCAGAGCCTGGATGCGCGCCGCGCTGCTTCAACAAGCCGACGACATCCAAGAGTTTTTGGTCGAAAGCATTCCGCACCTGTCCTCCCTGGAAACCGTCGAGCAGCTGAACGCGCAAAACATGTCGCTTGCCGGCAACAGCGGAATCGACGTTTATATCATTGCCGACCTGAACGAACATTTGGGCAGCGGCATTTTCATCGACATGGCTTACCTGACCCACCACGTCTGCCGGCAGTTGGGATTGACGCCCCAGATCGCCGGGGTCTTGTATCTGCCCAGCGCAACATCGCCGGCGCCGGCCGAAGAAGCCATCGCCTATGCCGCGCTCAAAGAACTGGAACACTATGCCCAGCAAGATCACTATAACGCAGAATTTATGAGCGCAGAACTCGATCTGCCCCCCCAAAACATCTTTAACAACGGCTGCTATCTGCTGGACACGGTCAACGAGCTGGGATATATGCTCCAGGACGACACGCAGCAAATTTTGGCCGCCAGCGAATGGCTGCACGCGATGACCTTTATCGAGATCGCAACATCGCTACGCGAAAAACGAAATCGCCGCTACCGCAACGCCAAACTCGGCGGCAAGTCCCGCATCTATTCCAGCCTGGGCGTCGCCGCCCGCTACATTCCGCTGCCCACCCTGACCGACTGGACCACCGCCAGATTGGGCGCCGACATCCTGTCGCGCCTCATAGACACACAAACTAGCATAGATATAGAAAGACACGTGAATGCCTTTGTCGAAAAACTGGGATTATCCGCCGACGTACTTGGAGAACGGCTGCATTACTCTAGTCGAGCAGACATTGAGGAAACACTGAAACCACTGCGCCATACCCGCTTGCGCCACATCGAAGCGCGCACGCGCGCCGCGTTACAGACCGCGCGCGAAAAACACCTGACCGCGCTGCAACGCCAACTGGACCAAAACGTGCCTCACGCCCGCGACGAAATTCACGAAGCGGTGTACACGGCGGTACAAATCATTCTCGAAGACACGCCGCTGGGTGGAATCGCTTCCGCGCAAGCGTTCTTGAGCGCGCTGCACGACAAAATAGCGGCGCAGAAACAAATCATTGACCAAAAGCGACAGCAGCAAAAGACACAACTCAAACGTTCACTGGGCACGGTCAGCAACGCCTACTATGCCCTGCGCAGCGCGACAATGAGCGTCCCTCCCTGGCCGATTTTCATCTTGAGCATCATCTCGATACTTGTTTTACCCTTGTTATATAGCGCCCAACTGATCTGGAAAACCATCCGCCCCTTGAGCGAAACAGGCGCATCGCTGTCTTGGGGGCTGCTGGGCGGCGGCATCCTGATCGTCCTGGCGCTCAACGGGCATCGCTGGCAGAGCCAAAGACGCAGCATCCGCGACAAGCATATCGAACTGGTCCGCGAACGCTTTGGCATCGAAAGCGCCTCGCCGATCAACCGCGCTCTGGGGCGCATCTATGACGCCGCGCACCAGACCATTGCCCAATTGGACCAAGAGATCGACGCACTGACCGCCGACATCCACACCGTTCTCACGCACCTCCAGGCCGAACAAGCCCGGCACGCGGCGACCCTGGAAAAACTGGCGCAGCCCGGCCTGTGCCGCTCGGCCGTCGATCTCGACAGCGCAGACGCATTCTACCGGCGCGCGGTTCTCGACCGGGCCACAACGCGCCGCCAACGGATCAGGCCGGCGCTGGAACAATTGACCACCGACTTTATCCAACAAGCCGGCCCGCTGCAAACCTGGCGCGCCAAATGCGCGCAATCTCGTGACCCCATTGCCGTCTGGTTGATGACCAGACTGCTTGCCGTGGGTAAAAACCTGGCAGAACAATGCCTGCAAGAAACCAGCATCACCGATTTTGTGGGGCCAAGCGCCGACGCAGATTCATCCTTCCAACGCATGCTCGACAGCGCAAAACCACTGTGGAACTATGATCCAAAACGGTTGCGGCGGGCCAAAACCCAAAAATTGAGTCTGATCGCCGGAAATCTGACGCCAACACAGCGCGAGCAAAACCAGACATACTCTAACAGCCAGGTGATCGACATCCAGGCGCCGCGCCACCTGCTGATCATCAACGAACACCACGGCATGCCGCTCCTGGCGCTGCGCCGCCTCGATGAATACCGCGCGCACTATGCCGCCATGCTGCGCCACAGCCAGGTACCCATACACATCACCCGCGACCTCGTTCTGAGCGACGATCTGCTCACCGTATACCCCAAAAATCAACCCACGCCGGCCACCCTGTTTGCCGTCGGATTGGCCCTGGGCATCATCACCCGTGACCCCGATGGACGGTACATTGCGCCGCGCACGCCCACCTCGTCACGGCGATTGAGCGCAGACAAGGCGCGCGCCGCCGCTTTGCTCGGTATGGACGCCGCCGCCTGTCGAGAACTGCAAACCCGCCTGCATACCCTGATCGCCGCCAAAGGACGCGGCCCCATCCACGCCATCCTCGATGAATACACCACCGTCGTTCCCAACCTGGAAGACTGGCAGGTCCACGCCATCGTCAAATGGGTTCAATCTAGAAGCGTGCCAAAAAACCCGCCCGCGCACCCGCCAACCGCAGAGAACGCCGAGAGCGCAAAGAAATAAGACATCGAGTAGCACCGTAAATATTCGCAAATACAAGCCAGTCTCGGCGTTCGCGGATTGATTTTATCCAAAGCGTCCTTGCGGTTAATCTTTTGTTTTTCAGCGGCCTCTGAGAGATTAGGCGAGTTCCAAAATTATGTGGGTCGATAAACGGGCAAAAGGAATGTAAAGGTGCTGCCCTTGCCCAACTCACTGTCCACCCACAACCGCCCACCGTGCTTTTCGACGATCGTTTGCGCAATCGACAGCCCCAGCCCCGTGCCGGGAATATCTTGCGTTTCGGGGCGTTGGACGCGGTAAAACTTTTCAAACAAGTGCGTCTGGTCATCGGCCGAGATGCCAATCCCCGAATCCTGCACGTGGACCAAAACCTGGGCGCTTTTTTCCTCGACCCAAACGCGAATATAGCCCTGCTCTGGCGTGTACTTGATTGCGTTGCCCACCAGGTTCTTGACCACCTGCCCCAGGCGCAGCGCGTTGCCCATCACCGGCGACAACCCGGCGGGCAGCGAGAGATCGATCTGCTGCTTTTTCGACGCCGCGTGTCCTCGCAGCGTGTTCACCGATTCAAAGATCACATCCTCGAGCGACACCACCGCCAGATCGAACGCGGCGCCCTTTTCGATGCGCCCCAAATCCAGCAAATCATCGATCAACGCCGTAATAACCAGCACCCCCTGGCGAATTTTGGCGACAAAATCTTGCTGCCGTTCGTTCAACGGCCCCGTCATTTCGATCAAATCGACAAAGCCGCGAATCGAAGTCAGCGGTGAACGCAAGTCGTGCGACACGGTCGAGACAAATTCATTTTTGAGTTCTTCCAACTCTTTGAGATTGGTGATGTCTTGCATCACCACCACTTCACCGACGCCCGGCACACGGGTCAAATGCGCGTTGAACGTGCGCTTGTCGGCCAACGGCACCTCGATGTACGGGTCCAGCACGCCGGTCGCCGACCGGGAGAACAATGTGCCCAGTTCCTTGCTCGCAATCACGTCCGTCACCGGTCGCCCCACCGCCTGATCCACCGGCAGCCCCAGCACGTCGGCGGCCGCATCATTGAGCAGCAAGACATTTCTCTTCTCATCGACAACCAACATTGCGTCCGACGTGCCAATCAAAATCGCCTCTAACCTGCTTCGCGCATCTTTGATATCGGTGAATAATCTGGCGTTTTCGATGGCAATCGCGGCATAATCGGCCAGTGCAAAAAGCAGGTGGAGTGAATTGCTGCTAAAGGTACGATCGGCAATCCGGTAATCCACGCTCAACACGCCAATCGACCGTTGCTCGATCTTGATCGGCACGGCCATCAACGACTTGACCAGATACGCGGTCTTGACTTTGTACTGTCCATCGCCAATCACAATCGGCTCGCCGCTCTTGAGCACGGCGCCGGCAATGCTGTCATCGACGCGCAAACGCAAGCGGTGCGCGCGGCTTTCCTCTTGCCCCTTGGCCGCGCAAACATACAACTCGTCCGTCGCCTCATCGAGCAGCATCAGCCAGCCCTCTTCGGCGCCGGTAATGTACACCGCCGCATCGACCAGCCGGCTAAACAACGCATCGAGATCGAGCAGCGCCGTCACCGACTTGCCGATACTGTACAAAATGTTGAGTTCTCTGACGCGCAGTTCCAATTGCTTGTTGGCGCTCAACAACCGGTTGAGCAGTTTGTCGCGCTCCTGGCGCAGACGCGACTCGGTCAACGCGCGATCGATCGCCTCGAGCATTTCGGACACTTCAAAGGGCTTCATCACGTAATTTTTGACGCCCAGCCGAAAGACGCGCACGGCCAGTTCTTCGGAACCGTGAAAGGTCATCAAGATGATCGGCACCTGGCGTCCCTGCTCACGCAGCGCCTCAACCACCTCCACGCCAGTCATCTTGGGCATCTGCATATCCAGCAAGATGAGGTCTGGATCCTCGGTCAACGCCCGGCGCAGTCCTTCAGCGCCATCGCGCGCCGTCATGGGTAGATACCCATTGGGGGTCAAGACATAATCGACAATCAGTTTGATGTTTTCCGGGCTGTCATCGACAACCAAAATTCGTTCACCGGACAAGGTTCGCCTCCTAACCTGTCATCTCCCCCAACCAGTTCACCCCCCGCAGGGTGAACATTTATCATTCTATCACATCCAACCTCTTTTGTCCAAGATATGGCGCGATCGAGACACTTGCCGTTGGGGGGCCAGGGGCGGCGCTCGCGTTGCGCTCGGCCTGGATTGCCAAATCCAGGCC
>CAYZYE010000200.1:0-7185 GCA_964481205.1 uncultured Anaerolineae bacterium | reverse complement strand
GATGCGTATTTTATTCCTGGTTCCCTATATGCCCAATCCCATCCGCGTGCGCCCGTTCAACCTGATCCGATCGCTGGCCGCGCGGGGCAACGATCTGACCGTGGCCACGGTGTGGACATCGGCTTCGGAGCGGCAAGATGTGGCCGCGTTGGAGCAAATGGGCGTTCGCGTGGTCGCTGCGCCTTTGCCGCGCTGGCGCTCACTGTGGAATGTGGCCCTGGCCGCGCCGACGCGGGCGCCGTTGCAGGCGCGGTACTGCTGGCAGCCGGCGTTGATCGAAAAATGCCGCCCCGGCCTGGGCTCGTTCGATCTGATCCACGTCGAGCATTTGCGCGGCGCAAATTACGGTTTGGCGCTCAGAGGGCGGGTTCCGGTGGTGTGGGACAGCGTCGATTGTATCAGCCATTTGTTCGAGCAAGCGGTACACGAGAGCAAGAGCCTGTTTGGCCGGTTGGTCACGCGCCTCGAATTGGGGCGCACGCGCCGTTACGAGGGTTGGCTGGTCGGCCAATTTGATCATGTGCTGGTCACGTCGTCGCTCGATCGCGAGGCCTTGCTACGTCTGGCCTCTCGCGCCCGGCTCGAGAGGTATGATTCCCGGATCACGGTTCTCGAAAATGGTGTCGATTTGGAGCATTTTTCGCCGGCGGGCAAAGCCCGCGAGCAGACCGCACTTGTGTTTACGGGGAAAATGAGTTATCATGCTAATGTAACGGCTGCATTGTACCTCGTGCAAGACATTATGCCCCATATTTGGCGCCGGCGTCCCGACATCCAGGTGTGGCTTGTGGGACAAGATCCGCCATCCGCTGTTCATAGGCTCTCACTCGACGACGAGCGCATCCACGTGACCGGGACCGTTTCCGACCTTGTTCCATATTTGCGTCGTGCAAGTCTGGCGGTTGCGCCGATGGTGTACGGCGCGGGGATTCAGAACAAGGTGCTGGAAGCCATGGCTTGTGGGACAGCGGTGGTTGTCACCTCGAAAGCCGTTTCTGCGCTGGATGTCGTCGATGGTCGGCATGTCGTCGTTGCCGACGGCGCGCAGGCATTTGCCCAGGCCGTTTTGCGCCTGCTCGACGCCCCGGTGCGGTGTGAGCAGATTGGTCTGGCCGCGCGCCAGTACATCGAACAGCGCCACGATTGGCGCGTCATTGCCGGCAGATTGGAAGGAGTGTATCGGGATGTCATCCACCACCGTCACCATCGCACCGCGTTCAAGTAGGTTGTTTCCGCTTTCATACCGGGCGCGTTCCCAGTTGTTTACAGCGGTTCTGCTGCTCGGCGATGCGTTGGCCGTGGCAATGGCTTTCTGGCTGGCTTATTTTGTGCGCTTTGAGGTGCTGCCCTATCATTCTACCTATCAATTGCGCGATTATGCGTTGTTGGTGGCGAGTACGATCCCAATGTTTTTGATTATCCTGGCCGTGTTCCAGCTTTACAGCGCCCAATACTTGTTTGGCGGTACTCAAGAATATGCGACGGTGTTTAACGGTATTTCGGTGGGCACGTTGGCGTTGGCGATCGTGGGCTTTTTTCAGCGAGATACGTTGCTCATCTCTCGCGGGTGGTTGGGCTTTTTTTGGTTTTTTGCTGTTGTGTTTGTCAGCGGCGCGCGGTTTGCTTTCCGGCAGATGATTTACGCGCTGCGTCATCGCGGGCATCTCTTGTCGCCGGCGGTCATTGTTGGCGCCAACGACGAGGGGCGCGCGTTGGCGCAGCAGCTCAAGGGGTGGGCCGGTTCGGGGTTGTACCTGCTCGGTTTTGTCGACGCCGATGGCGCGGCGGACACGCCGGTGACGGGCGACTATCGCCTGTTGGGCGATTTGGCCGCGTTGGAGCGGTTGGTGACGGAACATGGTGTGCAAGAGATCATTGTCGCGCCGACGGCGATCAATCGTACACAACTGCTCGAAGTGTTTCGCACTTTTAGCAGTGGCAACGCCAGGTACCTGGACGTCAACTTGCGCCTGTCGTCCGGGTTGTTTGAGATTATGACCACCGGGTTGCAGGTCAAAGAGTTGGCCGGAGTGCCCTTGATCACGGTCAACAAGGCGCGCGTGACCGGGCCGGACGCCGTGCTCAAGTCGCTGCTGGATTACAGTTTGACCATTCCCGGGTTGATTTTCCTCGCGCCGTTGCTGGCCTTGATCGCCCTGGTGGTCAAATTGGATTCGCCCGGCCCCGTTTTCTATCGCCGCCGGGTGATGGGCGTGGGGGGCAAGGTGTTTGGCGCGCTCAAGTTTCGCACCATGCAGATCAACGGCGACGAGATATTGGCCGCTCATCCAGAGCTAAAGGCCGAGTTGACCAACAACCACAAGCTCAAGGACGACCCGCGCATTACGCGCGTGGGCAAATTTTTGCGCAAGTACAGTCTTGACGAGCTGCCGCAGTTGTTCAATGTGCTGTGGGGGCAAATGAGCCTGGTGGGGCCGCGCATGATCTCGCCGCCCGAGATGGATGAATATGGCAAATGGGGGATGAACTTGTTGACCGTGCGGCCGGGGATCACCGGCCTGTGGCAGGTCAGCGGCCGCTCCGACGTGTCGTATGAGGAGCGGGTGCGGCTGGATATGCACTATATTCGCAATTGGAGCATTTGGCTCGATTTACAGCTGTTGGCGCGCACCGTGCCGGTGGTGCTCAGGGGCAAGGGGGCTTATTAGGCAGTTCCAGAGAAATAATTGTCCTGGTATAGGCCATAGAATAATGGCGGTTTGGCCTGTTTCCGGCAGACGCGCGCCGGTTTTGGATTGTTGGGGGCGGGGCGATGATTATCACCCAGACGCCGTTGCGGATCAGTTTTTTCGGCGGCGGCACGGATTTTCAGGATTTTTACGCACGCAAGGGCGGCTGCGTTCTGAGCGCCGCGATCGACAAGTATATCTTTTGTGTGGTCAAACAGCGGTTTGATTGTAAAATCCGTGTGGGTTATACGCGCACCGAGTTGGTCGACCGGGTCGATCAGGTGCAGCACGAGTTGGTGCGCGAGGCTTTGCGTCTGACCGGAATCGAGCAGCAGATCGAGATCAATACGATGGGCGACATCCCGTCGGCCGGCTCTGGGTTGGGGTCGTCGAGTACGGTGACGGTGGGGTTGTTGAATGCGTTACACACTTATCGGGGCGCGCCGCAAAATCTAGAGACGTTGGCGCGGCAGGCGTGCGAGATCGAGATCGCGCGTCTGGGCAAACCGATCGGCAAACAGGATCAATACATTGCCGCTTATGGCGGGTTGCGGTTTATTTCGTTTTATCCCGATCAGCGCGTCGTCGTCGAGCATGTCGATTTGCCGGCGGGCGAACGGCGGCGGCTGAATCATCATTTGATGCTTTTTTTTACCAACTCGACGCGGCGCAGCGAGACGGTGCTGACCGAGCAAAAGGCCAACATTGAGGCGCGGATCGATGTGTTGCGCGGGTTGAAAGAGATGGCCTACCGGGGGCGCGACCTGGTTCAGTGCGGCGATTTCGAGGCGTTTGGGGCGTTGCTCGACCGGGGTTGGCAGCTCAAAAAGCAAATGGCCAGCAAAATTTCCAATGGCGAGATCGACGAGGTTTACGCGGCTGCGCGCCGGGCCGGCGCCTGGGGGGGCAAGATCACCGGCGCGGGCGGCGGCGGGTTTCTCTTGCTGTGCTGCCCGCCCGAAAAGCAGGGCCGGGTGCGCGATGCGTTGGCTGGTCTGCCCGAATTGTCTTTCAGTTTGGAACGCAGTGGTACAAAGGTCATCTTTAGTTATCCAAGAACGACAAACGGCAGGTGGTAGACTACCAAAGTGGTAGTCTACCAAAGTGGTAGTCTACCAAAGCGGTAGTCTACCAAAGTGCTAGTCCGCGGGTAGTAGTCCGGTGGTCGTTCATTTTGGACGGGCGATTGTGGTAGAAAGCAGTTTGATGAAAGCAATGATCCTGGCTGCCGGAGAGGGGACTCGTTTGCGCCCCTTGACGAGCGATCGACCCAAGCCAATGTTGCCTGTGGCCGGCCGGCCGATGCTCGAATTTACGGTAGCCTGGCTGCGTCATTATGGGATTCGCCAGATTGGGATCAATCTCTGTTATATGCCGGATGCGGTGATGGCTCATTTTGGCGGGGGCGCAGATTTTGGCGTCGAGATCGTTTACTCGGTCGAGCAAGAGATGTTGGGCACCGCCGGCGGCGTCAGGCGGCTGGCCAAGTTTTTGGATCAGCCGTTTGTGCTCGTTTATGGCGATGTTTTGACCGATCTGCCGTTGGATCGATTGTTGGCTTTTCATGCCGCTCACTCGATACACCCGGCGCTGACGATGTCGCTTTACCGGGTGCCCAATCCAACCGAGTGTGGTCTGGTGGACCTGGATGGCGGCGGCTGCGTGCGGCGTTTTGTGGAAAAGCCGGTCCAAGTGTTTACAGATTTAGCCAGTGCGGGCATTCTTGTTGTCGATCCGGAGGCGTTGGCGCATATTCCGGCGGGGCAATTTTCTGACCTGGGGCGCGATCTTTTTCCTCGGCTGTTGGCCTGTGGTTTTCCTATTTACGGCTGGCCCATTGCGGCCAGCGATTTTTTGCTCGACATTGGCTCGCCGGCCAAGTATGCCCAGGCGCAGCGCGAGTGGCCGACCGAACGGGCGCGGGCCTGGCAGTGAGCGATTTGCATCCGGCGGTCTTTGTCGATCGCGACGGCGTGATCAATCAAAATCGCCCGGATTACGTCAAGAGTTGGGGCGAGGTGGTTTTTTTGCCCCGCGTTTTTGAGGCCTGGCGGCGGTTGAGCCGGACCGCGTACCGGGTGGCGATCGTCACCAACCAGTCGGCGGTGGGGCGGGGGATCATTACCCTGGCGACGGCGAACGAGATCAACCGCCGGTTGATCGAATCGATCCGGCAGCGCGGCGGCCGGGTGGACGGCGTTTATTTGTGCCCGCATCATCCCAATGCCGGATGCGATTGTCGCAAGCCCAGGCCGGGGCTGTTGCGTCAGGCGGCGGCAGATTTGGACATCGATCTGGCGCGTTCCTATCTCGTTGGCGACGCCCGCTCAGATCTCGAAGCGGCTCAAGCGGCGGGGGTGCAGGGGATTTTGGTGCGCACGGGGCGGGGAGCGGAAACGGAAGGGCGTTTTAGTCGCCGGGATCGTTCCTTGTGGCCGGTTGTCGACGATATGGAGGCGGCCGTCGAATACATCTTGCGTCGCCGGCCCCCTGAAAAAAATTTCAACGAACTCGTGTGGTAGACGAATGGTCTCCAAGGTGGCAAGTCAGTGGAATTAGAACGGTATTGGGGTATTGTCAGGCGATGGTGGTGGCTGTTGTTGGCCGCGGTGCTGGTGGCGGCGGTTTCCAGCTATATTGGCACCACGCGCATGCCGCGTATTTACAGGGCCGCAGCCACGGTGATGATCGGGCAGGCCTTGCAAAAGTCGAATCCCAGCAGTATGGATTTGTGGATGGGCGAGCAGTTGGCAAAAACGTATGCCGATATGGTTCGCCGCCATCCCATCCGCAAAGCGACCGCCGACGCGCTGGGATTGCCTTTTGTCCCTTCGCCGGGCAGCATTTCGGCGCGTCCGGTCGAGGGCACGCAGCTTTTGGAGATCAGCGTTGTCGATACCGACCCGGAGCGCGCGCGCGTCATTGCCGATGAAATTGTTCACCAACTGATCTTGCAGACGCCCACCGAGTCCAGCGGGGATAGTGAGCGCCAGCAGTTTATCCAGCAGCAGTTGCAAGACCTGGAATCGAGTATCCTGGAGACGACCGAAGAGATTGACGCCGAGCAGACCAACCTCGACAATGCCAACAGCGCGCGGGCGATCCAGCAGCATCAGAACAATCTGGCCGCGTTGCAGCAAAAACTGGGTTCTTATCAATCGACTTATTCTTATCTGTTGCAAGCGGTGCAGGGCGGCGTCAACTATATTACCGTCATCGAGCCGGCGATCACGCCGACGCGCCCGATCAGCCCCAAGGTGCCGGAGACGGTGATGCTGGCGGCGGCCATCGGCGCAGTGTTGGCCGCGGGCGGCGCTTTTTTGATCGAGTATATGGACGATACGCTGAAAACGCCGGGCGAGATCACGCGCGCCGTCAACCTGCCGGTACTGGGAACGATTACCCGGATTTATGGCGAGGGTTATTCCGAAAAGCTGATCGCTGCGCAGCATCCACGATCGCCAATTACCGAGTCTTATCGCTCTTTGCGCACCAACATTCAATTTTCGTTGGTCGACCGGTCGGCGCACACATTGATGGTGACCAGTCCCAACCCGGTCGAGGGCAAAAGCGTTACTTTGACCAATTTGGCGACGGTGATGGCGCAGTCGGGGTTGTCGGTCATTGCCGTCGATGCCGATATGCGCCGCCCGGTGATGCACAAGGCTTTCGGTTTGCCCAATGAGCATGGGTTGAGCAGCGCCATTCTCAAGTCGAATCCCGGTGTGGTGGAGCACATTCAACCAACCGGAATCGAGAACCTGAGTGTCGTGACCAGTGGGCCGCTGCCGCCCAACCCGGCCGAGTTGTTGGGTTCTGAGAGTATGAAAGAGGTGATCAAGGTGCTGGCCCAACGCGCCGATGTCGTGTTGTTTGACAGCCCGCCGGTGTTGGCCGTCACCGATGCGGCGGTGCTTTCCACTTTGGTCGATGGGGTGTTGATGGTCAATGATGCCGGAAACACGCGGCGGGCGCAAAGTCAGCGCGCGGTGGCGAGTTTGCAGCGGGTCGGCGCCAAGTTGTTGGGCGTTGTTTTGAACCGCATGTCGACCGGACGCGGCGGCTATTATTATTCACATTATTATTACCAGTCCGATGATGAATCAGGCGGCCGGCGGGACAAGAAACGCCGGCGGAAAATGTCGGGGCGCAAGGCATGGTTTCGGGGTTTGAGGCGCGCGTTCAGGCGTCAAGCGACGGATGAATCGTCTGAGACGCCTGGGGGATAAATGGTGGTTCATCGGGGATCTGCGGTGAGTGGCCCTGCCCAGACCGGTGGGCGCGGGCGCAAAGATGATGACCGGCGCCTTCGGCGCTTTATTCGCTTGTGCCTGTGCGGGCAGTGGGATGCGTTGGCCTTGCCGGCGGCACAAGAAATGGCTTTGCGCGCCAGTCTGGATTGGGACGCCGTTTGCCGGGTTGCAGATGAGCAGCATGTGGCGCCGTTGTTGTATTACAGTGTGCGCGACTGTGACTGGTTTCCCGAACGAGCTAA
>CAYZYE010000199.1:0-7189 GCA_964481205.1 uncultured Anaerolineae bacterium | reverse complement strand
ACGGCTCGCCAAGCGCGGTTTCAACCGCTGGATTGTAGAATTGAACAGCCCTGGGTCGGACGGCAAATGCACCCGCCAGCCAAGATGCAATTGCCCGGCCGGCGAAAAATCGTTCTTGACATAATTACTTATTTTTGATAAAATGGAAACAGAATCGTTCAATTAATTTTTTGCCATCAAGGAGGCGTGCGATGCAAACAAGATCAAGCCTTCGCGCAAGCGTTATTGTTGCTGGTCTGCTTTTGCTTTCCCTTTTTAGCTTTGTGGCCTGCACCCGGTCAAAACTGGGGCCTGTTCCAACGCTGGAAACGACACCCCAACAAGCCCAGGTCGCTGAGACGAAAACGCCGGGGACGACCATTGTGGCCGCAGATGCAACGGCCACGCCGACGGGCGGCATCACGGCGACGGTGATCATCCCGACGATGACGCCAACCGTTGCCGGAGGAGGCGTTGCACCCACAGCGACGCCGGCCGCCGGCGCCCAGCCGACGGCAACCCCGGCCACAGCGCCGACCGCCACTCCGGCGCCGGCCGCGGGCCAGGGGTTCGAGTATATCGTCAAGACCGGCGATACCTTGTGGGGAATCGCCATTCGCTTTGGCACCACCATCGAGGCGATCAAGACCAAAAACAAGTTGACCTCGAACACCATCTACAAAGGCGACAAACTGATCATTCCCGGTGTGGCCGGCGGCGGCGAAACGGTGACACACGTGGTCCAACCTGGCGAAAACCTGTTCCGCATTTCGCTCAAGTACAACACCACGGTTGAAGCTATTGCATCGGCGAACAACATCATTAACCCTGGTTTTGTCCGCGCCGGGCAAAAATTGGTCATCGTTCAGGGCGCCGCGGCGCCGGGCGGCAGTGTACGCTATCATGTCGTACAGCCCGGTGAAAACCTGTCGAGTATCGCCTTGAAATACAATACGACGCCGTGGAAAATTGCCGCTGCGAATGGCATTTCAAACATCAACCTGATCTATGCCGGACGCACGCTGCGCATCCCTTGATCATCGTTTCATCTCCCGATACTGCTGTTCTGCCAAGCCCCCGGCCTGAAAAAGGCCAGGGGCTTGGATGCGTTGGGCAAAGCACGCTCGTTGCCAAGTTGGTTCGGGGATGGTATAATGTTTTCACTTGTACATGCGGCAACGCCCGACAAACATCAAGGGGGTATCTATGTTTGGCCAAAGCAATCACAGCAACGAGATCACCACACCGCTCAAAGCACTGATCGAAATTCGCGATCATCTGGAATCGCTCACCGGCGAAGAAAAGACCCTGGCCGAATACATCATCCTCAACTATGCGCTGGTGCCTCAATTGTCGCTGGTTCAACTCGCCGAAGAGGCGCATGTCGCGCCCGGAACCATCCGCCGCTTTTGCCAAGACCTTGGCTTTGACGGCTATCACAGCCTGCACAATGCCCTGGCCCAGATCGATTCGGTGGCCGCCAGCGTCTTTTTCGAAGGCATCGACACCTTTGACCTGGAACACACGGTCAAGAGCGTCTTTGAACACATTGCCCGCGTCATCGAACAGACCCTGAACTCTTTGGATTGGGAAGTGATGCAGCAGGCCGTCGACGCCATTGCGCAGGCCAAACAAATTGCGATCATTGGCGTGGGCGCGTCGGCCAGCATTGCCCAGGAATTTGCCTACCGGCTCGAGATCATTGGCCTCAACTGCAACCAATATACCGATCAACACCGGCAATTGATGGCGCTCGCCATTTTGGATGAACAAGACATTGTCATCGCCATTTCACATTCTGGACGCACCAAAAATGTCGTCAATGCGCTGCGCGTCGCCAAACAACGCAACTTGCGAACGATGTGTATCACCGACTTTCCACATTCACCGATCACCGAGTTTGCCGACATTTGCCTGTGCGCCGTTCATGCCGAAAAAAGCCTGGGCGTCGAGTTGGCCGCCACGCGCGCCGCGCAATTGGCCCTGATCGACGCCATCGCCACCGCCGTCGCCCTGCGCAACAGAAAGCGATCGATCAAGAGCCTGACGCTGAACGAACAACTGCTCATCAACTTGAGGTATTAGCGACCGCCAGGAAACCGTCATGGGAAAACTCGATCCCAACATTCCGTCACAAGAATTGACCGCACTGCTCAACGATGCAGCGGCGCTGCTGCCGCAGTACGATCAGCGTGTCTTGACCCCCGAACTGTTATTGTTGGCGTTCTTGCGCGCCCCCCAGTGCCGGGCCGGGGAAATCCTGGGCCATTTTTCCCAACAGCGCGGCTTTGCCCTGGACCGGTTGATGCGCCGGGTCGAAGCGCAAGCGCGCATGCGCCGGGGGCGGGACGCCGACTTTGTCTTTGTCGACCGGCGTGGACGCCCCATCGCCCTCTCGGATGAAATGTTGGTCGTCCTGGATGAGGGGAAAAGCATCGCCGGGGCGATGGGCGAAGTGTGGGTGGGCAGCGAACACGCGCTGGCCGCGATGAGCCAGGCCGGCGTTTCGACCGCCGGCCTGTTGCAGCAAAACGGCGTCACCCCCACGGCGTTGACCCAAATCCTCGCCAGCCAGACCGCCAGCCGGAGCAGCACGACCGTCGATTGGGTGGCCCAGGCGCGCAGCGGCGACATCCGGCCGGCCTATTTTCGCCGCGATTTGCTGCGCGAGTTGATCAATCTCTTGTCCTTGTCCGGCGAACGGCACGTCATCTTGACCGGCGCGCCGGGCGTGGGGAAACGAACGCTGGCCTACAGTCTGGCCTTGCTTGTCGCCGAGGGACGCGGCCCGGCCGGCGTCCAGTCGGTTGTGCAAGTCGATGAAAAGGCGTACTATGAAAATACTGTCGCCGCGATCCGCGCCGGACTGCGCAAAGCGAAAAACGGCATCCTGTTTGTCCCCGACATCCACCGCTTCTTTGGCGGAGTGATCCACGCCGAGCTGCCCAAAGGGGCCGTGCCTTTGCAGAAAGCCTTTTTGGGCGTCGATGTCACCATCCTGGGAACCACAACCGCCGCTCACTATGACGCGCGGTTGAGCAAGACGGTCGCCGTCTCGGCGCACAGCCGGATGCTGCGCGTCCCCCCGGCGTCGGAAAAAGAGACGGTCGAGATACTGGCCGCGATCAAACCCTCGCTAGAGAGCGAATACGAGATCGCGATCAGCGACTCGAGCCTGACCCCGGCCGCGACACTGGCCGGGCGTTACCTCGCCGCAAAGCCGCTGCCCGGCAGCGCCGTTCAACTCTTGCACCGCGCTTGCGCGCTGCTTCGGACGAGCACGCAGCAAAACCTCTCGTTTGAACCCGGCCGGAGCGACGCGACGCTCGACCCCGATGATGTCAGCCTGGCGGCCAGCATGATCACCGGCATCCCGGTCACCAGACTCGGCGCCGACGAGCGCAGCCGTTATGCGCAAATGGTCGAGCACATCCAGCGGCGGATCATCGGTCAGGATCAAGCCATCCTGGCCCTCAGCCGCGCCGTCAAAATGGCGCGCGTCGGCCTCAAAGACCCCCGGCGGCCGATCGGCAGTTTCTTGTTTCTCGGCCCAACCGGCGTTGGCAAGTCCGAGTTGGCCAAGGTCCTGGCCGAATTTATGTTTGGCAGCCAGGACGCGCTGGTCGCCATCGACATGAGCGAATATATGGACGAAAGCGCCGTCAACCGCCTGATCGGCGCGCCGCCGGGCTATGTGGGCTATCAAGGCGGCGGGCAGCTGACCGACCGGGTGATCGCCGCGCCGTATACCGTGATTCTATTCGACGAGGTCGAAAAAGCACATCCCCGCATCGTCGATGTGCTGCTCCAGGTTATGGACGAGGGCCGGCTGACCGACGGCCAGGGACGGCGCGCCTCCTTTGGCGAGGCCGTGATCCTGCTGACCAGCAACCTGGGCGCCAGGTACCTCGGCGATCCAGAATTGGGCGATCTGGCGCGTCAAAAGGCAATGGAGCAGGTCAAGTCCCATTTTCGCCCCGAATTTCTGAACCGTCTGGACGAGATCATCTTTTTCAACCGCCTTTCGGACCAAGATTTACTCAAAATATTGAATATTTTGCTCAAAAAAGAGATGGCTTTGGCCGCCGAACGCGGCATCACCCTCACCTTTGACGACAACCTCGGTGAATGGCTGCTGGCGCGAAACGAACACCCCGAATGGGGCGCCCGCCCGCTACGGCGGATCATTCAACGTCACATCCGCGAGCGTCTGGCCGACTATTTATTGACCGAAAATCCGCAAGCGGGCGCGTCCATCCACATCGAGACCACGCCCTCGGGGCCGCGTTTTGTGACCGGGTAAACAAACCAACCACAGCGGGGGAAAGCGAAAAATCATCTTATGGAACCGTCAACCGGACGACCTGTTGCCAATCCTTATATTGCCGGAAACCCTGTCACCGGCGAAACCATGTTTTTCGGTCGCCAGGATGTCTTTGCCTGGATCCAGGAAAACCTGATCGGGCGGCACCAAGACCATATCTTGATCATCCACGGCGAGCGGCGCACCGGCAAGACTTCGATTTTGTACCAGATGCGCCGTCACCTCCCCGAAACGTACCTGCCGGTCTTGATCGACCTGCAAGGGCTGGCGATGAACCGGCTGGACAATTTGATGTGGGAACTGGCCTACACCATCCAGCGCACGCTGCACCGTGAATACGGGCTAGACATTGCGCGTCTGGACCGCGAGACGTTCTTGTCCAACCCGCGCGCCCAATTTGAAGAGGTGCTGCTCGACGCCGTCGAACAAGCTTTGCAGGGGCGTCATGTCCTGTTGATGTTTGACGAAGCGCATCTGCTGCATGAAAAAGTGCTGGCCGGCATGCTCGAGGCCGATGTCTTTCCCTTCCTCAACCGGCTGATGCAAGACTATGCCTTTCTCAATTTTTTGTTCGTCTCTGGGGCCAAATTGGAAACGATGCAGCGCGAGTTTGCCGACCTGTTTCAAAGCGCACTGTATCATGAAATTTCTTTTTTAAGCCGCGATGATGCCATTTCATTGATCGTCGATCCGGTGACGGACGTGGTTGATTACGACATTGGCGCGCTCAACCGCATCTTGTCGATCACCTCCGGGCAGCCTTATTATGTGCAGTTGTTGTGCCACGCCTTGTTTGCGCGTTGGTCGCGGCTGCCAACGCCGCCGCCGACGATCACTGCCGTCGATGTAGATGCCGTCCTCGAGGAAACGACCGACGCCTGCATTGCCAACCTGCGTTACGTGTGGGACAGCGCGACGCCCCAGGAGCAGATCGTCCTCAGCGCCTTGGGCGAATGTGCCGAGACCGAGGGGGGGACATTTTCCCGCAAGCAAATCGAAAGCGTTCTTGGCGCCCACCAGGTGCCGTTGGACAGAAACGAGATCACCGCCGCGCTGCGCGGGCTGGCCGTCCGCGACGTCATTCCGGCCAATGAGCCTTTTACGTTTCGCATCGATTTTTTACGTCGTTGGCTGCGGCAGCGACGGCAAATGGCCTGGGCGGTCAAAGAATTGAGCGCCGCGATCGCCCAGTGGGCCGAGACCGCCCGCGAGCGGGAGCGCCGCCGGCCTATTTTCACCCGCCCGGTTTTTTGGGCCGTGCTCGTCGTCGCCATCGTGTTGAGCGCCGGCGTGTGGGGCGTCTCGCGTATCGTCGGTGAGCGGAACGTCGTTGCCACGGCGACGGCGATCGTGCGCGAGACCGAGATCGCCGCCACCGAGGCGGTGTCCATTCAAACGGCCACCGCCGTCGCGCTGGCCGACGCACAACTCGCCCAAGAGGCCGCCGCCGTCCAGGCGACCAACGACGCCGTAGAGACGGCCACCATGTCGGCCATGCAGACGGCGACGGCGCAGCCCACGCCGACCTCGACGCCGACCAATACGCCCACGCCCACCAACACGCCGACCTCGACCCACACACCGACGCCCACCGACACGCCGACCTCGCCGCCGACCAATCCGCCCCCACCCGCCACCACGCCGACGATCACGCCCACGCCCACCGAGACGCCCATTCCGCCGACGCCCACGCCAACCACTCCCCCTGTCGGCGCGGGCAAGATTATCTATTACCGCGAGGGCAAGTATTGGGCTTCGAACACGCAGGGGTTGAACGAAAAGGCGCTCGATGTGCCGGGCTATGGCGTGCTCTTTGCGCCCGATGGCGCGCGCGCCGTGTGGGGTGCAGAACAGGATGGGCCGTTGACGGTCGCCAACTATGACGGCAGCAACCCCATCGGCATCGAACGGCCCGGCCGGCTCGGCAACTGGACGTGCATCCCCGGTGAAAACTGGTCGCCCGACGGCACCAAGATCGCCTATATTGCGGGCGCTTTTCAGCAGCGCGAGATACTCATCGCCGACGCCGCCACCGGGCGGGTCACGCCGCTGACCAACAATTGGTACGACGATGACGTGCCTCGCTGGTCGCCCGACAGCACGCGGGTGGCTTTTTTGGGCAACGACACCGTGGCGCGCGACCAATGGTATTTGCACGTCGGCTGGGCCGATGGGCGCGGCGAAAGCAAAATATCGGAGCGCCTCGTTCATCGCTCCGACTTTTCGGCCGAGTTCAGTTGGAACGCCGCCGGCACCGAGATTGCCATTTCGACCGAACAAGAACCGAAAAAGTGGGTCATCTATGCCATTCGCGCCGACGGCGGCGGCGAACGTTACGTGACCGAAAAGTTTGCCGAGCGGTTGATGTCGGTGCGCTGGTCGCCCAACGGGCAGTATATCATTTATGCCACCTTGCAAATGCAAGTCGTCGGCGAAGGGCAGGAAGCGAAAACAAACTGGTGGTGGGATTTTTTCATCGTCAACGGCGACGGCAGCAACGACCGTTATTTGTTTACCTTGCCCGGCGAAGACAAGAACTGGCGCTCGGTCAAATGGTCGCCGGATGGGCAGTGGGCGGCGATTTACGACTGTACGCAGGTGTGGGGTAGCAAAGCGGCCCAACTCTGGCTGCAACACGCCAACGGCGGCGCGCTAAACTATATCATCAACCAGGTCGTCGGCGCGCCCTATGGCCCGGTATGGTCCTATGACGGGCAAAAATTGCTGATGAATACGATGGACGGCGTCTATGTCTCCAATCTCGATGGCAGCAACCGCTACTTGCTGATCCCGTATGCCGCCGTGGTCGGCTGGACGCCGTAAGACGCGCTGGTCGGTTGGCCTCGGAATAGGGATTCCGAGGCTGCGGAATCACTATCTTGTGGT
>CAYZYE010000198.1:255-7212 GCA_964481205.1 uncultured Anaerolineae bacterium | reverse complement strand
ACATGGGATTTTGCGCCGCCATAAACAGACCGCGCCGGCCGCGCCCGCAAGGGGCGATGCTACGGACGCCCAAATCATTTGAAACACACCCAAATGGCCAAGACCTGGTCTCTCCCCACCCCAAAAGCGAGATACGCCCCGTTTACGGCGACGCAAACCAGCGCGCCTGCCCTGGTAGTATTGTCAAACTGATCTTTGCGTGGTATACTGGGGAAAAATCACCGGCGCGGTTGAACAATCAGAGACCCATGACCAAAAAAGCAAACAAACCCCAAAAAAATCGGCGCGTTCTGGCATCCCCAACCTGGCTCAAAATACTGCGCGACCAGGGCGTACTGGGCATCCTGGTACTCGCCGCATCGATCGTCACCCTCGCCGGGCTACTCAACCGCACCAGCGGCACACTGATCGATCCGTGGAGCAACCTGATCCACCAACTGTTCGGCTGGGGCAGCTACCCCGCGTTATTGACAATCATTGCCGTCGGCGTCCTGCTCACCATTCGCAAAATACCCGACCGCACCGCCATACCGTGGCCGGCCATTGTAGGCGGCCAAATCATCTTTTTCGCCCTGCTGGCCCTGATCCACCTCGTATTTGCCGGAGAAAACCCCTGGGCCGCGGCCCAGGCCGGCCAGGGAGGCGGCTACATCGGCGCGGCGCCCAGCAGCATCCTGCGCGAAACACTCGGCCCACTTGTCGCCGGCGTCATCCTGAGCGGCATAGCCATCGGCGGCGCCATCATCGCCTCTGGACTGACCATCCAGGAATGGCTGGAACGAATCGAAGACGGGGCGCTAACCATCTGGGAAAGTGCAGCACAAGCGCTGCTGCGGCTGGCCCCGCAATCGTCCGCGCCGCAAACGCAACCCACCCAACCGGACGCCGCCGACATTGCGCCACAAGCAGCCGTACTCGAACCCATCCCGGCGCAAACGCAACCCAAAACAAAACCCAAACACTACCGCGTCACCCTGCCGCCACTCACATTACTCGACAAACCGGCCAAAGCCACATCAAACATCGCCTCCACCCAACGCCGGGCGCGCATCATCGAAGAAACACTGGCCCACTTTGATGTACCGGCCAAAGTCATCGAAACCAACTGGGGGCCGAGAGTAACGCAATTCGGCATCGAACCGGGATACATTACCCGCAAAGGACAAGACGGCGAAGAAACAGAGCGCAAAATTCGCATCTCCAAAATCGCGTCGCTGAACAACGACCTGGCCCTGGCCCTGGCCGCCGCCCCCCTGCGCATCGAAGCACCCGTCCCCGGCCGGTCGATCATTGGGATCGAAGTACCAAACGACAAACTAGAAATCGTCTCCCTGCGGGCAGTGATGGAATCGCGGACATTCCGCCGTAAAAAATCACCGCTCAAACTGGGACTGGGCAACGGCGTCGCCGGCCACGCCATCGTCGCCGACCTGTCCAAAATGCCCCACCTGCTGATCGCCGGCGCGACCGGTTCGGGCAAATCGGCATGCATCAATGCCCTGGCCACGTGCCTGCTCTTTCAAAACTCACCGCTCACACTACGCCTGGTAATGATCGACCCCAAGCGCGTCGAACTGACGCGCTATGACGGCATCCCCCACCTCTATGGGCGCGTCGAAATGGACGTCGAGCGCGTCGTCGGCGTACTCGAGTGGCTGGTCAACGAAATGCAGGCGCGGTACAAAAAACTGGCCGAAATCGGCGCACGGCACATCGACGAATACAACCAGAAATGGCAAATCGGCAGCAGCGAATACATGCCCCGGATCGTCATCCTCATCGACGAACTGGCCGACCTGATGTTCTTTGCCCCCGACAAGGTTGAAAAACTGATCTGCCGGCTGGCACAAATGGCCCGCGCCACAGGAATGCACCTGGTCATCGCCACCCAGCGCCCCAGCGTAGACATTGTAACCGGGCTGATCAAAGCCAACTTTCCGGCGCGCATCGCCTTTGCCGTCAGCACCGGCGCCGACTCGCGCGTAATCGTCGATGGCATGGGCGCCGAAACGCTCCTGGGCAAAGGCGACATGCTCTTTATGTCGCCCGATTCCAGCAAACTGGTGCGCGTACAAGGCAGCTTTGTCTCCGATCACGAAAGCGCCCGGCTGATCAAATATTGGAAAACGTGGGCCGAGGAACAAGAATGGGCATCCGCACCGCCCCCCTGGAACGCGGTGCTGGACACCGGCCAAAACCACGGCGACGAGCTGCTCGACAAAGCGATTGAAATTGTGCGCCAGCAAGGCAGCGCATCGGCATCGATGCTGCAACGCCGCATGCGCATCGGCTACCCACGCGCGGCCAGCATCATCGACGAATTGGAACAACGCGGCATCGTCGGCCCGGCCGAAAAAGGCGGCAAACCCCGCCAGATCATCGACATTGAGAACGAAACAACGGCGCAGACCATCGCCGAGAGACAAACACCGTGATCTGGCTGGGCACAAGCGGCTACAGCTATGCCGACTGGCGCGGCGTCTACTATCCCGCCGGCCTGCCCGGCAGCAAACGACTGGCCTTTTACGCAACCGAATTCAAGGCCGTCGAACTAAACTTTACCTACTATCAGATGCCCACGGCCGACCGTTTGCGCAACCTGGCCGCGCAAACACCAGACAATTTCCGCTTTGCCGTCAAAGCGCACCAGGCGATCACCCACCACCGGCGGGCTGACCCCGTGCCATTGGCGCAATTTCGGGCGGCGCTAGAGCCGCTGCAACAACAAAACAAAATGGGAGCGGCGCTGCTCCAATTTCCGCACTCGTTTCACAACACAGAGGAAAACGTCAACTATATTCGTCGCTGCGTAAAACAACTGCCCGGCCTGCCATTGGTGATCGAATTCCGGCACAATGACTGGATCACACAACGCACCTTGGCGCTGCTGCGCGAACTTGGAGTTGGGTTTTGCAACGTCGATATGCCGCCGCTGCCCGGCCTGCTGCCCAAAACCGCATTTGTAACCGCGCCCACCGCCTATGTACGTTTACACGGGCGCAACCGGGCCAAGTGGTGGCAGCACGAGCAGGCGTGGGAACGGTACAACTATGCCTACAGCGACGCCGAACTGGAAGAATGGACGCCGCGCCTGCAGCAAATGGATCGCTGCCCGCAAACCGAAAACCTGTTCGTCTTTACCAACAACCACTGGCAAAGCCAATCCGTCGCCGCAGCCCGGCAGATCAAGCAACTGTTAGACCGCCATTCTATGGAAATATAAAAATAAAACACACTATTAACGCAAGGAGAAATACAATATGTCAGGACACTCGAAATGGTCGACGATCAAACGCAAAAAAGGCGCCGCCGACGCCAAACGCGGCAAAATATTTACAAAAATTGGACGCGAAATCATGGTCGCCGTCCGCGAAGGCGGCCCGGACCCCGAAACAAATTTCAAACTCCGCCTGATCATGGACAAAGCCCGCCAGGCCAACATGCCCAAAGACAACATCGAGCGTTCGATCCGGCGCGGCGCAGGACTTGAAAAGAGCCAGGCACTCGAACAAATCATCTACGAAGGATACGGCCCCGGCGGCGTGGCGCTGATGATCAGGACGCTGACCGACAACCGCAACCGCGCCGTCGCCGACGTGCGCCGCGCCCTGACGCGCGCCGGCGGCAACCTGGGCGAAAACGGCTGCGTTGGCTGGATGTTTGAACAAAAAGGGTACATTACCATCCCCCTCAACGGCCACGACCCCGACGCACTGTTTGAACTGGCTCTGGACGCCGGCGCAGACGACATTGTCATCGGCGAAGACACCGTCGAAGTCTTTGCCGAAATCGCCGACTTTCAAAGCGTCCAGGAAGCGCTGGCCGCAGAAAACATCGAGATGGACACCGCCGAACTGTCCCTGATCCCGAAAACAATGCTCGAACTGGCTCCAGACAAAGGGATCAAAGTCATGGCACTCGTCGACGCCCTCGACGAACTAGACGACGTAGAGCGCGTTTTCACCAACCTCAACATCACCGACGAGTTGGTCGAAAAATACGCCGCCGAAAACGCCTGATGCTAGTCCTTGGTCTGGACCCCGGGCTGGCAACCACCGGCTATGGCCTGGTCCGCGAAACAGAATCCGGCGACCTGGAGCTGGTCGAATATGGCGCGATCATTACCCCGGCCGCAGACGCAATGCCCAAACGGTTGCTCGACATCGACCGCGAGCTGCACACCCTGATCGACCGGCGCCAACCCGACGTCGTCGCCATCGAAGAACTGTTCTTTTGCAAAAACGTCACCACCGCCTTGATCGTCGGGCAGGCGCGCGGCGTGATCATTTTGGGCGCGGCGCGGTTCAAACTGCCAATTTTTGAATACAAGCCGATGGAGATCAAACAAGCCGTCGCCGGATATGGCAAAGCGCCCAAATCGCAAGTTCAGGAAATGGTGCGCATGCTGCTCAACCTGGAACGCATTCCACAACCCGACGACGCCGCCGATGGAATTGCCGTCGCCGTATGTCACATTCACAACAATCGCCTGGCAAGCATGATCAATGCCAGCAGGACAAACCATGATCGCCCGAATTGAAGGCCGATTGATTGCAATCGAAAAAAATGCCATAATCGTTCAAAGCGGTGGGCTGGGATTTCGCGTCTACGTGCCCACCACGTTCTTGCGACAATGCGGCGCCGTGGGCGGCTCGGTCTCATTGCACACCCATCTACACGTTCGCGAAAACGAACTGTCCCTCTATGGCTGCGCGACCGAAGACGAACTGTCCATGTTTAAACTGTTGCTCAGCGTTTCGGGCGTCGGCCCCAAAGTAGGACTGGCCATGCTGTCACATCTGTCACTCGACCAACTGCGCTCGGCGATCGCCAACGAGCAAACCGGCGTCCTGTCTCAAACACCGGGCATCGGCGCCAGAACGGCCAAAAAGATCATTTTGGACCTCAAAGACAAAATGCCGGCCGTCGCCGGCGCGGTCACAACCACCCCCGAGATCGTCGAACAAGACACCCAGGTCATCGCCGCGCTCACCACATTGGGGTACAGCATCGTCGAAGCCCAAACCGCGCTTCAACACGCGCCGGCCACACTCCAGGGGATCGAAGAACGCCTGCGAGCAGCGCTGACCTACCTGGGCGCATCCTGACCAGAACGCCGGCTGGCATCAACCTGGCGGCTCGAACAACATCGGCCCTAAAGGGCAATGGGGGAACAAGCGAGGCTAAAGATGAAGTGGGATACGCCAGACACCTATAGCAAAATCCTGGTTGTCGATGACGACCCCGTAAATGTCAAATTGATCCGCAGATACCTGACGACCATCGGCTATGACGTCATCGGCGTATCCAACGGTCAGGACGGCCTGGCCATGATTCGACAGGAACTGCCGGACCTGGTCTTGCTGGACGTCATGATGCCGGGACTGAACGGATACCAGGTCTGCCAGGCCATCCGCAACGACCCCGCCATCGCCGACATCCCGATTGTGATCGTGACTGCGCTGCAAGAAACAGAACAACGCATCGCCGGGCTGGAATCCGGCGCAGACGACTTTTTGAGCAAACCGTTCAGCATCTATGAACTGGCCGCGCGGGTCAAATCGCTGCTGCGAATCAAGCACCAACACGACGAACTGGAACGTCGCAACAAACTCTTTTACCACGTCATGACGCGCTACATGGCCTCCGAAGTCTCGGAACAAATCCTCGCCAACCCCGAACGCTATCTGAAACTGGGCGGCGAAAGCCGCCGCGTCACCATCCTCTTTGCCGACATTCGCGGCTTCACACGCTACGCGCAAACGCACAGCCCCGAGCGCGTCGTCGAGCTGCTCAACCTCGTCTTTAAGGAACTCACCGCCGTAGTGATCAAATGGCGCGGCACCCTCGACAAGTTTATGGGCGACGCAATGATGGCCATCTATGGCGCGCCGGTCAGCTACCAGGACGACACCCTGCGCGCGGCGCGCACGGCCCTGGAAATGCAAAAAGCGTTCGACGCCCTGCGCGACAACTGGTCTGACCCGGAGGAACACGCCCTAAAATTGGGAATCGGCATCCACACCGGAAAAGCAGTCATCGGCAACATTGGCACCGAACGCTTGATGAACTATACGGCCATCGGAGATACCGTCAACATTGCGCAACGGCTGGAAGAGTTGGCCCAATCGCAGATCTTGATCAGCGATGAAACATTTCAAGAAATCGAATCCCGGGCCACCGTCCGTCCCTTTGGCATTCAGGTCTTGCGCGGACGAGAGCACAAGACAACCATCTATCAACTGAGCAACCTGCTGTGACACTCGACGCTTTAGCGACTATCTCGGCTTGGGCGCCGGCTCGACATTGCGCGTGAGACCAAAAACCAGCACCAAAACGCCGGTCAGCACGAGCAGCGCCGGGCCAACCAACTTGAACAGCCACCAACCGGCAAACAAAGTCGTCATCGACACGATAGCGGTCGTCCCCACCAACCCCACGCCAGACACCGCGCACAAAATCAACCCGGCCAGCATCGTCCCGCGCCGCTTTTTCAGCCCGCCAAGCAACAGCAGCGCCACCCCCACCGACAATGGTTCAATCGTCCACATCACCGACCACACATCCCACAACCCGGTGACGACGCAAAACTGGAACAATAAACCGTTCGCCCCGACAATGATCCCCGGCACAATCAGCCCGGCGACGCGCATATAAAGCGCGGCGGCAAGAAAACCGGCCGCCAACGCAAGCACCTCAACCGGCCACAACCACGCCCACGCCCCCCACCAGCCGAAAAAACTCGTAAAGAGCAAAATCGCACCGGTAGCCAAAATGGGCATCCCCGGAATAAACAAACCGCCCAAACCGCGACGCCGTCCACGCGCCAGCAACGGCGGCAGCACAAAACACCACCCCACCCCCACAATGATCAGCGGCCACAACCGCGCCAGCCCCCAATGCAGCACACCGAATCCCAGCGCCGGCGCCAACCACGTCAAACCAAACGCCAAAACC
>CAYZYE010000198.1:0-245 GCA_964481205.1 uncultured Anaerolineae bacterium | reverse complement strand
TCCCTAAAAGATATTGTCCAAAGGATGCAAACCATCCTAAATCCAAACGCCAAAACCCCCATCGCCACCAGCCCCAAGCCCAAAACAATCGAAACCCACCTGTCCTTCATCTGACTCTCCTTCTAATCAAAACAACATCATTTGGATACATTTCAAATGCCCCAAATAAAATATGTGCGTTTCATTTGCCCCGCCCACAAGGGGCGATGCTACGAATGCCCAAACAATTTGCCCCGCCGTAAACA
>CAYZYE010000197.1:0-7227 GCA_964481205.1 uncultured Anaerolineae bacterium | reverse complement strand
GGGAAAAACTAGAGATCGTTTCCAACCGCACCGATTCCATCGTCTATCTGGTCGGGGACATTTTTTCGTTGCAAAAACTCGAGCGTGACAAACTCGATCTGGCCGCGATCTCTATCGAGCAAGTGGCGCGCGTCTCGATCAAGGGCGCCGAGATGAAAGCCCGCGAGGGCGGGCTGGCCTTGATCGAAGAGTTTGAGCCAAATATGCCAGAGGTGATGGGCGACCGGCTGCGACTCAACCAGGTTTTCGACAACTTGATCCACAACGCGATAAAGTTCAGCCCCGACGGAGGCACGATTACGGTCCGGCTGTTCAGCGACGGTCGGTTTGCATGCGCCCAGGTGATCGATCAAGGCATCGGCATTCCGGCAGACCAGCACGCCAAGATTTTCGAGCGCTTTTATCAAGTGGACGGTTCAAGCAAGCGGCGGTTTGGCGGCACCGGCCTGGGTCTGGCGATCGTCAAAGAGATCGTCCAGTCGCATGGCGGGACGGTGACGGTGCAAAGTGAGCCGGGGCGGGGAAGTAAATTCAGTTTTTTGATTCCGTTCGCGCCGGGACGCGACGATTGACCCGATCGACGGGCAACATTTGCCCTCGCGGGCGCAAAATTTCAGGAGATGCACAATGACGATTCATACTTTTCAAGAGTTACGGGCCGCTGCGCGAGAGCAAGGCCCGCGGACGGTGGTGGCCGTGGGCGCACAGCAGGCAGCTTTTCTCAAGGCGCTGTCCTGGGCGCGCCAGGAAGGGGTGGCCGAGGCGATCCTTGTGGGCGACGAAGCCAAAATTCGAGATTTGGCCGCTGCCGAAGGAATCGATATCGACGGTATGGAAATCGTGCATGAAGAGGATGTGGTATTTGCCGCACGCACGTCGATGATGCTGGTTGCCCAGGGACGCGCGCACCTGGCGATGAAAGGCAAGGTCGATACAGCCACGTTCTTGCGCGCGGCGCTGGATAAAGAGATTGGGTTGCGCACCGGCCGGTTGCTGAGTCACGTAGCCGCTTTTGATATAAAATTGGGAAGGTTATTACTGATTAGCGATGCCGGAGTAAATATCGCGCCCAATTTGGAGCAAAAGGCCGAGATCGTTCGGAATGCCGTGTTTGTCGCGCACAAGTTGGGCATCGAGCTGCCCAAGGTGGCCGTGCTGGCCTCGAACGAAATCGTCAATCCCAAGATGCCGGCCAACATCGAGGCGGCGGCGCTGGCCAAGATGGCCGACCGCGACCAGATCACGGGCGCGCTGGTCGACGGGCCGTTGGCGTTGGACAATGCCATTTCGATTCAGGCAGCGCAGATGAAAGGCATCAAAAGCCAGGTGGCAGGATACGCCGATATTTTGATTCCACCCGACATCGAAGCTGGAAACATGTTGGCCAAGGCGCTGATCTATTTCGCCTCAAGCTCGATGGCCGGCGTGGTCGTTGGCGCCAAAGTGCCACTGATTTTGCCCTCGCGCTCGGCGACTTTTGAGGACAAATTAAACTCGTTGGCATTGGGCGTGGTTATGGCGCTCTAGAAAAAATGTCGTTGGGGGATAAAAATGGGCGATCACCGTTATGCTTTGAGTGGAGCGACGCTCGTCACTCCAGATGAGATACATCCCAACTCGGCACTGACGATCGCTGACGGGCACATTGTCGCATTAGGAAAACAAGCGCGCTATGACCTGGAAATGCCTGATTTTTTAATCTTTCCGGGCTTGATCAACGCGCACGATCACCTGAACGGCACATGGTGGCCCCGCGTTGCCCCCAATCGCCCCTATGTCAATGTCTACCAGTGGCTGGCCGATTTCGATTCTAGTCCGGTGGTGGCCGAACGCAAGCAAAACCCGGTTCAGGATATTTACGAACTGGGGATGTACCGCAACCTGATTTCCGGCGTGACCACGGTGGCCGATCATTTTTGGCGGATCAATGGCCCAGAATTTTACACGCGCTACCCAATTCACGTCTTGTACGAATATGGGCGCACGTGGACGCCGCGCGAATTGACAACGTGGGGCGGCGACGTGCCCACCGAATATGGTCATGCCGTGCGCAACGGGCAGCCCTATATCATCCATCTGGCCGAAGGGCTGGACGATCAGGTCGCTGCCGAGATGGATGTCTTGCTGGAATACGATGCCCTGGGGCGCAACACTCTGGCGATCCACGGCATTGCGCTTCGCCCCAACGATATGCAGTTGATCGCCCAGGCCGGGGCAAGCGTTTGTCTATGTCCAGGGTCGAATATGTATCTTTATGAGCAGACAGCCAACGCAGTGGCGCTGATGCAAGCGGGGGTTCATTTGACGCTTGGCACCGATAGCGTTTTGACAGGCGGCCTCAACATCTTGGACGAGATCAGGATTGGCCGGCGGGTGTTTGGCGAGCAAATGGGGCAATTGCCCTCGGCCAGGTGGTTGGTCGAACTGGTGACCACCGGCGCCGCTTATTCGCTGATGCTACAGAATCGACGTGGGCGGATTGCGCCCGGCTATGAAGCCGATCTTTTGGTCGTTCCAGACCGTTATTCGGACCCATACGAGGCGGTGGTGCAGGCAGACGTGGGCGATATTGCATTGTTGGTTTGCGCCGGCGCGCCGGTGTACGGCGACGCCGAATATGTCGATCTGTTTGAACAATTTGGCTCCGGCTTTATGCCCGTTTCCATCGACGGAAAGGCCAAGTTGCTGGCCGGCGATCTGTTGACTTTGCTGGAACGTATGTCTACCATCGTGGGGCGAGATTTGGACTTGCCCTTTTTAGGCTTGTCAGCCAAGTGCCCCAAAATTTGCAAACACTGAAAAAGCGCAATGTTTTCAAGACGGGTTTTGTGACAATGACGTCACCGCGTGTGATTATTTTTACAGGTCGATTCGGCAGCGGCAAGACCGAGATCGCGCTCAACTATGCAATCCAGTTGGCCGAGCGAGGGCAAAAGCCGCTGCTTGTCGATCTCGACATCATTACGCCCTATTTTCGGACGCGAGACAGAACGCAAGAACTGGGGCAGTACGGCGTCGAGGTGATTACGCCGTTTCAGGTGGGGCATCATTTGCACATCCCGGCGCTCAGTCCGTATATCTTGGGCGCCATCGAGCAAGTCGAACGCCCGGTGGTGTTGGATGTTGGCGGCGACGTGCAGGGCGCGCGCGCATTGTCTCAATATGCGCCGGTCATCGAGTCGCGCAGGGCGGATATATACATGGTCGTCAACCCCTATCGCCCGTTTATGGGGACGGTCAACGAAATTGTCGCGTCTGTACGCGAGATCGAGGTGAGCGCGGCGCTGCCTGTTTCGGCGTTGGTCAGCAACCCCAACATGATGTCCGAAAGCACGCCATCACTGTTTCAGGATGGACACCGGATTGTGGCGCAGGCCGCGGCGGCGCTCGAACTGCCCGTTGCGCTGGCAGTGATGAGCGAGGCCTTGGCCGCCAAGATGACGCCGCCCGATCTGCCAATCTTGATCATTCACCGCTTCTTTTTAATGTTTGACGATCCAAAAAAATAGATTTATGCAGGAGGTTTCAATGTCCCGAATCATGATCGACGAGGATCTGTGCAAGGGCTGCGGCTTGTGTACGCAGGTTTGTCCGTATGATCTGGTACACATTGCCCAACATTTCAATGCGCGTGGGTACCGGCCGGCCGAGCAGGTTGATCCCGATCAAAAGTGTGTTGGCTGCGCAAACTGTGCGACAATGTGTCCCGATGTGGCTATTACCGTGTATCGCACGGTAAAAAAGCGCCGGGCCGCTACTGTGACCAAGGGAGAGTGACGATATGGGCAAGGTCTTGATGAAAGGAAACGAGGCAATTGCCGAGGCCGCCGTCCGTGCGGGGTGCGAAGCATATTATGGTTATCCGATCACGCCGCAAACCGAGGTGCTCGAATACATGGCGCGGCGAATGCCCGAACTGGGCCGGGCGTTTGTCCAGGCCGAGAGCGAAGTGGCCGCGGTCAACATGATTTACGGCGCGGCGGCGGCCGGCGTGCGGGTGATGACCACCACGTCGAGTCCGGGGTTTAGCCTGATGCAAGAGGGCATTTCTTATATTGTCTGTTCCGAGCTGCCGGCCGTGCTGGTCAATGTGATGCGCGGCGGGCCTGGGCTGGGCAATATTCAACCCGCGCAGGGCGATTATTTACAGATGGTCAAGGGAGGCGGGCACGGCGATTATCATCCGATCATTCTGGCGCCGTCGACTATTCAAGAGACGGTGGATCACATTATCCTGGCTTTTGATCTGGCCGAAAAATACCGCACGGTGGCGATGGTCATTGTCGATGGGATGATTGGACAAATGATGGAACCGGTCGAGTTGCCCGAAATGCAGGCCGTTCAGCGCCAAGACTGGGATTTTGCCGTCCGCGGCTGCAAGGGACGCGAAAAACGGGTCGTGACCTCTTTGTACCTGGGCAGCGCCAACCTGGAGCGAGTCAACCTGCGCTTGCAAGATCGGCTGCGCCAGGTCGAGGCCAATGAGCAGCGCTGGGAGACATTTGAATGCGAGGACGCCGACATTGTCGTGGTCGCTTTTGGCACGGCCGCGCGGATTGCCAAGACGACGGTTCGTCTGGCGCGCGAGCGGGGAATTGCGGCCGGGTTGTTTCGCCCGGTGACAGTATTCCCATACCCTTATGCGGCGCTGGCGCAAACCGCGCCCGGAAAAAAGGTGTTGGTGTTCGAGTTGAACGCCGGGCAAATGATCGAGGACGTGCGTCTGGCGCTCAAGCGAGACGACCAGATCGCGTTTTACGGCAAGACGGGGGGCGTCGTGCCGCTGCCGGAGGACGTGCTCAAAGAGATCGAACGGCTGGCGTGAATCACGGTGTGGGCGCGGGGGGCTGGTTCGCGGGCAGGGTCACGGTAAAGATGCTGCCCCGCCCTACCTGGCTGACGACCTCGATTTTGCCCTTGTGCGCCTGGGCAATGTGTCTGGCGATGGACAGGCCAAGCCCCAGGCCGCCAAACACGTGCCCTCTGGTCGACTCGATGCGGTAAAAACGCCCAAAGATTTTGTCCAGTTTGTCCAGCGGGATGCCGACTCCGCGGTCGGCGATTTGCAAACGGACGTGGTTGTTTTGCGCGTCGAGTGAAATGTCCACCGGCCCTCCGTCCGGGCTGAACTTGATCGCGTTGTCCAGCAGGTTGTGGAACATTTTGCCCAACTGTTCCGCATCACCCCAAACCGGTGGCAAACCCTCGGCGATGTTCAAGGTGAGTGTGATGTCGCACACGTCGGTGCGCGGGCCAATGTCCTGCACCTGGAGACGGAGCAGCTCGGCCAGGTCGACCGGCGCAAATTTGAACTCGATGGCGTTCATCTCTTGCATAAAGAGCAGATCGTTGACCAGATCAACGATCGTATCGACATTACCGGCGATTTTGACCAGAGCGTCTTGCTGCTGCTCGGCCGACATCATGCCGCTGGTGATCAGCTCCAGGTATCCCTTGATCGCGGTAAGCGGGGTGCGCAGTTCATGCGAGGTGGTGGTGATGAATTCGTCCTTGAGCTGATCCAGTTCGCTGAGTTCCTGGTAAGCAGTTTGCAGCTGGTTGATCAGGCGCGTGTTTTCGATGGCCACGGCAGCCTGCGCGGCCAGGATCGTCAACCGCTCGGTGTCTTGAGAGGTAAACGTCCCTTCCCGCTTGTTCACCGCCTCGACGACGCCAATGACGCGCCCGCGAAACGACATGGGCACCCCCAGGATCGAGCGGGTTGGAAAACCGGTAACCTGATCGACTTGTTTGAAAAAACGGTCGTCGTTATAGACATCGTCGATGGTGATCGATTTGTTGTGGTGGACGATCCAACCGGCGATGCTGGAATCCATCGGCACGACAAGCGGCTGGATTTTGCTGTCTCGAAGCCCGGCCGAGATGACAAAGTGCAGTTCGCCGCTTTTTGAATCGACCAGGATGATCGAACTGTCCTCACAATCGGTGAGTTTGACCGCCGAGTTGACAATGATGCGCAGCAGGTGCTTGTGATCGAGGGTCGAGTTGAGGATGCGGCTGATCTCCAACATGGCCATCAAATGATCGATTTGTTGTCGTAAAGCCTGTTCTTGTTCGTTCACTGTTTTCTGTCCCTTTAGGGAACTCGGGAAATTTAAATTATCCCAACTTGCTCGGCGTGGATTTGGCAATCCGGCGAGAGCAACGTGGGCCAGTTATTTTTCTGGAAATGCCCGATCACAACACAGACGGGATCTCTGCCATTGTAACAAATATGGTGCAGAGTGTCAATAGATGAAAATAAAGGTTGTGTTACAATGAGTCCATGTTTGGATTGTGTGTTTTGCCAAATTGCGGCCGGGCAGGCCCCGGCCAGCATTGTCTACCAGGACGATCAAGTGATCGCGTTGCTGGACATCAACCAACCCAATCCGGGCAAAGTGTTGATCATACCGCGCCGGCACGTGACCGACATTTACGAGTTGGACGACGCATTGGCGGCGAGGTTGTTTCAGACCGCCACACGCATCGCCCGCGCGATCCGGGCGACGATCCATCCACAAGGACTCAACTTGTTTCAGGCCAACGGAGCGGCAGCGCAGCAGAGCGAGTTTCATTTTCACATTCACCTGCTGCCCCGTTACGCAGATGATCAGGTGGCGATTCGCTGGCCGGCCCGCCTTTTGCCCCGTGCCGAGTTGGAACGTCTGGCCGGGGTCATCCGCCAGGGGCTGCCGGACGGCGCTTTTGCCCCGCTGGACCGGCTCTTGCGCCAAAGTGTGGGCCGCGTAGCGCCGGCGATGGCGATCCGGATTGTCCACCGGGGGCAGACGGTTTTCGAGCGCGCGTATGGCGACCTCGATCCGTTGGACGCGCAACGCCCGGCGCAGATGGACAGTGTTTTCGACCTGGCCTCGGTCAGCAAATTGTTCACCTGCACCGCCTTTTTCCGTCTGGCGACGCAAGGCCGGATCGCGCTTGACACGCCTGTTGCCGATGTGCTGCCTGCGTTTGCCGGACGGCATCCGATCGGCGGCACCGAGAACCCGATCACCAAGCAGCCGGTGGCCGTCGATGGGGCGTTTGCCGGGCAATGGGTGGATCGCAGCCAGGTTACCTTTCGCCACCTGTTGACGCACACTGCCGGGCTGGCCGCATGGCGCGGGGTCTATCGCGAGGCCGTCGATACGGCCCATTTGCAGCCGGTCGATGTGCCGGATAATGTTCGCGCGCAACGTATTGCCAAGATTTATACTTATCCATTCA
>CAYZYE010000196.1:0-7281 GCA_964481205.1 uncultured Anaerolineae bacterium | reverse complement strand
CAATCCGCAGCCTCGGAATCCCTATTCCGAGGCCCGGTTTCGCCCCAAAAGTGAATACCCCCCTTTTTACCAACCCAGTTGCGGATCGAGGCCGGGTGTGATAAAATGGACACCAATATGCTGCAATAACCTCAGGTGGAGCACATACATGAACCCGAACACACCGCCGACCAGGGCAACCCCCAACCAGGACGCGCCCGCTCGACCGCCGCCCCGGCAATTTCCCGTGCTGCGCGCGGCCCAAATAGACTATTTCCGCATCGCGCGCCACAACTGGGCGCTGATCCTGACCCGCGCGCGCCAGCTGGGCGCCGACGCCGTCGTCCTGCCGATCTATTGGGGCTGGCACGAAATCGACGATGGGCAATTTGACCTGAGCGGACAAAGCCATCCCCGGCGCAACCTGCTCGGGCTGCTCGACCTGTGCGCCGG
The DNA here is from genome assembly GCA_964481205.1 of uncultured Anaerolineae bacterium. Taxonomy (GTDB): domain Bacteria; phylum Chloroflexota; class Anaerolineae; order JAFGEY01; family JAFGEY01; genus CAYRXM01. The sequence continues at coordinate 6,849 of CAYZYE010000196.1, read as the reverse complement.
CATGGGTCTGAAACTGATCGCCCGCATCGACCCGCTGATCGGCGACGGCGTCCTGGGACATGGCGCACCACTCTGGCTGTTGAAACGCGCCCCAGAGATCCTCGCCCGCCGCGCCGACGGAACACCCTGGATCGAAACCGGCGCGGGCCAGACGCGCCCATCGGCGCTGCACCCCCTGTACCTGGAATACGTCCGCCGCTGGTTCGAACACCTGATGCAAACGCTGAACGCCGCACCCTGCCTGGAGTCCGTTGTCGCCGTCCAACTCGGCGATCAAACCCACCCCGCCGACCACAACGCGCACGTCACGCAGACACTTGGGCCCATCTGGCTCCGCAAACGCTACACAACGATCGCCGCGCTGAACACCGCGCACCACACATCATACACCTCATTTTCCCAGGCGCGTCTGGCGAGCGCCCCATCGACCACAGAGAGCGTTCAATTTGCCAGATGGCGTCAGGCCCACAGCCGGGCGACATACATCAAACTGGCGCGAACCGCCGGCTGGAACAAGCCATTCTGGACACCGGCGACAGCGCCAACCGGACGCCCCATCCTGGGCTTGCAGCACATCAAAAACAAACAGATCACGGCAATCGTCGTCCGCCCGGCCGTCGCCGCCAACCCCGACCCACCCGACGTGGGTGGATCGGCGCGCTGGGGAATGAACGCGCCAATCGGCAGCGACGGCGCGCAGCGCCCCGCCTTTGAGGCGGTCCGCGCCATTCTCACGCACCCGGCCATCGCCGCGCCAGACGGGCCGCTCTCTGCAGACGATTTGACCCAACTCTTGGCGACGGACGCCGCCGCAGGACGCGATCTTGGGACAGGCAATGCGCCTCGTTCGCTGCACACAAAACTCCAAGTGTGCCGTCGCGCATTGATCCGCGACGCGGCGCACCTGATCGAGACGCTGGACGCGACGCTGCACGAGATCGACTGGCAAAGCGAGACCGGCGCGACGGCGCAGAACACACTCGCCCGCACCGTCGCCTCGCTGCACAAAGCCTCCAACTATGCCCGCCAACTCCGCGCAACGCTAGAGAACCGCCCAACGCCGGCCGCCAACGCGCTACCGGGAAGCATTCGCCTGACCCCAGACGCACTGACCCGGATCGAGGCGCTGGACGCGACGCTGCGCGAGGGAGCAGACACCTTGAACCACCTGTTAGAACAACCGCCGACAGACGCCCTCGCAACGCAAAGCATCGCCTCGTTACGACGCCGCCTGAACACCCGGCTGGGCCGCCTGCGCGCCGATCTGCGCACCGGCGAGATCGCGCCCCACCAAATTGGCGCACATCTGGAACACGCCCTGACCGGCGCGCTCCAGGCGCTGTTCAACATTTCAGAACTCTGACCCACCTTGAGGAAAACCCGCATGCTCACCCTACTCGCCCAAATCGCGCCACAGCGCAGCACACAATACGCCGCGCTCGCCGACGCTCTGGCCGCGCACGAACTGACGCTGTGCCCATTGGGGGCGCACATCACCGCCATGACGCCCGTCCGGCAGGGCGGACAAAATTACCTGAAATGCGCTCTCTCGCTCACCAGGTTGAGCCACGCTCACCGGCGCGAGTTGGGCCAGCTGGCGATGACCAGCGCCTTTTTCATCTATTACGAAAAATTGGGGAGAATCGCAGGGCCGTTATTGCGCCCCATCGAAACCGAATTCGAGCCGCCATTTGCGGCAGATTTGACGATGACGCGGCGCTATCGAGGAAAAACAAACGAGCTTTTTACACATTTTATGTGCAACATCGCCCGCTTTAGCAGCGCATTGTCCCACCGCCCCTGGCGCACACTGCGCGTCTTTGATCCCCTGTCCGGTGGAGGAACCACGCTGTTCACCGCAATGGTGCTGGGCGCCGACGTGGCCGGCGTCGAGCGCAGCGCCCAGGATGTCAAATCCACCGTCGCCTTTCTCAAACAATATCTGCGCGGGCGCAAGTACGAGGTGAAAAAAGAACGGCTGAAAAAAATAGGCGCCAGGTGGTCTTTTACCATCGACGCGCCGCAGTCGGCCAAACGGTGCATTCTGGCCTGCGGCGACACCGTTGAATCGGCGGCGCTCATCTCTGGTTTCCGCCCCCACCTGATCGTCGCCGACCTGCCTTATGGCATCCAGCATCAGGGACAATTGCCCACGCTGCTGGCCCAGGCGCTGCCCGTTTGGGCCTCGCTGCTGCCGCCCAGCGGCGCGATGACCCTGGCCTGGGAATCCAAACGATTTCCACGCCGCGAAATGATCGCCCTGGTCGAATCGGCCGGCCCGCTGCGCGTGCTGAACCACCCGCCGTATGACGCCCTGGCGCACCGCGTAGACCGCGTGATCAAGCAACGCGACGTGCTCGTCGCGCGCCCGGCCGAGGCCGTAGAAAGAGAAATGGCCAATGTGCCCTGAGCGCGTCGCCGTGGCTTTGAGCGGTGGGGTGGACAGCGCGATGGCGGCCGCGCTGCTCGTCGAACAGGGACACGAAATTTTTGGGATCACAATGAACACCTGGCAGGAAACGCCGCCCAACGACGACCAGCCCGCCCGCCCGGCCCCGGCGCAAGGCGCTCGTCAGGTCGCCGAGTCGCTGGACATCCCCCTGCACGTGATCGACGCGGTCGCGCCGTTCAAACGGCACGTGGTCGACCGGTTCATCGCCGAGTACAGCGCCGGGCGCACGCCCAACCCGTGCCTGTACTGCAACCGCCGCCTAAAATTTGGCGCGCTGCTCAAACGCGCGCTCGACCTGGGCGCCGACCGGTTCGCCACCGGACACTATGCCCGCGTTCGCCGGACACCGGAGGCCGGGTGGCAACTGTTGCGGGGCATCGACCCGCGCAAGGATCAGTCTTATGCGCTGTACATGCTGGGGCAGACCGAGTTGGCGCGGCTCCTGTTTCCACTCGGCGCTCTGACCAAGGATCGCGTGCGCGAAATGGCCGCCGCCAGAGGCCTGCCGGCCGCCCACAGCCAGGAAAGCCAGGACTTGTGCTTTGTATACGACAATGACTATCGCCGATTTCTAAACCGTTACGCCCCACAGTCGCTCATTCCAGGGCCCATTTTCGACCGCAGTGGGCGCGAGGTGGGACGACACCGGGGACTTGCGGCCTATACCATCGGGCAACGCGGCGGTCTGGGGATCGCCGCGCCAGAAGCGCTGTACGTGCTCGACATCGACACGGCGCAAAACGCCCTCATCGTCGGCCCACAACGCGAACTGGGCCGCGACCGCCTGATCGCCGGCCAGGTGCGCTGGGTCAGCGGCGTCGCGCCGCGCGCGCCGGTCGCCGTGAGCGCCAAAATCCGCTACCGGGCGCGCCCCGCCCAGGCCGTGGTGACGCCGCTCGATCACAATCAAGTCGATGTGCGTTTCAGCAGGCCGCTGCGCGACATCACCCCCGGTCAAGGCGTCGTTTTTTACGACGGTCAGGTGGTACTGGGCGGCGGGTTGATCGCGCGTTCATTTTCGAGGTAACAATGTTCCCAATTTCTCCCCCCATCGTCCTTTCCGCCGCCATCGCCGGCGCGTATGCAGCGATCTTTAACCTGTGGCGAAACGGATCGCTGCGCGATCTGCTTTTTTACCTGGCCGCCGCCTGGGTGGGTTTTGCCATCGGCCAGGCCGGAGGGTGGTTGATCCGCCTGAATTGGGGGATGATCGGCAGCGTTTACTTGATCGAGGGGACGGTGTTCTGCTGGCTGTTTCTCTTTTTGATGCAGTGGCTGCGCATGCCGAAAACCAGGTGAGTGGGATCAAACGACCGCTTGCAGTTGTTCCAGCACCGCCGCCAAATCGTCCGCCAGCGGCGATTCAAAGATCAGGCGTTCGCCCGTCGTGGGGTGATCGAATCCCAGGCTGTGCGCGTGCAAAAACTGGCGCGGGCAGGCCAGGTGCAGTTTTCGCCGTCCATACAGCGCGTCGCCGACGACCGGATGTCCAATATGGGCCAAATGCACGCGAATTTGGTGCGTGCGTCCGGTCAAGAGGCGAACCCCAAGCAGAGTGTAATTGCGGCGCGCGCCATGCGGGGTAAAGAAAAAGCGCTGCACCCGGTACACGGTGACGGCCTCCCGCCCGTGGGGCAAAACGGCCATCCGTTTCCGGCGTCGAGGATCGCGCCCAATGGCGGCGCTCACGCGCCCCTCGCTTTCACCAAGCCGCCCATGCACCAGCGCCAGGTAGGCCTTGTCCACGCGACGCGCCTTGAACTGCCGCTGCAACGCCTGCCGGGCCGCCTGGTTCCGGGCGACGACAAGCACGCCCGACGTGTCCCGGTCCAGGCGATGCACGATCCCCGGTCGCTGCCCCGCGATCGTGTCCGGGTCGGCCATCGACGCCAGATCGGGATAACGGGCCAACAAGACGTTGACCAGCGTATCCTGACGGTGCCCGGCCGCCGGGTGGACCACCAGGCCGGCCGGCTTGTCGACCACAATGCAATCGGCGTCTTCGTACAACACGACCAGCGGCGCATCCCACGGCTGCAAGGCCTGTGTTTTCTCTGGCGGCGCAGCGATCGCCACGACATCGCCGCCGGCCAGTTTGCGGCCCGGCTTGACGCGCTTGCCATTGACCACAACGTCGCCGGCGCGAATCCATTTCTCGACCTGGGATCGGGAAACCGTTTTCAGACGCGCCGCTACAAACTGATCGAGCCTGCGCTTGTCGCCGATATCGGCCTCGACGACCAACCATTCGATGTCTGCCACTTTATCCACCAGGGGGTAAAAAAACAGGTGTGTTTCAAACGAGCTGACGGTGATGAAACACACCAAAAAAAACCGCCGCAAGCGGCGGAATTTTCAAAATCGAAATTCTACTCTGACGCGACCTGGTCATCAACCCATTCGCCGGCGTTCTTTCCGGCCACAAAGGCGCTCCGTTCTTGACGATCCTCGTACAGCAAAACAAGCGCGAGCAAGGCCACACCACAGACAATAGACATATCGGCCACGTTGAACACCGGCCAAAAATGAAAATTGAGAAAATCCACGACATATCCCAACAAAAAGCGGTCGAACAAATTGCCCAACGCCCCGCCCAGTTGCAACCCCATACAAAACCGCATCAGTGACTGCCCGTCGGGCAAAGTAGCATGGTAAATCAAAATCGCCGCCGAGACAATGATCGAGATCACGACAAAAATCGGAGCGCCGTTTTGAAACATCCCAAAAGCCGACCCGGTATTGGTCACATACTGAATGTCAAACCAACCTGCCAACGCCGGAACCGGCGCCCACGACTCGTACAATTCCAGGCTGGATGTCACCACAAACTTGGTCGTCTGATCGGCAGCCAGCACAGCAAGAGCCACCACGGGCAGAATCCACCAACCTTTTTTGAACACAATGCTCCAATCTATACCCTGAAATCCTGTCGTTGTTTGCATTTCATACACAGCGAGGCGTGCGGCTTGGCCTCCAAACGCGCCCAGTCGATCTTTTGCTCACACTCTTCGCAAACGCCATACGTGCCCTGGGCAAATTTCTGCAACGCCTCTTTGACGCTCTGCAATGTATCCTCGATGCGCGCGCGCATCGCTTGATCTTTGGTCTGCTCAAAGGCCTCCGTGCCGTCGTCGGCGATATGAGTGCCATAGCCCATGTGATCGTTGGCCCAAGGCGTCTCGTGCGCCAACTGCGCCTGCAAACGCTCTCGCTCCTGGAGCAGCATTTGCCGAAACTCTTCGAGACTTGTCACCACCATGTTGCCTCCTAGCCTGATCCCCCCATCCAATCGCTTGTCATTGAGCAGATTCTACACCAAGACACAACTGGACGCAAATTGCCCGGCAAAAGACAAAGCGATTCCGGTTGGTCATTTTGCTCTGGCCCCGGCATAGAGCACCCCACTTTTTTCCTCCAGGCGATCGGTGGGCGGCGGCGGTTCGACAGACAAAGCGGAAATCTCGGCCCGCCATTCAGGCGTCATCTCGACATCGAGCGCGGCCAATGAAGCGGCCAATTGATCGACATTGCGCGCGCCAACGATCGGCGCGGTCAACGCCGGATTCGACATCACCCAGGCCACGGCCAGCGACACCGGATGCACCCCCCGCTCGCGTGCGTGCGCCGTAAAACGCCCGGCGATCTCGTAATAAAGGGGCAAACCATAGCGGCGCGTATACATCTCGTTACTGACCAATCGCCCAACCTCCGGCCTGCGCCCGGCGTCGTACTTGCCGGTGAGCAAGCCGCCGCCCAACGGGCTATAAGAAATCACGCCCAGCTGCTCCGACAAGGCCAGCGGCAAAATCTCGACCTCGGCCTGACGCTTGACCAGGTTGTACATTGGCTGAATACACTCGAAACGAGCCAGCCCTTCCCGAGCCGAAATGCCCAACGCTTTGGCGATCTGCCAGGCCGCCCAGTTACTCACCGCCGGGTACAAAATCTTGCCCTGCCGCACCAGATCATCTAATGCACGCAGCGTCTCCTCGATTGGCGTCAACGCATCAAAGCTATGCACAAAATACAGATCGAGGCGATCCGTCCCCAAACGTCTCAAACTCCCCTCGACGGCCAACATGATGTGGCGGCGCGACGCGCCGCGCGCATTGACATCGCCGCCCATGGGAAAATGAAACTTGGAAGTCAACACCAACTCGTCGCGGCAATCGGCGACCAGCCGGCCCAATATCTCTTCCGCCTTGCCCGCCGAATAGACATTGGCGCAGTCGAAAAAGTTGATCCCCGCCTCCCGGCAGCGATGAAACATTTTGGCCGACATTGCTTCATCTGCATCGCCGCCAAACGACATCGTACCAAAACAGAGCGGTGACACCTGAACACCGGTACGTCCCAATACGCGATACTTCATATTTTACATCCTCCTGACTATTTGG
>CAYZYE010000195.1:0-7326 GCA_964481205.1 uncultured Anaerolineae bacterium | reverse complement strand
TAACAAGCCGCTGAAAAAAGCGCCGATGCAAGCATTCAGGGGATGTCTGTCCTAGGGCTGTTCAATTCTAATTTGTGACTAAAGTCACCGCTGGCGGGCTAAAGCCGGGCGTCCCACCTGCGTGGACGCCGCCGCTGGTGGGGACTCGTCGCTGTAGAGGGACGACCAGCCAACGGCTCGCCAAACGCGGTTTCAACCGCTGGGTTGTAGAATTGAACAGCCCTGGTCTGTCCCTTTGAGCCAACGCACGGCATAGGGAGGTAATTCGAGCATATTCGAGCTGCCCATTTCGCCGGTCAGCAGATCGCGCCAGGCCGCGCCGATCCGGTCGACGCGCACGCGCTGAGGCCGGGCAGAGACATTGTGCAGGCACAACACGCGGCTGCCGCCGTCCATCGAGGTGCGCAGCAGCGCAAAAACGCCCCGGTTGAGCGTCAATATTTGCTGCGCGGCAAAAGGGTGAAAAGCCTCGTCCGCGGCGCGGGCGCGGAGCAGGTTTCGATACGCCCCAAAAACGCGGGCGCGCAGCGAGGTTGGATCGCCCAATTCGCTTTCCAGCGCGGCGCGCGTAAATTTCTGCCGGTTGATCGTGCGGTTGTGGCCGCTCTGCGCCATCCCTTCGACCCAACTGCGCGAACCAAACAGGCTGTGGACATAAATCCCCGGCACGCCGGCCATCGCCAGCATGATCGCCTGGCTGACCATAAACCGGGCCGCCTGCACCGCCAGCGGCTCATCGGCATGTGGATCGGACAGCGCGTCAATATAAGAAATATTCAGCTCATAAGGGCTGACGCTGCCGTCGGCGTTCGTTTTGTACGAAACGCGCCCGCCGTGGGCCACAACGCGGTCGGCCAAAGCCTGGATTTCCGCCCCGGTCAGCAGCCCCTCGGCCGGCCGCACCCCAACGCCATCGTGCGAGGCGGTGAAATTGAAAAAAGTCACCCCCTTGGGCGCATCGCCCAACCCGTCGGCCCACCGCGAAAGCGCAGTCGCGTCGCCGCTGAGGATGCTGTGCATCACCAACGGCGCAAGCGAAAACTGGTAGACCAACTGCGCCTCGTCTGTGCCTCCCGACGGCAGCGGCGCACCGAAATAGCTCACATTCTCCTCGTGCGGAACATTGGTCTCGGTGATCATCATCACCCCCGGCGCGGCGGCGTCGAGCACGGCGCGAAACAATTTGACCACCTCGTGAACCTGCCCAAGGTGGATGCACGTCGTGCCGATTTCCTTCCACAAATAGGCAATGGCGTCCAGGCGAATCAACTCTGCGCCCCGGTCGACGTAAAACAAAAACAGGTCAACGATCTCTAACATCAACGCCGGGCTATGATAATCGAGATCGATCTGGTCGGCGCTGAACGTGGTCCAGACATGCCTGACGCCATCGACGGTCTGCACGGCGGTCAGCAGCGGCAACGCGCGCGGACGGACGACCATCGACAGGTCAGTACCGGGATCGACGGTGATAAAATAGCTGGTATACGGCGCTTCGCCGCGCCGGTAACGCTGGAACCAATCGCTGTGCTGCGAAATGTGGTTGATCACGCCGTCGAACATCAGGCGAAAACGCCGCCCCAGGCGGGCCACATCCGACCAATCGCCCCACGCCGGATTGACCCGCCGGTAGTCGATCACCGAAAAGCCATCATCGGACGAGTAAGGATAAAAAGGCAAAATGTGAATGCCGCTGACCACACCGTCGAGATACTGCCCGGCAAAATCGGCCAGCGATTGCAGCGGCGGCCGGCCCGGCTCCCGCACTTGATCGCCATAGGTGATCAAAATCGCGTCGCGCTGGCTCAACCGCTCCGACAAAGGACGCCGATCTTGGGCGATCTGTGGATGTTTGCGCCTGAATACGTCCAACCGGGCGCCGAGTTTCGACCACATCTCGGCCGCCGCCGGCGCGCCATATAGAGCGATCAGGTGCTTGTGAATTCGTTCTGACGGAGACAAGGTCATCATCTATCCTCCAATTGTTTTTTCCAAACGGCGGCAAATTGTATCACGTCACCGGGCATCGCGCAAACGCCGGCCGGCGCAAACACCTTGGCCTTTTATCAGAGATGTGGTACAATCCGCCCCACATTATAAAACATCCGGTAGTGAATCATAGAGAGGCATGATGAAAAACTTGATGGTCACTGGCGGGGCCGGTTTCATCGGCTCCAACTTTGTGCGCTATATGCTCCAAACATACCCCGATTATCACATTGTTGTCTATGACAAAATGACCTATGCCGGCAACGCGGACAACCTGCAAGACGTTGCCGAACAGTTTGCCGGCCGCTATACCTTTGAAAAAGGCGACATCGCCGACGCGGCGCGCGTCGATGAGGTAATGCAAAAATACGCCATCGACGCCATCATCAACTTTGCCGCCGAAAGCCACGTCGATCGCTCGCTGATCGAACCGGGCGGCTTTATCATCACCGACGTATTTGGCACACACGTCCTGCTCGAAGCGGCCAAAAAATACCAGGTCGAGCGTTACCACCAGGTCAGCACCGACGAAGTATACGGTCAGGTGCTCACCGGTTCCTCACTCGAAACCGACCCGCTGCACACCCGCAGCCCCTACTCGGCCAGCAAAGCGGGCGGCGATCTGATGTGCCTGGCCTACCACGCCAGCTTTGGCCTCCCGGCGACGATCACGCGCGGCACGAACAACATTGGCCCGTACCAGTATCCTGAAAAAGTCGTGCCCCTGTTCATCACCAACGCCATCGACGACCTGCCGCTGCCGCTGTACGGCGACGGTCGTCAGATGCGCGATTACCAATACGTGCTCGATCACTGCGAGGGCATCGACGTGGTGCTGCACCGAGGCCAGCCTGGTGAAATTTACAACATTGGCAGCGGCGTCGAAACGGAAAACATTGTCATGACCCACGCCATCCTCGACCTGCTGGGCAAACCTTTGTCACTGATCCAACCGATCACCGACCGTCCCGGCCACGACCGCCGCTACTCGGTCAACTGTGACAAAATCGGCGCGCTGGGCTGGGAGCCGAGGCATGTCTTTGCCGAAGCAATCGAAAAAACGGTCAAATGGTACGTGGACAACGAGTGGTGGTGGCGCAAGATCAAAACCGGCGAATATCTGGAATATTACAAGAAACAATACCAGGGCCGCGAAACGTCATGAAAAACACATCCACTTTTCTCAAATCACTGGGCATCGTGCAGCCCACCGTCGTCATCAGCGAGACGCAGGTCAAACGAAACATCGAGGCCATCGCCGCCAAGGCCAAAAAATCCGGCACACGCTTTCGCCCCCATTTCAAAACCCACCAATGCGCCGAAATCGGCGAATGGTTCCGCCCCCACGGCGTCAACGCGATCGCCGTCTCTTCACTCGACATGGCGCGCTACTTTGCCGATCACGGCTGGCGCGACATCACCGTCGCCATCGTCGCCAACACGCTGGAAATGGACAAAATCAACGCCCTGGCCGGCGAAATCCGCCTCCACTTGCTGGTCGATTCGCCCGGTACCCTCGCCGCGTTGGACGCCGCCCTCGAACAGCGCGTCCAGGTGTGGATCAAGGTCGACATCGGCGCATACCGCACCGGCATCCGCTGGGACCGGGAAAAAGCAGTCGTCGCCCTGGCGCGACAAATCCAGCAAGCGGCCAAAATGGATTTTGCCGGCATCCTCACCCACAGCGGGCAAAGCTACCGCGAACGCAGCGCCGGCGGCATTCGCGGCGTATACGCCGACACCGTCGCCAAGATGGCGGCGCTCAAAGCCGCCCTGCTGAGACAAGGAATGGCGCGCTGCGACATCTCGATCGGCGACACCCCCACCAGCAGCATTGTCGATGATTTCTCAGCCGTCGATGAACTGCGCCCCGGCACGTTCGTCTTTTACGACCTGATGCAGCTCGACATCGGGGCATGCCGGGCGCAAGAAATTGCCGTCGCCGTCGCCTGCCCGGTCATCGGCCTCTACCCGGAGCGCGGGCAGATTGTCGTATACGGCGGCGCGGTGCATCTGTCCAAAGATTCGTGGCCTGGGACAAACGGCAAACCCATATACGGCGCGCTCGCGTCCTTGAACCAGGATTGGTTGGACACGCTCTACCTCGACGCCCCGGTGATCTCGATCTCGCAAGAACATGGCATCATCCAGGCGCCGCCGGCGTTGATTGAGCAAATCGACATCGGCGATCTGGTCGCCATCGTCCCCGTCCACTGCTGCCTGACCTGCAACCTCTACCCATCGTATACCACCCTCGCAGGCCAAGTCCTGCCGCGACGAAAGTTGAGGTAACAAGATGACTGTTCACGTCTTTTTATGGTTCGACGTCGAAGATTACATCACCCCTGAAAGCGACATCGCCCTGGGCCAATTGGTCGACATCTTGGAACGACACAAGCTCAAGGCGACATTCAAAATGGTCGGGGAAAAAGTGCGTGGGCTAAAGCGACGCGGCCACTATGAAACCCTGGCCAAACTGCTGGCCCAGGACATTGGCTATCACACCGATTTTCACAGCAAACCGCCCAGCATCAGCGAATACCTGCTCGACAAAGGCTGGCAAGAGGGCATCGACGAGTTTGTGCGCCGCGAACAAGAGGGGGTGGACACGCTCCGCCAGGTATTTGGCCGCGCGCCCTCGTGCTATGGACAGCCGGGCGGCTCGTGGGCGCCCCAGGTCTACCCCGCGCTGCGCAAATGGGGCATCCCCACCTATCTCGACGCCGGGCCGTGGATCAACCTCGACCGCCGGCCGCATCGCTACAACGACATTCTCAGCATCCTCAGCGTCGATGGGCTGATGCACATTGGCGTGGGGCGCGGCGCCGCCGAGATGGCCAAGCGCCAGACGCAGTTGGCGCGCCTGGTCGACGAGCAGCGCGCCGCCGGCGGCGTCGTCAGCCTCTATGCCCACGAGTGCGAATTTGTCACCACCCAGTTTTGGGACGGCGTCAACTTTAACCGGGGGAAAAACACGCCGCGCGAGCAGTGGCGGCCGGCGCCGTTGCTGCCCACCGCCGAAAGCCAGGCCCGCTACACCGCTATGGACGATTTTTTGACCTTTGCCCAATCGCTGCCCGACGTCCGGTTTGTCACCGCCGCCGACGCGCCCTCCATTTTCCCCGACCGCGCCCAGGGGCGCGTCTATACCCCGCGCGAGATCGCCCGGCTGGCCGCCAACATGGCCGGCGGCGTCACCCACCAGGCGATCGATGGCGCGTTTTTGTCGCCCGGCGAAATTTTTGCCCTGACGGTCAAACTGCTGGCCGAGCGCGTCCGCAGCGGGCGCTGGCCGCGCGCGCTCCCCTACCGCTATGTCGATGGCCCCATCAAAGCGCCGCACACCGAGGTCGCCGCCGAGCGATTGTCGCTTGACGACATCTTTGGCACCTGCCTGTTTGAAGACGCCGCCCTCGACCATCACGGTCACATGCCCGCCGAGGTGCAGATTGGCCGCAACTGGCTTTCGCCCGCCGACTTTGTGGCTACCGTCGGCCCCGCGCTGCTGCGCTGGATCGATGGCGATGGCGCCGATACGCCGGTCGTGACGGGCCGTTTCATCCAGGCGCAGTATGTCCCCGGTCACGTCGGCTGGGACTGGACGGTCTTTCCGCCCGACTTTGACGGCGATCCACTGCTCAAACTGGGCAAATTGCAGGCCTGGACGCTAAAACCGGCATAGCAATTCAGCCAAACAAAGAACGCATTTCGGGCAACGCTTCCCGGACCGCCTGAATCAATTCGCCGCTGGCAACGAGCCGGCGCACGGCCTCGATATAGGGATACATGACCGCGTCATGTTCCAAAAAAGGCGCATTCTGTCGCACCAGCGCGTATGCCGGGGCCGTGCCTCGACCCAACGCCGTGTCCGGCCCCAACACCTCACGCCTAAAGTCGATACCCTGGGCGGCGGCAAACAACTCGATCGCCAAAATACGCTCCACATTGTCCACAATCTGGCTGGCCTGCCGGGCGGCGGCCGGCCCCATACTGACGTGATCCTCGGTGTTGGCCGACGTGGGAATGGTGTCAACGCTGGCGGGATGAGCGAGCACCTTGTTCTCCGAAGCCAGCGCCGCCGCCGTGTATTGGGTGAGCATAAACCCCGAATTCAACCCCCCGTGCTTGATCAAAAATGCGGGCAACGTCTCGCTATTACTCGCTTCATCGGTGAGGCGGGTCAAACGCCGTTCGGACATATTTCCCAACTCGGTCAGCGCCAGCGACATATAGTCCATGGCAATCGCCAGCGGTTCGCCGTGAAAGTTGCCGCCAGACAGGACCGTGGGCGCGCCCGCCGCGTCGAAAAAGATCAGTGGATTGTCGGTCGCAGCGTTCAACTCGATCTCGAGCACACCGCGCGCGTACCAGATCGCCTCATGCACCGCGCCGTGAACCTGGGGAATACAACGCAGCGTATACGCATCCTGGACGTTCAGCGGATCATCGCCGCGAAGAAACGTGCTGCCAGCGACCAACCGGCGGATAAACGCCGCGCATTTTACCTGTCTGGGATGGGGGCGCGCCGCGTGAATCCGTTCGTCGAAAGCGTTGGGGGTGCCGTGCAGCGCCTCCAGGCTCAACGCGCCGGCCACGTCGGCCACGCAGGCCAGGTTTTCGGCCCGCACCGTGGTCAACGCGCCGACGGCGGCCATAAACGCCGTGCCATTGGTGAGCGCCAGCCCCTCTTTGGCCTCCAACGTCACCGGCGCGAGGCCGGCGCCGGCCATCGCCTCTGCGCCCGGCAACACCCGGCCGCGATAAACCGCTTCGCCCAATCCGATCAACGGCAGCGACATGTGCGCCAACGGCGCCAGATCGCCGCTGGCGCCCAACGATCCCTGGCACGGCACAACCGGATGAACGCCCCGGTTGATCATAGCCAGCAACAGCCGCAACGTCTCCTCGCGGATGCCCGAATGCCCCTTGGCCAGCGTATTGGCGCGAATCAACATCATTGCCCGCGTCGTCGCCTCATCCAGCGGATCGCCCACCCCCACCGCATGGCTCATCAAAATATTGCGCTGGAGCCGCCGCACCTGATCTGGTGGAATGATCCGGTCCTTGAACGCGCCAAAACCGGTGGTCACGCCATAAACGATCTCGCCGCGTTCCACAAACCCGGCGACGGCACATTCGGCGCGCCGCACCCGCTCCACGGCAGAATCGGCCAGAACGACCTCTATTTTCTCACCTTTGGATGGCGCACAAGCAACACGCACCACCTCTTTCATCGTCAAACACTCGCCATCGAGTACAATTTTGTTCACTATTGAATCCTCCGCCCACAAAGGGCTATGCTACCAAACCATCAACTCGAAAATTACAAGACGATAC
>CAYZYE010000194.1:0-7405 GCA_964481205.1 uncultured Anaerolineae bacterium | reverse complement strand
CAGGCGTTGCTTGAATTCATATAACCTGTCATAATCACTGTGGTGGACTACTAGTCGTCACATTGTGAACTGATCGTGATCGTCTTGATCACGTCGGCCGGCGCGTAGGGGTCTTGCTGCGGGTCTCGCGGCGCAATGCTTTCCACCACGTTCATTCCTTTTACCACCTGTCCGAAAATCGAGTACCCGCCGTCCAGGTCGGGTACGGCCTTGTAGGTGATAAAGAACTGGCTGCCGTTGGTGTTCGGCCCGGCGTTGGCCATCGAGACGACGCCAGGTCCGTCATGCTTGAGATCGGCGTGGATCTCGTTGTCAAAGCGATAGCCGGGGCCGCCGAATCCACTGCCCGAAGGGTCGCCGGTTTGGGCCATAAATCCGGGCAAGACGCGATGGAACGGCGCGCCGTCGTAAAACCCTTCGTTGGCTAGAAAGACAAAGTTGTTCACTGTGATTGGCGCCTTGTCGGCATAGAGTTCGATGCAAAAATGCCCCTTGTTGGTCTCGACATTGGCAAAGTACGCCTTGGCCGGATCGATCTGCATCGTCGGCGGCGAGCTGTATTGGGGGCCGTCATAGTTGTAGAGTTTGGTCAGGCCGCCGAGCACAAAGTCGCTGCGCGGCCCGTCATAGTATTGGCCGTTCAGGAACAGGGTCGGCGTGCCGGGAAGCCCCAACTCGGTTGCGTGCGTGTAGGCCGTTTTCACCGCGTCGAGGTAAGTCTCGTTGTCCAGGGCGGCGGTAAATTGTTCGGTGTCGAGGCCCAGTTCTTGCGCGTATTCGATCATTGTGCTTTTGGCCTGGGCCGGCGTCAGTCCCGCCCAGGCGCGTTGGCGCTCGAACAACAGGTCGTGCATCTCCCAGAATTTGCCCTGGGCGCCGGCGGCTTCGGCGGCTTGAGCGGCCAGGATGGCTTTGTCGTGAATGCTGCTCAATGGAAAGTGACGGAAAATAACCTCTAGTTTTTCGGGGAAAGCGTCTACCAGACGCTTGAGCAGGGTCGCCGACCCCGCACAGGCCGGTCACTGAAAGTCGGCGTATTCGACAATGATCAGCCCGGCGTTTTCCCCTCCTTTTGTCCAATCGTTGTCTTGCACGCCCGGGATTTGCCAGGGCGGGGTTGGCGTGGGCGGCGGGTTGTCCTGGGCCGTCGTCGGCGTTGGCTCGACCTGGGCCGGCGTCGCGGTGGGCGGTGAGGTAGGCGGTGAGGTATTGGTCGGCGCGGCGGTTGGGGTGTCTGCCGGCGGCCGGGTTGGAAGCGGGGTGGGGCTTTTTTCTACCGTCGCCGTCGGCGGTTGAACGGCGGTCGTGGGTGACGGCGTCGATTGCGTCACCTGCGTGGTTTGCGGCCGGCAGGCGACCAGCGCCGCGATCAGCGCGCCGGTCAGGAAAAGGACGATCCAGATACGTTTTGACATATTTGCTCCAAGAGTGAAAGTGATGGGCAAACCAAAAGAGGTTTGCCCATTTGATCTGATATGGTTGCGCCCTGACGCGAGATCAGCCGGCCAGGCGAGTCGCTGGCGCCGGTTTGGCTATTCTGACGCTGTCAATGGCATCAAGATGGTAAATGTCGTTCCCACGCCGACGGCGCTTTCGACTTTTAATTTTCCGCCTTGGGCCTCGACCAATGATTTGGCAATGTTCAGCCCAAGTCCGGTGCCGCGCACCACGTTCTCGGTGCCGGGGACGCGGTAAAAGCGTTGAAAGAGTTTGTCCAGGCTTTCCGGCGGGATGCCAACGCCCGTGTCGCGCACCGATATGGCGAGATAGTCGTCCTGGAATTGGACATCAAAGTCCAGCTGCCCGTTTTCGCGGTTGTATTTGACGCCGTTGCTGGCCAGGTTGAGCAGCACTTGTTTGAGTCGCGTTTCGTCGCCGATCACGGTTAGATCGCCTTCGGGCAGTCTCTTTGCGACGGTGATGCCGCGTTCCTGGGCTTGCGGTTCGATGATCAGGACCGTGTCCCCGATCAGTTCTCGCATATTGACCGCTTTTTGTTCAAAACGGATGCGTCCTGATTCGAGGCGCGCCCACTCTAAAAAGTCGTTGACCATTTTGCCCAGACGGTTGGCCTCGCGGTAGATGGTTTCGGCAAATTGTCTTTTGGTTTCTGGGGGGATGCCGGGCATGTTGAGCATTTTGCTATAGCCAATGATCGAGGTCATTGGCGTGCGCAGCTCGTGGACGACCTCGGAGACGAGGTCGCTTTGTTCAAAGAGGCGCGCGTTTTCAATCGAGACGGCGGCCTGGGCGGCCAGGGTGGTCAACAGTTCCAGGTCGTCGTCGGTGAAAAGCTGGTCGTTTTTCTTGTTGACGACTTCGAGTGCGCCAATGATGTTGCCGCGTCGGATCAGAGGCACGGCCAGGACAGAGCGCGTCTCAAAGCTGGTTTCATCGTCGGTTTTGCCAAAATGGCGGCGGTCGTTTTTGACGTCGTTGACGACCGCGGCCTCGCCGGTGGCGACAACCCAGCCGGCGATGCTTTTGTCCATCGGCACGGGGATGCGTTTCAGCTTTTCGCCGGCCTCGCCGGTGGCGGATAGGAAAAAAAGTTCGTTGGTTTTGCTATCTTTGAGAAAGGTCGAACCGACTTCGGTTTCGGTTAGTTCGGTGCTGGCCTCGTGAATAAGCTGGAGCTGCATTTCCAGGCTGAGTGTTTCGTTCAGGCGGCGTGTGACTTCTAACAGTTTCAAGAGGTGCTCGATCTTTTGTTGCTGGTTTTGGCCTGATGTATTGTCGGTTTTCTCACTCATCATACGTTCCTCTCAATGGACGGACTGCTCGGACGCCGCCCCCTTGTCGATCGAGCAGTAGGACAATATGAAAATTGTATCATCTTTTCTGAATGATGGCAAGTTATCTGGTGTCGAGTTGTCTAATTCGGTCAAAGCGAGTATGATATGGCAAATTGGGTTCAGCGTGATGGAGGGAAAAAGGGATGAAAAAATCGATTTTTACAGAAAAAGGCGCGGTTCCGCAAGGGCCGTACTCGCAGGCGATTGTGGCCCAGGGCGCGCAGGTGTTTATCTCCGGTCAGGGGCCGGTCGATCCAGAGACGGGGGCGCTGCGTTTGGCGAGTTTTCGGGAGCAGGCCGAGTTGACTTTGCAAAACATTGGCGTGTTGCTCGAGGCGGCGGGCACGTCGTGGGCGCATGTGGTCAAGATCAATGCCTATCTGGCCAACATGGATGATTTTCCCGTCTTTAACGAGGTTTACCAGCAGTTTTTGTGCGAGCCGTATCCGGCGCGTACAACTGTGCAGTCGGATTTGGCCAGGATTGCCATCGAGGTGGATTGTATCGCCGTGCTGCCGTAATGGGTCGCGGCGGCGTTCGAGAGGAGGGTGTCAATGATGATGAGCGAGGTCTTGAATGCCAGGCATCGAGTCAAGTTTGTCGTCGCGACGGCGCTTTGTTTGCTCGTTTGGGTTGGTGCGACGGTGACGGCCTCGCTCACCCAGCGAGATTTCGGCAAGGTTGAGGTGCGTAACGTCGTTTTCGAGAATGATAACGGTATTCCCATTCGCGCCAAACTGTTTCGACCGCGCGGCGCGCCCGACGACGTTCTGCTGCCGGGCGTCGTCTATATCCACGGCTATCAGAACAACCGCGAGACCGGCGACGCTTATTGCATCGAGTTGGGACGGCGGGGTTTTGTCGTGCTCAACATCGACGCTATTGGGCGGGGCAATTCGGGGCTGCCCGGTCGCCCCGACGACCCGGGGTTCGACGTGACCTATGGCGGCGCGGCGGCGTTCAAATATCTGCAAGCTTTGTCCCTGGTCGATCCACGCCGGGTCGGGATGATGGGGCATAGCCTGGGGGCCGAGATGGCCTATACCGTGGCTCTGCACGAGCCGGCCGTGCGGGCGCTGGTCATTTCGGGGTTTGCCTATACGCTGGAAGCCTCCGAGGATATGCCCAGGAATATGTTGATGATTCTGGGCCGGTGGGACGAATATCGCAAACGGATGACGGGCACGCGGGATTTTGAGGCCGAGTGGATGAACTCGCCCCAAACTCGCCGGGTCATTCCCGTCGATGCCCCGCAGTTTGGCGTCACCTATGGCGATTTTGCCCAGGGCACGGCGCGGCGCGTCTTTGTGCCGCGCACCACGCATGTTCAGGAATCGCACAGCCGCGCGGCCATCGCCGAGGCGACGCGCTGGATGCGCGAGGCGCTCGCGCCGCCCGCATCCTATTGGATCGACGCCGATCGCCAGATTTGGCCGCTCAAAGAATGGTCAACATTGGCGGCGATGCTGGCTTGTTTCGCCTCGCTGCTGCCTTTGAGCGTCTTGTTGATCCAGGTTGGGCCGTTCAAATCGCTGCCGGGGTTGCCTTTGGACAAATATGCTTGTACCGGCGCAGCGTACTGGAAATTTTTCGCCGTCAACGGCTTGCTGATGTGGCTTTATTTGCCGCTGATTTTTGTCCTGTTTGGGCTGCACGTTTACGTGATTCGCATCGATCGGCTGTTTCCAATGATGATGGTCAACGGTATTGTGTGGTGGTTTGTGTGGAGCAACGTGATCGGCTATGTGCTGTTTCGTCGCTGGTTCAAAAAGCAGCCGCCGGCCTTGACTCTGTCCGATCTCGGTCTCGCTTACGAGGGGCACAAGTGGCGCCGGCTCGGTGAGACCGCGCTGTTGGCCGCCATCCTGGTTGCTTGGGCCTATCTGGGCGAATACGCGCTGGAGCAGCTCTTGCTCGTCGATTTCCGTTTCATCTTTCCTTTTGCCAGCGACTTGACGCCCTATCGCTTTTTGATGTTTTTGCTCTATCTGCCCTTGTTGACGCTGGGCTTTGTTCTCAATGGCGTGTTTTTACACGGGCAGCTGCGTCGCCCGCGTCGGAAGACGTGGCTTGGGACTTGGGGGTTCTGGACGGCTTCTAATCTCTTGGCCCAGATTGCGCCGATTGTGCTCTTTTTGATGCTTCAATATGTCCCCTTGTTCCTGACCGGTTTTATCCCCTTTGTCGGGCCGGGGGGGATGTTTGTCTCGTTCGTGATCAATCTCGTTCACATCATTGGCGTGTTGGCAATGATGGCGCCAATCTCGACCTGGTTTTACATGCTCACCGGCAAAATTTATCTGGGCGCGTTCGTCAACGCGATGCTGGTCGCGTGGATGTTTGCTTCGTCGCAGGTGATCGCGCCGCTGCCGATCTAGCGTCCCAGGGGCGGGGATTTGCGCCGCCGTAAGCAGGCGGCGGTAGGCCGATGGCGCGGGCCAGCGATGGTAAAACAAGAGACCAGGTCTCGACAACAGACCTGGTCTTTTTTGATCCTGGGGTTGGGCAGGATTCAGGGTATTTTTAGCTCGACGCCGACCTGGATCACGTCTGGGTTGGCGATGACGTCCTTGTTGGCCTGATAGATTTCTTGCCAGCGAGAGGCGTCGCCGTACATTGCCTTGGCGATTTTGCCCAGCGTGTCGCCAGTCTGGATGACATAGGTCTTTGGTTCGGGCGGGGCGGGTTCTGTCTTTTCCCTCCGCAGCCCGCCGCTGAGTTGGGCGGAACCGGTGGGCTTTTTGAGGCCGTCATCGGGGGATAATTTTTGCTTCAAGGGACTCATTTTTTTTCACTCCTTTGCTCAATTGGTTAAATGTCAGACGCTTATAGACAGTATAAAGCTATTCGGCGTCCCTGTCAATTGCACGCCGGGCAGCGACCAGCCTCCGAGTCTGGGAAGGCCTGTTCAAATTGTTGGCAGACGCGGCGCGCTTGTTCGATTTGACCCTGCTCGTGGAGGAACTGGCTCCAGGCGCAGTAGGCTTGCCGGGCGTGCGCGTCTGCCTCTGACCACAGGCGCGCGTTCACGACATCGACGGTGAGCCGCCGGTACGTGGCGATCGCGGCTTGATGATCGCCGCTTTGCAGCAGCGCGTCGCCCCAGTCGAAATAAAGGCTGGCGAGCGATTGATTGATCTCGCGATCTCGAAACTCGGTTTGGATGAAATGATAGCGGTCGAGCGCGCGCTCGTATTCGCCCTCGTTGCGCAGCGATTCGGCCCAATGATAGAGCGACGTCATCAGGTGCGGCCGGGCCTGCTCTTGCAGGGCGATGGCGGGTGATTGGGCCAACAATGCTTCGTACTGCCGGGCCGCCGATTCATATTTGCCCGCGTGGTATGCTTGTTCTGCCAGCATGAATCGATCGCCCTCGCGCAGTTTGGCGTGCGCCTTTTGGACAAAATCGTCGATGCGAAAGGGATAAAGTCGTGCGATCCACCGGTAGCCGGTCACGGCGCGCGAGACGTCGCCGGCGCGGTGCGCGGCGTATGCCTGTTCGTATTGTCGCCGTCCCAGGTCCAGGTAGGCGTACCAGATCAAGACGCCGGCGGACAGAGCGATCATGATCGCGCGCGCTGCGCAGCGAGGCGAGTATTGGGACGACCTTGCCGGCAGCAACCCGCCGGCGGCGATCAGCGTCAGGCCGAGCGCCGCCAGAACAAGCGCGGCCGGGAACAGCCGGGCGTGGATCGTCCAGGCCAGGTCGGTCAACGCGCGTTCCAGCAGGCCGTTGAGCATGGCGTTGGCCGCCGGGCCGGGTCGCGGGAGCAGCGCCGGCGCAAAACTCGGCGCGAGTATGCACAGCGCCCAGGTACGCGCGGCGATCACAAACAGGGCCAGACCTCCCCAGCAAAATGTCGCCCGGATCGACACGGCGCTGCTCAAGAGCAATCCGAGGGTCGCGAGCAGACACAAAAACGCGGCGCCATTCCAGGCGCGATCAACGGTTTGTATCGCCAGTCGGATTTGCTCCAGCGCCGCCAGAGGCGTCTGGAAGGTGCGCGGCGAGATCGTGACTGCGGTGGACAGATCGACCTGGGCGGGAAGCAACTCGAACGTTTGCCCGATGGAGGCCAGGGCGTCCGGTTTGTACGTTGCGGCGTAGGCGACGCGGCTCATTCCGGCGGGACGGCAAGATGTGGATGCGGCGATCCCGGCGGGGCAAACGGGCATGGCGGCGATGTGCTCGTCCAGGGCAAAGGACAGCGCTTCGGTGGTGTGGCGAGCGAGGTCGGCGACGGAAACCGTGATCCCCGGCACGCGCTGCCGGCCCTCCGATTGCAGCCACTCTAGCGTCACACCGAGCGCCTGTTCGATCGTCGCTTGTGTCCAGCGTTCTGGCAGCAGTATTTGCGCGGCCTGGCGCTTTGCTTTCTCGTCGAGGGCGTGGATCGCGTTTTTGATCAGCGGGTCTTGTTTGCGCGCCAACCTGGGCGTCTCGCCGGCAACGAGGTCGATGAGCGCGTCGTACACCTGGCAGCGCGGAATTTGCCGGGCGTAAAAGCCTGCGTCGGTGATCGTTTCGCGCAGACTGCGGGCATAGATTGTGGGCGGAAGCGTGACCGCCAACAGCGCCGTACATCCCAGGGCGATGGCGCTGCGCCGGA
>CAYZYE010000193.1:0-7444 GCA_964481205.1 uncultured Anaerolineae bacterium | reverse complement strand
CCGCCCACAAGGGGCGATGCTACGAATGCCCAAACAATTTGCCCCGCCGTAAACAAACGGCTACGATCAGATATAAAATACCACACTCGGGATCAAATAACCTATCGGCTGGCTAACAGCCCGCCATCAAATCCGCGATAAACTTTGACAAAATCGTGATTCCCAGGTATAAAAGGCGGTGCGTCATACAACGCGCAAACCTGGAAAGGGAACAAAATGGTTCAACTGCTGATCGCCACCACCAACCGGGGCAAACAATGCGAGTTTCAAGACCTGCTCGCCGACTGGCCGGTCGAGACCGTCTCACCGCAAGACCTGGGTATCGACATCGAGATCGAAGAAAAAGAACACTCGTTTGCCGAAATCGCCGCGCACAAAGCCCGCGTCTATGCCAAAACAAGCGGCCTGCTCACCCTGGCCGACGACTCGGGCCTCCAGGTCGACGCGCTGGCCGGCGCGCCCGGCATCTATACGGCGCGGTACGCCGGCCCCGCCGCCAGCGATCGCGACCGTTACCAAAAGCTATTGGCCGAACTGGGCGACACCCCCGCCGAAAAACGCACCGCGCGCTTTTGCTGCGCCATCGCCCTGGCCCAACCCGACGGCGCCGTACACGTTGTCCAGGGCGTATGCGAGGGCGTCATCGCGCCGGCACCGCAAGGAAACGGCGGTTTTGGCTACGACCCGGTCTTTTACCTGCCGGAATACGGATGCACGATGGCCCAGGTCGGCGACGCGATCAAAAACCAGATCAGCCACCGCGCGCGCGCCGTCCAAAACGCGCGCAACGTCCTCGACGACCTGATCCAAACCGAGGTCGCCGCATCATGACCGGTTTCGATTCCGGCAAACCACTTGTGCCCTGGCTGCTCGTGTGCCTGGCCGGCGTCATCCTGTCGGCGGCGCTGCTGACCGGCTGCCAACCCGGGATGCAAACACCCACACCAACCACGACGCCAACCGCGCTGGCGCAAACCCCCACACCGCGCCCGCCGGCGACGCCAACGCCGGCCGAACAGCCCTTGTTTCACACCTATGCTTACGGAGAACTACTTCCCGATATGCGCACGCCGCGCCAACGCAGCATGACGGGCGAAGGTGGGTGGTATCTCCTCATCGGCTCACAAGAAGGATGGACCCAATTCCTCTCGCAAATGGGACAACCGGCCCAAGTATGGCAAGAGATCGAATGGGAGCAAGAGATCCTCATCGGCGCACTGCTCGGCCTGCGCGAAGGCCGGCAACACCGCATCACCATCACCGATCTGCTCCTGGACGGCATCCAAGTACAGACCACCATCGCCATCACAACACCCGCGCCAGACTCGGATTCAGACTCTGCCCCCTGGATCACCTATCCATTCCACTTTATCCGCGTCCCACGGATCGAACTGCCCTTGGGCCCGGCCGCATTTCGCTTCATCGACGAACAAGGACACGAACTGGGCAACCACGTCATCGACGCCAGCAACATCGAGATCGTCTGGCTGCCCGGCGCCAGCGCCGCCTACCCCACACCAACGCCGGTTTTAGCGACGGCGACGCCGGAACCAACCCCCACATCAACGCCGGTGCCCAACCTGCACGTCCTGGGCGTCATCCTCGACATCAACCCCCAAGACCAGGCACTGCGCATCATCCCCGCAACAGGCGACTGGGATGTGGTCAAATTGATGGAAGGCACGTCGCTGCTACTCGACGACGGGCAGCCCACCACCTTGAGCCAACTCGAGCCGGGCGTCACCATCAACGTCCTCGGCTATGCCGGCGAGGAAAACGCCATCCGCGCGGCGCACATTGAAGTGCTAAAAGCGCCGCCCCAAGACCCTACCTTTGCCGCATACACCCCGCGCAGCGTCGCCATGACCACCATCTATGACGGCTACACACCGCCCCTGTCACTCGACCGGGTCATCGCGCCCGCAATGATCAGCGAAACATTGAGCATCAGCCAGACTGAGCTATTGACCAAAAACGGGCTGGTCGTCGTCCCGGCGCAATACGACAACCTGGCCGCATTGTACAACGACCCGCAATACAGCGATTATCCAATGTTCATCTCGACCGACTCGGTACTGCACATCTCGCAACTCTTGTTTGCCCACACTTGGGCCGCCGTCGAGCAAAAACACCTGTTCACCGAGCTGACCCTCCTCGATCACGAAATGTTTGCACACGCCTGGGCGCAATACGAATCGGCCAAAATATCCAACTCGACAACCATCCTGGCGGCAGCGCAGCAAAACGCCGCCTATTTCGCCGTCGCGCTGTCGCTGCTCGATCCGTCCTTTACCCCGCCGGCCGCCATCTCTACAGTCGTCCACGCCGAACTGTCATTGATCACCGCAACCCAGGGGATCACCATCTCACCACTGTTCAACAACCCGACGATCACGGACGCGGCCCAACTGCGCATCGACTATACCGCCTTTGGAGCAGATCAAAACCGCTACGCCCAGGCGATGACCTGGCATCGCGCCGCCGTCTGGCGACTCGACCAGCCGCCGGAACTTGTCGCCGCCATACTCATCTTGAACACCCTGAACAATCATTCTACACCGCGCATCTTGTGGCAGCGCATCAACGCCCCGCTGACCTTTTTCGACGGCCAGCCGCTCATCTCGACGCCGGTCGATTACCTGCCGCTCTTTGCCCAGGTATGGGGTCAACAACCCGAACCGGAGGCGCTGATCGACGAAGCGAAACTGATCGAGTTTGTTCAGGCCGTCCGCGATATGCCCCCGCCGGGCAACCGCTTCCAGGTCTGGGCAACGCGCACCACCGAGTTCAGCCCGACATTCGGCTTTTTCGGGACGCCGTTCCAGGCCGATCGCTACATCTTGCAACGCACGGCCAACATAACGGCCACAATCGGCAACACGGCGACGCGCCGGCCGGTGGCAATCAACCTGGCCGCGGCGCAGAATTCGCCGGAAGCCTACAACATTGCCGCGCAAGCGGGCGCTGACATCTATACCGACGATTTCGACCAGATTCGCGTCGAACTGGATGCGCTCCCAGAGGACGAATGGACCGCCACGCTGCCCTGGAACTGGCTGTACACCTATCGCCTCCTCGTCCAAGACAAGAACCTGTCTTTCCCACCCTGGATGCGCACCAAAGCCTGGCGTCGACGCGAGCTGCAAACCATGTTGGGACACTGGATCGACACCCAACGCAGCGTCCCGCTCGCCGGCCCCACCATCCAGCGCACCCAAGACGCCGCCGCGCCGTGGGGATACGTCGAACCACAACCACAGGTCTACGGCCACCTGGCCGCCCTGACCCAGGCAATCATCGATGGTCTGAACAATAGATTGATGTTAGACGATGCAGAAAAGGAAACACTGTCCGAGTGGCATGCCTGGCTGATCCTCCTGCAAGATGTGGCCAGACGCGAATTGACCGGACAGACCTTGACCGATCTCGACTACCAACGCCTGACCGATTACGGCACACTCGTCGCCAGCCTCACCGCGACGACCGCCATGCCCCAACCCGGCGAAACGGCCCCGTCCAACGGCCTCCCCGGATACACAACCGCCCACGCCGTCGAGATCGCCTCGGTTGCCAACACCCAAACCATCGGGGCGATTGGCGGCATAGATGAAATCTATGTGGTAGTCGAACGCGGGCAGCAGCAATACCTGGCCCGCGGAGGCGTGTACAGCTATTACGAGTTTGAAAACCCGGCCGCGCAGCCATGGGACGACACACAGTGGCAGCAGCGATTGGCCCAAGACCCGCCACCTCGACCGGCATGGATGGTGGGCGAATTTGTGGTTTCAGAATAACACAGGAGCAAACGATGAAAGCCGTTGTACAACGTGTCACTCGCGCCGCCGTCACCGTCGACGGGCAAACGGTCGGCCAAATCGAGTCGGGGCTGATGATCTTGCTGGGCGTCACCCACGACGACAGCGACGCGCAGGCGCAGTGGCTGGCCGGCAAAATCGCCGGGCTGCGCATCTTTGCCGACGACCAGGGCAAAATGAACCGCTCACTACTCGACGTGGGCGGCAGCGCGCTGGTCGTCTCACAATTCACCCTCTATGGCAATTGCCGCAAAGGCAAACGCCCCAGTTTTGCCCAGGCCGCGCGACCGGACATCGCCGAGCAATTGTACGAACAATTTATCACACTTTTACACCAGGCCGGCGTGACTCGAGTTGAAAAAGGCGTCTTTGGCGCACAAATGACCGTAGAAATCCACAACGATGGCCCGGTCACGCTGATCTTGGAAAAATAACCCTGACACCAGAAAAAGGAGTTTGAAATGAAACAATGGAACGTTAGAACAACCGCGCTGGTCGTGGTCATGATTGCCGTCACCGCGACGCTGACCTGGCTGGTGCAGGTTCCCGTCCCCGCCACGGGCGGCTATATCCACCTCGGCGACATGGCCGCCAACTTTGCGGCCCTGGCCTTTGGCCCCGGCATCGGCTTTCTCATCGCCGGCGGCGGAATGGCCATTGCCGACCTGCTCGGCGGCTACATCGCCTTTGCCCCGGTGACGCTGATCGTACATGGCCTGCAAGGCGCTGTGGTTGGATACCTGGGGAAAAAACACCGCCCCTGGATCATGCTGCTGGCCGGCGCCATCGGCGGGATGATCGTCGTGGCCGGCTATTTTCTCTACGAGTGGCTGATCCTGGCGCAAGGCTCTCAAGCCGGATTGAACGCCGCGCTGGTCGAAGTGCCCGGCAACATCCTCCAGGTATCCATTGGCTTGATCGGCGTCCCCCTCTACATGCTCGTCGCGCGCGCCTACCCGCCCCTGGCGCGCTGGACGGCCAAGAGCTAGGCCGATCTCTGCATGTCACCGGCTGCGCCCCACACGCCAACAGACGCGATCCGCGTCGTCGGCCTGCACTTTGCCTACCCGTCGCCGCTGCTTGACGGCCATCCCATCGCCGCGCTAAACGGCGTCGATCTGAACGTTGCCGCCGGCGAGTTTGTCGCCGTGATGGGCCGCGTGGGCGCGGGCAAAACCACGCTCTGCCTGGCCCTCAACGGCGCGATCCCACACGCCGTCGATGGCGAGCTAACCGGCAACGTCTTTGTCCATGGACAAGATACCCGCACCACGCCAATGGGACAACTGTCTATGCAGGTGGGGCTGGTCTTTGAAAACGCTCAGGCGCAATTGTTCAACCCGGTGGTGATCGACGAGGTCGCCTTTGGGTTGGAAGCAATCGGCCTGCCCGTCGACGAGATCGAACGACGCATTGCTCAGGCGCTCGACTTTGTCGGCCTGGAGGGATTTGAGCAGCGCGTTCCCCAGATGCTCTCCGGCGGCGAGCAAAAGCGTCTGGCCCTGGCTTGCGTGTTGGCGATGCGCCCCACGATACTCGTCCTGGACGAACCAACGTCGGGGCTGGACCCGCGTGGACGCCGCCAGGCACTCGAGATCATCGAACGCCTGCGGCAACAACGCAACATGGCCGTGATCATGGTCACCCAGGACGCCCAGGCCGCGGCGCGCTTTGCCGACCGGATCGTCGTCTTGCGCCATGGTCGAATCGCCGCCGCCGGCACGCCGGCGGACATTTTCGCCCAGGTTGAACAGATGGACGCCTGGGGACTCGACGTACCGCAAATGGCCCGCCTGGCGCAGCTGTTGGCGCGCCGCACACAAAAATCATTTACCTTTTTGCACCTTGCTCAGGCCAAAACAGCGTTGCGCAACCTCGATCCGGCGTATCCAGGCCGCGACCCAAACGCGGCGCAGCCCATCCGCCCGCCGCGTCGAGCGGACACGGCCTATATCCAGATCGAGCGCCTCGACTACCGCTACCCCCACGCCGGTCGTCCGGCGCTGGACCAGGTAAGCCTGGACATTGCCCCCGGCGATTGGTTGGCCGTCATCGGCGTCAACGGATCGGGCAAAAGCACGCTGCTCAAGCACCTCAACGGGCTGTTCAAACCAACGGCGGGCGCGGTCCGCGTCAATGGCCGGGACACACGGCATTGCTCCATCGGCGAATTGGGACGCATGGTCAGCTATTTGCCGCAAAACCCGGACCAACTGATTTTTTGCGCAACGGTTCGCCAAGAAGTGGCCTATGGCCCCAAGCAATTGGGGCTGCGCGGCGTCGATCTGGACGAGCGCGTGGCCGAAACGCTAGCCCTGCTCAAATTACAACCCTATGCCGATCACCCGCCTGCCGTGTTGAGCTATGGCCTGCGTCGCCAGGTGGCGCTCGCCTCCATTTTGGCGATGAACGCGCCCGTATTGGCGCTCGACGAACCCACAGCCGGGCTGGACCGCGCGACGATCGCCGCGCTGCTGGGCGTCATCGAACAACGGCACAAACAGGGCGCCATCGTCGTAATGATCACGCACGATCTGGCCCTGGCGTCCCGCTATGCCAACCGCACAGCCGTCTTGTGCGCCGGCCGGCTCGCCGCCTGCGCCGCGACGCCGCAAGTGCTGACCGACCTCGACCTGCTGAACAGTGTCGGGTTGACGCCGCTGCCGGTAACGACGCTGGCGCACGCGCTGCGCCTGGCCGCGCCTTTGCCCCTGACCGCGCGCCAATTGGCCGACCGGTTGTGCCCGCCGGAGGGCGCGCGTGGATAAATTCCTTTACCAACCGGGACATGGGCTGTTCTACCGCCTCGATCCGCGCATCAAACTGCTTTTTGTCGCCAGCGTCGCCGCCTACCTGTCCTGGGAAACGGCGACGACCAACATGTTGATCGCCCTGACCGGCCTGCATATCCTGTGCCTCCTTGCGCCGGCCACGCGCGCGCGCATCCCTCTACTCTGGAAAACGATCGCCCCGCTGATGGCAATGATCCTCTTGTTCGGCAGTTTGAGATGGCGCGCCGGCGCCCCCCTGCTGGCGCTGGGACCGGTCACGATCACCGCCCCGGCGCTGTGGCGCGCCCTCGGACTGGGCAGCCGCATCGCCGGGCTGACCATGGCCTTTTCGCTCATGCTGTGGAGCACCGAACCGGGCGACATGGTCGTCGGACTGACCCGGTTGGGCATCCCCTTTGAACTGAGTTTTCCGGCGGTGATGGCCGGGCAGCAAATAATCACCTTTAATCGACTATTTGTCCAGATATTGGAAGCGCAACAAAGCCGGGGGCTGACCCTGTCTCGCAAAAACCCGTTCCAGGCGGCGCGCGCTTATCTTCCCGTTATCGTGCCGCTGCTGATCGGCGCGCTGCGTCAGGCCGACGATCTGTCGCTGGCGCTGCAAGCGCGCGGCTTTGGCCTGCCCGGAAAACGCACCTTTCGCCGCACACTCGCAATCCGGGGCCGGGATTGGCTCTTCATCCTCGCCGTCTGGATTTGCTTGTTTGCTTTGACCCAGGTCTGTGGCTCTCTGGGACTTGGCGAGATTCTGCTCCAAGGAAATTGACAAATCCCCGCCACAGAGCAACCCAGCGCCACCGCCATAGCTCGTGGGCGTGGGGCGGAATGGGGATTCCG
>CAYZYE010000192.1:0-7479 GCA_964481205.1 uncultured Anaerolineae bacterium | reverse complement strand
GATCGCCCGCAAGGGGCGATGCCACGGACACCCAAACCATTTGAAACACACCCAGATGAATTTGACACAGGCTTGAGGAACGGGTACACTAGGTCAAGACTCGTAGACCCACAATTGGAAAGGAATCGCCTTGACCACTCGACCAACCAACCGCCGCCAGCCCAACTCGCACGGCTGCTTTGTCTGCGGCCTGGCCAACCCCATCGGCCTCAAAATCGTCTTTGAAGAGCGCGGCGAAAAAGCCCAGGTATGGGCCAAACTCGTGATTCCAGAACGTTACCGCAGCTATCCGGGCGTGGTGCATGGCGGCATCGTCGCCACAATCCTCGACGAGACCTCCGGGCGCGCGATCATTATGGAAACGGGCGACGACAATGCCTTTTTCGCCACGGCCAAAATGTCGGTGCGCTACCGGCGGCCGACGCCGACCAACACGCCGCTGGTCGCCGTCGGCTGGGTAGAGCAAATGGGCGCGGATCGCGCCAGGGTAAAAGGCGAACTGCGGCTCCAAAAAGGCGCAGACGGCCCCTTCCCAACCGTGCTGGCCGAGTGCGAATCGCTGATCGTCAAACCGAGAGACGATTTTTTGTCCGGCTGGGACGAGGAAAAGCCCTACTGGCGCACCTACAGCGACCAGGAACTAGAGCAGGCAAAAACATAGCAAACCGGCATCAGGAGGCAACGTGAACGAAATTTTGGTCGTAGATGACGACCGCGATGTCGCACAGACGATCCGCCTGGCGCTCAAGCGCCGAAATTTCCGGGTGCAGCTGGCCTACAGCGGCATCGAAGCCCTGCGCATGTTGACCCACTATCACCCCGACCTCATCGTCCTGGACATCAACATGCCCGGACTGGACGGTTTCGAGGTGTGCCGCCGGCTGCGCAAAAAACCGGAAACGATGGCCCTGCCCATCATTTTCCTGACGGCGCGCAGCCAGGAGCGAGACCGCGTCGAAGGACTGCGCGCCGGCGCGGACGATTACTTGAGCAAACCTTTCAACCTCGAAGAACTGGCCTTACGCATCAACGCCGTCTTGCGGCGCTGCCAGGGCGTTCCCTTTCAAGAAACCATCACCACCCTCTGCGTGGGGTCGCTAGAGCTGGACAGCCAGGCGTACACGCTGAAAACGCCGGAAAAACAAGTCCTGTTGACGCCCACCGAATTTGAACTGCTTTATCACCTGATGGCGCACGCCGGCGAAATCTTTTCCAGCGAGCGGTTGTTGCGCGAAGTATGGGACTTTCCATACAACACGGGCAGCACAGACCTGGTACGGGCGCACATTCGAAATTTGCGGGAAAAGATCGAGCCAGAACCGCGCAAACCCGTCTACCTGCTCACCGTTCAACGCCATGGATACGTAATTTATCAAAACAATTGATCGATGACCCGGCAGCCATACCGGGCCAAGAAACCAGGTACATAATGGCGCCAGCGACAAAAATGACAACCGAAAAAATATTGGTCATCGACGACGAACCGCAAATCCTCTGGCTGGTCAGCCGCTTTTTGCGCAAACTAGAATACGACGTTCAGGAAGCGCGGAGCGGAAAAGCGGCGCTGGAAAAACTGAGCACCACGCCCTTTGCCCTCATCTTGTCCGACCTCAAAATGCCCGCCATCGACGGCCTGCAAATCCTGGAACTGGTCAAAACCAACTATCCCGACACCATCTTTATCATGATGACGGCCTTTGCCACCATCGACCTGACCATATCCGCGCTGCGCAAGGGGGTCTATGACTTTTTAACCAAACCACTCGACCTCAAAGAACTGGCGCTCACCGTTCAACAAGCCCTCCAACACCGCCGGCTGTCGCTGCAAAACCAACAGCTGATGGAATCGCTGAAAGAAAAAAACCTGGTCCTCGAAACACTGCACCGCACCGAACACCGGAAAGCAGAGCAACTACGGCGGATCAATGCCATATCGCGCCAGATCACGGCCATCCTCGACGTGGAACGGCTGGTCGATACGGTGATCCACCAGGCCAGCAAGACCTTTGATTTTGAAACACTGAGTTTTGGCGTCATCGAACGCGGCATGGTGACATTTTGGGGCCGCCCGCTGGCCGGGCAAAGCGAACCGGTCGAACAAAGCCTGTTCTGGACATTGACCCGCCAGGGACGCCAGGTCTTTGTTCACTCCCAAACCCCATCGCCAACCAACTGCCCGTATGACCTCATCTTTCCCCTGCGCGCCGCCGACCAACTCGTCGGCTTTTGGGTGGCGGTATGGAAACAAGACGCCGAGGTCAGAGAAGAAAACCTGCCCTATCTGGAATCATTGGCCGCGCAAACGGCCATCGTCCTGGAAAACGCCCACCTCTACACCCTCGCCGAACGCGCCGACGAATTGGCCTTTATCAACCGCATCGGCGCAGCATCAAAACAAAGCCTCAACCTCAAAGAAACGATCCAAAGCGTGCTCATTTGTGTCCAATCGCTCTATACGCCGTCGCTCCACGCCCAACTGGTCGAAATCTGCCTGTTCGACGAACAAGGCCATTGCCAACAAGCCTTTAGCCTGGTGGGCAATGACTTTTTTCAGAGCCAGACATCGATCCTGGGAACGGAATTTGTCGCGCGCGTGGGGGCCGCGCCGCTGATCCTTTACGACCGCACCCAGGTCGGCCGGCTTTGCCCGCAAGACCCGGCGCAGCTCGAACTGCACTCGATCTTGGGCGTACCGCTGAACTTTGGCGCACACCCCATCGGCGTCCTGTCTGTGGCCGGCGACAAACCATACACCTTTAACGTCAATGACGGCCGGCTGCTGCAAATTGCCGGCCGCCAGGTAGCCATGGCCATCGAAAACGCGCGCCTGTTCCACCAGGTCGAAGACAAACAAAACACGATCGAAGCCAGCCGGAACACCCTACTCGCCGTCTTTGACAGCATTCTGGACGGAATCTATATCATTGACCGGAACCGGAAAATCCTGGCCATCAACCGCACCCAGGCCGGCCGCACCGGGCACACCTTTGGACAACTGGTCGGCCAACCGGCAGAACAAGCCTTCCCGGAAAGCCAACGCGCCATAGCCTGCATCGAAGAAACATTTGCCAACGGGCAGCCGACCACGCACACAGAACGCATCCCCTCCAACACCGGGCCAACCACCGAGTGGAACATCCACACCTATCCCGTATCGAACGACGGCGGCGAACTCGACTATGTGGTCGTCGTCGCGCGCGACGTCACCGAACAGCGACAATTGGAGGCCTCGTTGATCCAGGCCGAGAAAATGGCCTCGGTGGGACAGCTGGCGGCCGGCATTGCCCACGAAATCAACAACCCGATGACGGTCATCTCGGCCAACATCCAAATCCTGCGCGAAGAACTCCCCGCCGCCAACCTGCTCTACGAATCCGTCGAACTGATCGACCGCGCGTCGACCAGAGCCGCCGAAATCGTCAGAAACCTGCTCCGCTTTTCGCGCCCCGAACAATTCGAGTTTGCGCCAATCGACCTGAACCTCTCGATCACCGACACACTCTCGCTGGTCAGACAACAACTGACCAGACTGCACATCGATCTGGTCGCCGAACTCGCGCCGGATTTGCCACCCATCTGGGCCAGCATCAACTATCTCCGCATCGTCTGGCTCAACCTCATTTTGAACGCGCGCGACGCGATCTGTGAAAAACAAGACGGCGGCACGATCAAAATCACATCCGCGCGCCAGGAGGAATGCGTGATCGTCCAAATCTCGGACGACGGCATCGGCATCCCGCACGACGTGCTCAAACGCATCTATGACCCGTTTTTCACCACCAAACCCCCCGACCAGGGCACCGGCCTGGGATTGTTCAACTGCTACCGCGCCGTCGAACAACACCACGGCGAAATTCGCGCCAAAAGCAAACCAGAGATCGGCACAACCTTTGAGATCAGACTGCCGATACAGCAACAAATATGAAAAGGGCGTGTTTCAAATGATTTGGGTGTCCGTAGCATCGCCCCTTGTGGGCGACCTACAAAGCAAATGAAACACACCAATATGAAAAGAGCGGCTCAAATTTGAGCCGCTCTTTATCGAGCCAAAAAATCCTTCATTAACGGCAAGATACGTTCATAAGCGTCTTCGACCACATAATGCCCCGCCCCGGCAAGCAGATGCACCTCGGCCTGCGGAAACCGCCTTTGCCACTCGGACAAAAAATCGCGCGTCGTAAAACAAAAATCGTCATCGCCCCAGATAATGAGCATTGGCCGGTCTTGCAGCACCGTCAGCCGGGCCTCGATCTCGCCCAACGTCTGGCGACTCCGATGCCACCGTTCGAGCGGAATGTCTTGCACAAAACGATGCAGCGCAATGCGATTCTGCCAACTGTTGTACGGTGCGAGATAGCCGGCCCGCACCTGGGACGTAAACCGCTCCGGCCTGGACGTGGCCCAACGCAACGCCAATCGCGCAAACCCGTTGAACCCGCGAATCGCCACATCGCCCAGCGCCGGGATGCGACACATCTTGATCCGCAGCGGCAACGCCGGCTGGTAAAAAGCCGCCGTATTGAAAACGACCGACCGCGCCACGTTTTGCGGATAGCGCGTGGCGTAACCCATCCCGATCGCGCCGCCCCAATCATGCACCACCAGCGTGATAGCGGCCAAACTGAGAGCGGCAATCAACCGCTCTACATTTTCGATATGCTGGCCGAGGGTGTAGGGATAATGCTGCGGCTTGTCGGACAAACCGCAGCCGATATGATCGGGCACGATGACCCGGTAACGCTCGCTCAACGCGGGGATCAGCGTGCGGTAATAAAAAGACCAGGTCGGATTGCCGTGCAACATCAAGATCGGCGGCGCATCCGGCTCACCCTGATCCAGATAATGGTAGCAAAGACCGTCTAAATCGAGCCAATGCGATTCAAAAGGATACAAATCGCGCCATGAACTGGCGTGGGTCATAAAAAACACCTCGTCGGGGCGACGTGACGCCCACCAACCGACAACTCACCACTGAATGCCCAAAACCAGGCTATTGATGCCGCTGCCGACGCCGATCAAACACACCTTGTCGCCGTCTCGCAAAAAGCCATTGTCGGCGGCCAGCGCCATACTCAACGGCGCCGAAACCGAGGCAATGTTACCCAACTCGATCAACGTCGGGTAATCAATACCGCGATCCAACCCAATCGCCTTTAGCCCCAACTCGCGCTGCTTTTCACTGACCTGGTGAGTGAACACCCGGTCAGGCGTGCTGCTGTCCCAGCCCATCTCGGCCTTGAACCCCTCCCAGGCGCCATAAATCACCTTGAGACCCTCGTGCAGCAAAGGAGTCGAGTTGGTGCGCATCCACGTCGGCTGCGCCACGCACAGATCATTGTGCTGCGTCTGCGAGTAGAAATGACCGCCCAACAGCCGCTTGCCCGTCTTTGATTTGCTCTTGTGCCGCAAAACCACGGCCACGGCGCCAGAACCCAGCGTAAACGTGGCCAGGTTGTCGCGAAAGGCCTGCATATCCGGCGGATTGCTCAACAACCGCTCCAGCGTCGATTGATACCCCTCGCGCGACCCCTCGCAAGAAACCACAATCCCGGTGTCGATCTGCCCCAACTCGATCATGTTGGCGACAACGACCATACCGTTCAAAAATCCCAAACAGGCATTGACCACGTCAAAATTCATCGCCGTAGGCGACAACCCGACCTTGTCGTGGACAATCGTCGATGTGGCCGGCTCGATATAATCACGGCACACCGAAGAATTGACCAGACATTGAACCTCGCTCACATCGACGCCGGTGTTTTCCAACGCCCTGGTCGCCGCCATCGCCGCGCCGTCCGAAAAAGCGACATCCTCGGGCCACCAGCGGCGCGTCTTGATCTTGGTCAACTGCTCAATACGCCCTCGTGGCACGCCAAGCGCCTGATAGATTGACGCCAACTGATCTTCGATCCAATCCGAAGTAATGACCTGTTTGGGAATGACATACCCAAATCCTTCGATACAAACATTTTTGTACAACATACCTTGCCTCTTTGAATGAATGGAGTAAAATAGGTGTCCCGGCCAAACAAACTGATTATACCACACTTGATCGCTTTGGACATACGAGATGACACAATTTTGGGTACGCGTTGACGAGCGCCTGATACACGGTCAGGTCACGGTAGCCTGGCGGCGATACCTCAACTATACGGCGCTCTGCATCGCCGACGATCAAACCGCCGCCGACCCCTTTTTGAGCGCCGTACTCGCGGCGGCAACGCCGGACGGGGTTCAAACCACCATCTGCACCGTCGCCGACGCGGCCCGCGCCGCCCCGTGGGCCAACGCGCTCATCCTAGTCAAAACACCACAAGCGGCGCTCAAGTTGCGCCAGAGCGGGCTTGGCTTTGATCAACTCGACATCGGCAACATTGCCGCCGGGCCGGGGAAAAAGCGGGTCTACCGGTCGATCTCGCTGGGCCACACAGACATCGCCGCGTTGAGTCAACTCGCCGCCCAGGGCGTCCAGATCACCTTTCGACAAACGCCCGATGACCGGGCGGAGACGTGGAACGCGATAAAAAAGAGGCTGCCATGAATCAAACACCCGCGCCGGCAACGATCACCAGCGTCCGCAACCGCCGCATCGTCGACGCGCGCAAACTAGATCAACGCAAACACCGCCGGCGTCAAAACCAATTTCTCGTCCAGGACGCGCCGCTGCTGCAAATGGCGCTCGACGCCGGCGCGACCCCGGTCAATGTTTTTTACTGCCCCGGCCTATGCAGCGACCGCCGCGCCGCCGCGCTGCTGGCTCGCTTTCAAACGACGCCGGCGCAAACATACCCGGTCTCGCCGCCGGTGATGCACAGTTTGTGTACGCGCGACGCCTTGCCGGGCATCGTCGCGACCTTTGAATTGTTCGAGTTCGAGATCGACCAGCTGACCATCGAGGGCGATCAACTCGTCCTCCTCCTCGACCGCCTCCAGGACCCCGGCAACGTCGGCACCCTGATCCGCACCGCCGACGCCGTCGGCGCCGCCGCGGTGGTGCTGATCGAACCATGCGCCGACCCGTTCGATCCCAAAACCGTCCGTGGCAGCATGGGGTCGCTATTCAACATCCCCATCGTTCGGACGAACGATCTCGACACCCTCTTTGGTTTTCTCGAACGCAACCGGCTGCGCATCGTCGGCGCCGACGTGCGCCGGGGCGTCGAGTGGGGGAGCGGTATTTTGCAGGGCCGCGTTGCCTTGATCCTGGGCAACGAGGCACGCGGGCTGTCCGCCGATGTCCAGGCCAATGTCCATGCCAACGCCTGCCTCCCGATCCCCGGCCAGGCCGAATCGCTCAACGTCGCCGTGGCCGGAGGAATATTGATGTATACCTGGCTGAAAGCCAATTCCGGCCCCGGGCCGGGGCAAGACAAAAAAAAGCGCCGCCGGTTTGCCGGCGGCGCTTGCAAGGCTAAACCCTAATCATTCTGCTTGACGGCGGCAAAAACCGCCCCGCCGATGGCCCCCAAAGCCGCGCCA
>CAYZYE010000191.1:0-7556 GCA_964481205.1 uncultured Anaerolineae bacterium | reverse complement strand
GATCTCGGCACGGCGTTGGTACTGCTTTTCGTTTGGCTGGTCATGATCTTTGCCACCGGGATCAAACTGCTTTACCTGGGCGTGTTGGGCGGCGGGTTTGTCGGCGCAGTTCCACTGCTCTGGCTGACAATGCAAGATTATATGCGCCGCCGCGTGGTCACATTTCTCAGCCCCAAGAGCGACCCCCAATCCTATTACAACATCAAACAGGCGCTGTACGCCATTGGATCGGGCGGCTGGTTGGGCCAGGGTTACCTCAAGGGCACGCAGAGCCAGCTTGGTTTTTTGCTCGTCCAGCACACCGACTTTGTGTTTTCGGTGATTTGTGAAGAATTGGGTCTGTTGGGCGCGTTTGTCTTGTTTGTGCTGTTCATCGTGGTGCTGCTGCGCATGCTGCGCGCCGCCAAATTGGCCCGCGACCCCTTGGGGCGGTTGCTCTGTACCGGGATCGCCGCCTGGTTCTTTTTCCAGATCGCGGTCAATATTGGGATGAATCTAAAACTGTTGCCGGTGACGGGACTGCCGCTGCCGTTCATCAGCTATGGCGGCAGCTCGCTGGTCCCGATGCTGGCGTCTATTGGCGTGGTACAGAGTGTGTTGCTGCGCCACCGCAAGATCGAATTTTAACCGCGTACAACATGTACATAAACGGAGGTCAGGCGTTATGTTGTCGGCAATGAGTCCCAAAATCCGGTTGCTCTTGTCGGTGATGCTCTTTTTATTGGTAACCATTTTTGGGTTTGTTTGCTTGCTGCTCACCGGCAAGATGGTGCCTTACTAGGAGACCGCTGAAAAAGCAAAGATTGACCGCAGAAGACAAGGACGCAGAGACTGCTTGGTATTTATGAATACCTACGATGCCTAGCGGTATCCATTGACGTTTTCTTTCTTTGCGATCTCGGCGCTCGCTGCGGTTGGCAGGTGTGCTGGGGGATTTTCAGCACGCTCCCAGGAGCGTCGTTTCCGGCAGCCACAAAAGATTGTCCAAAGCAATGCACAAACAAAACAGTCGGCGTCGACGTGGGCAGGTGGGCGCCCTTTTTGCGTTTGGGTTCCTGGCGCTCGCCGGTTGGGGTGTTTATGTCTGGCTGTTTGCCGGTTTACCCTCTCCAGACGAACTCTACAACCGCGCTGCTGCGCCCTCGTCCAAAATCTATGATCGGCGCGGCCAACTTCTCTACGAGGTCATCGATCCGCACCTGGGCAAGCACTCGCCGCTTGCCTTGGACGAGATACCGCTCACGTTGCAAAATGCAACCGTCGCCACCGAAGACGCTCATTTTTATACCCATCCAGGCATAGATATACGCGGCATTTTGCGCGCGGTGTGGATCGAGCTGCACGGCGGCGAATCGGGCGGCAGCACGATCACCCAGCAAGTGGCGCGCAACCTGCTGCTGTCGCCGGACGAACGCGCGCAGCGCACGATGACCCGCAAACTGCGCGAGTGGATTTTGGCCTGGCGGCTGTCGCGCGCGTATTCCAAGCAAGATATCCTCGCTCTGTACCTCAACGAAAACTATTACGGCAACATGGCCTATGGCGTCGAAGCCGCCGCGCACGCCTACCTGGGCAAAGAGGTAGGCGAACTCGACCTGGCCGAGTGTGCGCTGCTGGCCGGCCTGCCGCAAGCGCCGTCGCTCTATAACCCCCTGATCGACCTGGCGGCGGCCAAACGCCGCCAGCGCATTGTCCTCGATCTGATGGTCAAACAAGGCTATATTTCCCCCCAAACAGCCGATCTTGCCGCGAGCGAACCGCTCAAATTTGTCGCCACACCTTTTCCCATTCGTGCGCCGCATTTTGTGACCTTTGTGTGGAGCATGCTCGAGTCCGAGTTGGGCGCCGATACGTTGGCCCGCGGCGGGCTTGAGGTCTATACGACGCTGGATGTCGATCTGCAAGAACGCGGCGCCAAGATCATCCGGCGGCAGCTGCGCGCGCTCCAGGATCGCCGCGGCCCGGACCGCAATGTCAACAACGCGGCTCTGCTGGCCGTTGATCCGCAAACGGGCGAGATTTTGGCCATGATTGGCAGCGCCGACTATTTTGACGCCGACATTGGCGGCGCGGTGAACGTTTGCCTCTCGCTCCGGCAGCCCGGTTCGGCGATCAAACCGATCACCTATGCCTCGGCCTTTGATCCAACCTGGGCGCAGCGCGAGCAGGCCAACACGCGCTGGGGGGCGTTGCCGTTCACGCCGGCAACCATGTTGGTCGATGTGCGCACCTCATTTGTCACCCGCGAGGGGATCGGCTATGTGCCGCTAAACTATGACCGGCGTTGGCATGGGCCGGTGCTGCTGCGCGAGGCGCTGGGAGCGTCATACAACCTGCCCGCGGTGCAGGTCTTGGACGCAATTGGCCTGGAAGCGATGCGCTCACTGTCCCGGCGAATGGGCATCTCTACTTTTGACCGGTCGGTAGAACGGTTTGGTCTGGCGTTGACCCTCGGCGGCGGCGAAGTGCGCATGCTCGAATTGGCTTCGGTATATGGCGTCTTTGCCACCGGCGGCAAACTGATCCCGCCGGTGTCCGTGTACAAGGTGGTCGACGCTCACGGAGAAACGATCTGGATGGCGCAGCGCCAGACGCCGCGCCAGGTGTTGGACGCGCGCGTCGCCTATTTGATCACGGACATTTTGGCCGACGAATGGGCGCGGCTGCCGTCATTTGGCGAAGAGAGCGCACTGTACATTGGTCGCCCGGCGGCGGCCAAGACGGGCACGACGACCGATTGGCGCGACAATTGGACGATTGGCTATACACCCGACCTGCTCACGGCGGTATGGGTGGGCAACGCCGACAATACGCCAATGTACCACGTGTCGGGGATCACCGGCGCCGGGCCAATCTGGCACGATTTTATGATTTGGGCGCTTCAAAATCGTCCGGCGCAAACGTTTGCGCGCCCGGAGGGATTGGTGCGGGTCGAGGTGTGCTCGTTGTCGGGGCGGCTGCCCAACCAGTACTGCCCGCACCGGCGGCAAGAGCTGTTTATCGACGGCACACAGCCAACGTCCGAGTGCGATATGCACCGTCTTGTTCGCATCGACGCGGCCACCGGATTGCAAGCCACCGAGGCCACGCCGCCTGAGCGCGTGCGGCAGCGCATCTATGCCGTCTATCCGCCGGAGGCCCAGGCCTGGGCGATGGCGCATGGCGTGCCGCAACCGCCGCCCAGGCCTGGACGCGACGACGAACCGGCGCAGCCCGAACCGGGGCACGAGCCGGCGGCGCTGATCGAGATCGTCAGCCCGTTCCAGATGGACCGGTATCGAATCACCGCCGAACTGCCGCCGGAGGATCAGCGGATCATGGTCGAGGCGCGCCAGAGCGCCGGGGGGGATTTGGTTCACGTCACATTGTTTGTGGACGAGCAGGCGATCGCGGCGTTTGCCCAACCGCCCTATCGAGCCTGGTGGACGTTGCAGTTGGGCGAACATCAAATCTATGCCGTGGGGGAAACGCCAGAGGGGGAATCGGTGCGCAGTGAAGCGATCACCTTGATCGTGGTACAATAGCGCCGCCAGCACGTTGGAACGCCGTTCACGGCATGTCTAACCGTTGATCACAGTCCTCGGCAAAGCCGCAAACGCGGCAACGCAGCGGGTCATCATGATTGCGTTCGGCAATTCGGTCTTGCCAGTCCTGGCGCATCCACTCGATGGTGTCCAAGAGTTCATCTTGCAATTCTTTGGTATAGGGGATCGAAAACGTGCGTTCGGGATAATGGATCAGGCCAAAAGGCGGGCGTTTTTGATAGGTTTCCTGGACCAGCAGGCAATAAGCGGCCAGCTGCAAGACGTGGCTGCGATACGGCTCTCGCGGCGCGGGGCAAGATTTGACTTCGACGGGAATAATGTACTGCCACTTTTGCACCACATAGTCGGGTTTTCCGGCCAGATTGATCGCCGAAGCGTAGAGCGGCCTGGGGCACTCTTGCCAGGCGCGGGTATCGGCATAGACAACCCGCCCCGGCGGAAGCCCGGTGCGCCGCCATAGTTGGGACGACAACCAAAACAAGAGGAAACTGACGACCAGCAAACTCGCCCCAACGATCAGAAATGTATTCATAGCTCCTCGTCCGGGCTGTTGGTCATAGCAACCTGACGACGCCCCAAACCGCCATCGACAGCGCCGCGAGTCCCAGCAGGGTCAGCGCCAATTGCCTGACCCGGCGCGCCAGCGCCACCTGCCAACCGTGCCGTTCGTGCGCCGCCGTTCCCCGCTCCAGAGCGGCGCTGTTGATCGGCTCGATCTTGTCCACGCTCCTCAACCACCACGCGCGTGCGCAAAAAGCGTATTGGCCGATCTCGCTGGCGGTGACGCGCTTACCCCTCGGCGACATTGCTGTTTTGCTCCTCGAACCGGAGCAAGGCACGGCGCAATTTCTCTTGCTGCATTGTCACGGTCAAGTCACCGCGCGTGCGCTGCAACACGGCCCGCAAAGAGTCCGTTGTACGTCGCAGCCCGCCGGTGACGGCGTCGGGAAAGTCGATCGTCGTCATGGCGACATAGATTTCTTCCATATTGGCCAGCAAAACTTCACCGCGCTCCAAATTGCCCCGGCGAATGATGTCCAAAATAGCGCGACGCATCTCGCTGGCCGCTTCGGCCAGACCTTTGAGGTAAGCGGGATAGGCCACCTGGACGCCCAATTCGTCGGGGGCGGGGATTGGTTCTTGATGCAGCAAGGCCAACGTCGCCCGCGCCTCCACGTACTCTTTGAGCGCGTCCTGGGTATAGCCGGCGTAATAGAGGTCGGGATAAACGCTCGTGTCGGTCACAACCTGGACGGCGATCTGGCGCGCTTGCTCCAACCGTTGTCGCGCTTGATCAAACTCGCCCCGGTGCATCGCGCGGATGCTTTTGGCGCAGTGGCCGATCAACTCTCTCGAACGGCGAATCGCCATATCGCGCACGCTGCTCCGCAATTCCAACGCGGCGCGAATTCGATCGACAATGACGATCAAGTCTTCCATACAATACTCCTCTGGGTGAAACAAAAACGCCTGG
This sequence comes from uncultured Anaerolineae bacterium, assembly GCA_964481205.1. GTDB lineage: Bacteria > Chloroflexota > Anaerolineae > JAFGEY01 > JAFGEY01 > CAYRXM01. Next base: position 2,537 of record CAYZYE010000191.1, on the reverse strand, counting down.
CAACGGCCAGGCGTTTCAACATCAAGATATGATGCGCATCTCTCTTGCAATCAGGCTGTTTTGAGATGAGTCGCTGCAACCGGCTGGCGAGATTTGAGCGTCGCTTCGAGGATGGCGCGAGGGCTGTCAAAATGACCGGATGAGGCCACAACCATGCCCAATTCGGCCTGCATCGGGGCGGCCAGTTTGCCGGATTCCAGGTCTTTGACGGGATAAAAATAATTGAACGCCCGGTCCAACCTTTCGACCAATTTGGCGCGGATTTCGTTCGCTTTGTCTTGTTGTGTGATCAGCACAAAATCCGTCTTGTTGATGTGCCCGACAAAATCGTTTTCTGTTCCCGACTCGTTCATCACATTGCTGATAATCAAGCCCACGGCGCGTAACACGTCATCTCCGGCGACAAAACCATAAGCCTCACTGAATGGTTCAAGGTCGGAAATCGAGATGTACAGGACGGCCCAGCTCTTGCGCCCAACAATGCCCTTGAGTCGATCCTCGGTGACTTGCTTGCCGGGCAACCCGGTGACCGGGCTGACCAGGCTGGCGTAACCAGCCCGGCGGATCGCGTTGCGCACTCGCAGCCGCAGCTCTTGGATGTCAAAGGGCTTGGTGATGTAATCGACGGCGCCCAACTTGAGGCCCGATATTTTGTCCTGCCTCGCCTTTTTCTCGGTCAAAAAGATGATTGGGACTTTGCTGGTGCGCAGGTTGCGGCGCAGTTCGCTGACAACCTGATAGCCATCAATGTCCGGCAGGCGAATATCCTGAATAATCAAATCTGGTAAATTGTCCTGGCAAAGTTTCAGCGCATCGTTCCCCCAGGCCGTGGTCATGATCTCGTATCCTTGCGCTTGCAAATAGGTACAAAGCATTTCGGCCGTATCTGGATCGTCTTCAACGACGAGGATCTTTTTCTGTTTGACCATGAATCCCCCCAACCCTTGGGTCAGTTGATGAAATATTTGAGCGATACCGGGTCATACCCAACGCATGCAAGCGCGACGGTGGTTTATGAAATTCTCCGGTGCGTTCAGTTCAGCGGTTCTTTGAAAATGTCAAAGCGGCAATCTTCGTGCCCCATCGCGTGGCAGCGTGTTTGTACGACTTTGTAATCTTTGCCGCCGCTGACCCAGTGAACGCCGCCTTGCAACAAGCCAACAGCGCCATGGCAAATCGGTCGATCGGCGCGCCGCCCCCAGCAAACCGGGCAGCGAGCAATGACGTAGACAAATCGGTCGCTCTTTTCCTCAACCCGGCTGGTCTGATCGCTAAAACGGGAGAAAATCTGAGCCATCGCCGGCAGCCCAATCTTGAGTTTGGCGTCGTTGGGCAGCACTTTGAGCGCCAGACCGCCCACGCCCACTGCGGCGCCAAACGCATCCAACCCGGCCTTGACCGCCGCTTTGCCTCCTCGCAAGGCAAAAACCCGTCCCCCGCGTGGGCCATAGGTGTCATCCAGCGCCTGGTTGAGCATTGAAAAATCGGCAAAATCAAACTGTTTTTTCAAGTCGTCTACCGGATAGTTGTCGATCAGGTGATCCAGGCCCGCCTTGTGCAAAACAGAATTCAGACCGTTTTTGCCCATAATGTCTTCTAGAACTTCCAAATAGATCCGCGCAATCTTGTTTGGATAATAAAATCCACTTGGTTCTATCATGACGCTCGCTTCCTCCTCGGTGCAGAGTCTTAGGCAACGTCAAATGCTTTTGGCCGGGCTGCAAAACAATGCCCCGGCACATTGCCTTTCCATACGGTCGATCGGCTTGACCTAGACGATTTTTTCCAATTTCTCGACGGTACGACGCATATCCAAAAAGATCAAGCCCAACTTGGCCTGTTTGCGGGCCAAGACGGTCAGTACGGCTTCTTCACCTACATTCGTCAGGATGACATAACCATTTTCGCCTTTGATATATACCTGATCCAAATACCCGCGCCCCAATTCTCCGGCGATTCGTTCACCCAGGCTCAACATGGCAGCCGACATTGCCGAAACGCGATCTTCTTCCATCCCGGCAGGCAATGAAGAGGCCATCATGAGACCATCCAGGCTAACGATTGCTGAAGCTTCAATGTCTGGGGTGCTGACCTGCAAGTCACGCAATTCATCAATCATCAATTCAGTACGCGATTTTGCCATGGTTATAGCTCCTTTGAAGTAGAAACAGACTACCGAACAGCAAATGTTAAAAATAGCTTACTACAGGTAGGCCTAGTTGTCAAGTCGAATTCGGGTTGGATCGCCCGCGCCCAATACACCGGCGAAAATGGTGAATCGCACGCTGGCTTATTTCCATTAGAATTATACCCAAAAACGATGTGGAGTGCAAGAAGTTATATTTGTCCCTTGACCGCTAGCCACCATACACATTTGACTTTGGCCGGCGCAAAATCAATTTAGGGGGCAACCATGCCCCCTAAAACCCCCGTCTGGGGGAATTGCGGTGCGGGCGGTGGAACACAACCGCACACCGCCTTTCCCCAGACGGCCCGGAAAAACCTGGTTTTGCTCGTTGCGAGTGGCCGGGGAAGCC
>CAYZYE010000190.1:0-7573 GCA_964481205.1 uncultured Anaerolineae bacterium | reverse complement strand
GGAATCCCTCTTGTATGCTAAATTCAAGCCACAAGATTCTTCACTGCGCCGCCTGCGGCGGCTGGCTCAGAATGACACAGATTACCCAAGTCTCGTTCTACTACTAGAACCTAACCGTGTGACTCCTGATTATCTTGTATTTGTTAGTATCTACGATGTCTCTTGATATTTTATTTCTTTGCGATCTCGGCATTCCCTGCGGCTGGCAGGTGCGCCGGGAGGTTTTTCAACACGCTCCCAACCATATACTGGCTCGATCAACCGGACCGGTGCGCGTCCAACGCCCGGCGTACCTTGAACGCCAGCGAGTTTGGCGTAAACGGCTTTTGCACAAACTGGATGCCGGGATCCAACACGCCATGATGGGCAATGACATCATCGGTATAGCCGGACATATAGATCACTGCGATTTCTGGGCGAGACCTGGTCACCCGATCGATCAATTCTTTGCTGCTCAACAAACCGGGCACCACCACATCGGTCAGCACGAGGTGAATCGGGTCGGCATGTTGTCGGCACAAATCAAGTGCGTCGTCGGCATTTGCCGCCTCCAAAACATGATAACCGCGTGCCGCCAAAATGCGCCGCGCCAATGCGCGCACCGCATCCTCATCCTCGACCAGCAAGATCGTCTCACTGCCGCGCGCCGACGCTGGCAGCGCGTTGGTTTGAACCTTGCTCTCCGCCGTCTCTCCGACGCAAGGCAAATAGACCTTGAACGTGGTTCCCACCCCCGGCTCGCTGTACGGAAACACATATCCGCCATTTTGCTTGACAATGCCGTACACCGTAGATAGGCCCAAGCCCGTACCACGCCCCTGTTCCTTGGTCGTGAAAAAGGGTTCAAAGAGGTGCGACATCGTCTCGCTGTCCATACCGGCGCCGTTATCGCTCACCGACAGCATCACATACAGGCCGGGTTCGACATCGACCAGATGAGAGACATACGTCTCATCCAACTCGACATTGGCCGTCTCGATCGTCAGCCGGGCTGCAAAAGGCACCACCTGCGCCCCTTTTTTCTCATTGATCGCGTCACGGGCATTGACGGTCAGATTCATCACCACCTGCTCGATCTGCCCCGGATCGGCTTTGACCCGCCCCAAATCCGAAGCGAACGCCGTACACAACTCGATATCTTCGCCGATCAACCGCCCCAGCATCTTGCGCATCGTCTCGATCAGACTGTTCAGATTCAACACTTTGGGCTGGATGACCTGCTTGCGGCTAAAAGCCAACAGTTGGCGGGTCAAATCGGACGACCGCTCGGCGGCGCGCTGAATCTCGCGCACATCTTGGCGCCGTGGATCCTGCGGATCCAGCGCCAGCAGCACCATCTCGGCATAGCCATGAATGGCAGTGAGATGGTTGTTGAAATCGTGAGCCACACCGCCGGCCAGCCGTCCAATAGCCTCCATCTTTTGCGCCTGGACAAGCCGCGTCTGAGTGCGTTTGAGTTTGTCCAGGTTATCTTGCAGCGATTGCATCAAACCGGCCTTGTGCCAGGCGACGCCCATCTGGTGCGCAAAAGCCGTGATCGTCGGCACATCATCCCGAGTCAGATTCTCTCCCTGCACAAACAAAAGGCCGATCATCCGCCCTTCGGCGAGCAACGAAGCCACGATCGAACTAGAAATGTTCAACTCACGCACAATATCTTGGGCAAACTGTCGCGCCGGGTCGGGGAATAGCGGCTCGAGTGCCTTTTGCACATCTTTGATCAAAATAGCCTGCTTTTCCAAGAGTATTTGCCAATCATCCTGAATTGCCTGAAGAGGAATGGCGAAACGCGGACGCTCCAGGCCGCTCAACGCTTCCAGCGCCTCGACCTTGGCAACATCGTGGCTCAAATAAAGAGGATACAGATAACCCTCGTTTTCGTCCAATATGAAAATGACGCAGGACAAGCCTAATGGCTTTAACTCGCCGGCGGCGGCGTCAAATATCTCGGTCGTCGTCGTGGCCCTGGTGATCGCCAGCGCCGCCCGGTTCAGCGCCGAAAGCAGCCGTTCGGCGCGTACCCGGCTTTGATACAAACGCGCGTTTTGCAAGGCGATCGCCGCATAATCGGCAAACACGCGCAAAATATCGGCATGCTGCGGGGTAAAAAAGCCCGGCGTCGCGCTATCGATGTTGAGAAAACCAACAACCACGCCGCGCACGCAGATCGGCGCGCTGGCATACGAGCGCAACCAGGTCTGCTCCTGAATGTATACCCAACCAGGGTACGCCAGTGTGTCGGGAATGACCATCGGCTCACGGCTTTCAACCATATGTTTCAAATTGGGCACCGCGTCGAGGTCAAAGACAACTGTCGAGATCGCCGTCTCTGCGCCGAAACGATCATAACCGCGCCAGCGAACAATGCGAACCCGGTTCTCGTTTTCAACAAGCATCACATTGGCCGCATCGTTGGACATTGCGCGCCCCACCTGCTCTAGCAACCGATCCAGCACCTCGTCCGGGTCTAACGTGCGGCTGACCGCCGCCGCGGCGGCGGTTAGCGCCCTGAAAAGATCGCGCTCGCGTTGCAAAGCCTGCCGGGAGCGCACGCGCTCGCTAATGTCACGCAAAACACCCTGAATAGCTGTGCCACCGCGATAAGGGACGTATGAAACGGATACCTCGGTCTCGATCTCTTGGCCGGACTGGTTCAACGCCGTGAACTCGTAGCGCGCCGGCAACGTCTGCCCCTCTTGCCGTATCCTCATCCGTTCCACGATCAGTGCCCGGCTTGAAGGCGCGATCAGCGACATCACGTCAAAATCCGGCGAACAAACCTCCTCCGCCGTCGCCCCAAACATCTCTTCAAATCTCGAGTTGACGAATTCAAAGTGATCCTGGTAAAGCAAATATATCGCGTCGCCGGACTGCTCGATCAGGGAACGGTATTTGGCCTCGCTTTCCCGCAAAGCCTGCTCGGCCCGCACCCGCGCAGTGACGTCGCGGCAGAGAGCAGTCAATAATTTACGTCCCTCTATTTCTTGCATCGTGGCATTGACCTGCACATAAATCCGGCGTCCATCCTTGCGCAAATAAACAGTCTCGAAATCCCGGACGTACCCTTGCCTGATACAGCAGGTCACCGCCGCCGCGTTTTCGCGTTTGCTCTCTGGCGCCGTCCATTCGACCACCGAACGGCCGGCAATATCTCGCAAGTGTTCGACGCCCACCAGGCGCAAGTATGGTTCGTTGGCCTCGATAACCCGCCCCTCCTCGTCTACCACAACAAACCCGGTGTCCGTATTGGCAACGAGTTGGCGATATTTTTCCTCACTCTCACGCAGCGCCTCTTCGGCCTGCTTGCGCCGGTATTGTTCCTCCTTTTCACGCAGCGCCCGCTGCACCACCGGCCCCAGCCGCGAGAGACGATCTTTGAGAACGTAATCGGTGGCTCCGGCCTTGAGGCTTTCGATGGCAATCTCTTCGCCCACGACGCCGGAAATAAGAACAAAAGGTATGTCCAGGCCGCGCTGGAGAAACAGGGACAACGCTGTCAATCCATCAAAAGCCGGCAGGTTATAATCGGCCAGAACCAGGTCGTAATCCGGCGTGTCCAGTCGTGCCAAAAACTCGGACCGGGTTTCCACCCGCTCCCAGCGGCACGAATAGCCCGCTTCCTCCAACGCGGCCACCTCCAGCTCGGCATCAAAAGGGTCATCCTCCAAAATGAGCAGACGCAGCATAATTGACATCACTCCTTTTTCCGATCACGCTTCAAAGTAAAATAAAAGGTTGCGCCGCCATCCACGGCACCCTCGGCCCACACCCGCCCGCCGTGGCGATGGACGATGCGGCGCACCGTGGCCAGGCCAATGCCGGTACCCTCGAATTCCTCCTCCCGATGCAGGCGTTGAAACACGCCGAACAACCTGGATGCGTACTGGGGATCAAAACCAACGCCATTGTCCCGTACAAAGAACGCCACCTCATCCTCACAAACCTGACGGCCTGGCGATTCGCTGACCCCAATCTCGATTCGCGCCTCCTGGCGTGGGGCAGTGAACTTGAGCGCGTTGGCGAGCAGATTCACCCATACCTGCCGCAGCAAAGTCGGATCGCCCTGCACGTCCGGCAGCGGGTCAATTTTCCAGATCACGCACCGTCCCTCTGCCAGAAATGACACCTGGCGCTGCGCCTCCCGAACCAATCTGTCCAGTTCGACGCGCCGAGGGCGCATCTCTGTCCGGCCGGTGCGCGAAAAGGCCAACAGAACGTCGATCAACTGCCTCATTTTGTGAGACGACTCGGCGACGCGGCGCAAATAGCGGTGCGAGGTCGGGTCAAGCCGCGCCCCTTCCCGCTGGATCAGCAAGCGGACAAAGCCGTCAATGTGGCGCAGCGGTACGCGCAGGTCATGTGAGACCGAGTAGGCAAAAGTCTCCAACTCGACATTGGCCGCCTGGAGTTGTTGCGTCGTGGCCGCGGTGCGATGTTGAGCCTGCTGCAAGTCTTGCACCAAGTCGGCCATAGTGCGGTTGAGCTGCTCAACCTCGGCGACGCGGGCCTGCAAGTCGGCAGTACGCTCGGTCACGCGCTGCTCCAGTTCGGCGGCATATAGCTGCACCTGTTCGTACAGCCGTGCGTTCTCGATGGCGATGGCCGCCTGGTTGGCAAACGCCTCCACCAACGTCGCCTCAACCTGGCTGTAGGCGGCCACATGCGGCCCATCGATCGTCAGGCATCCTATCACGTCACCACGCATCATCAGCGGCGCTCCCATCCAACCGCGCACCTGTTCGGTTCGTCCCCATCCCGCAAAGCGCGGATCCGCGCTGGCATCGGCCAGAATCAACGGGCGGCGCGTGCGCCACATTTCCTCAAAGAGTGGATCATCGGCGGGATAATCCTGGCCGATCACCTGATCGAGGTTGGCAAAACCCCGGCCGGCCACGGCGTGCAAATGTCCTTGCCGAAACAGAAACACGCAGACGCTGTTACAAGGGACAACCCGCGCCAACTGGACGAGAATACCGTCCAAGACCTGGCTCAAGTCAAGGGTAGCAACCAACGCTGTGGCGACATCGCGCAAAGTTTCGGCTTCCTGGCGACGGCGGCGTTCGGTCTCAAAAAGCCGGGCGTTTTCGATGGCGATCGCCGCCTGACGCGCCAGCCCCTCCAATAGACACACGTCGGCTTTGCCAAAGGCGCGGGGCGGGTCAGAGGCGGTAAAACAACTGAGGACGCCAACGACCTGACCGGCCAGCAGCAACGGCACTTCGATGACACTGCCCCACCGCATACCGTCATAGACCCCGGCCCGTCCCGCCCACCGCTCATAGTCCGCCACGATCAGCGGCTGGCCGCTCGCCAGCACATGACCGGCCATCCCCTCGCCTCGTCGAAGGCGCGTGCCCAGAAACACCTTGCCCGGGCCGTGAAACACGGACAGGGTGAGGGACTCGCCGTCCGGGTCGGTGAGATACACCCCGCCGCCGGCGACGTTCAACAAGTCGGCGCCACGGGCCGCGACGGCCTCCAACAGCGCCGGCATCTCACGGTGGGCGGCGATGTCCAGCGCAATTTCGTGCAGCGCGGCGAGCTGGGCCGCGTACCGCTCCAACTCGGCCAACGTCTGCGCCCGCCCGGCCTCCGATTCCCGTAGCGCCTGCTGGCTCTCGATCCGTTTCTGGTTGGCCTGCCCGCTGAAAACGGCAATCAGCAGCAAGACACCCAACAAAGTCATCTCCCAAATCAGTTCCTCGCCCTGCAACAACGTGGGAGACAAAAAAGCCAGAATCGCCATCGAAAAAGCGACCAGGACAAACCCTTGTCTGGCGCCCAACGTGCCCCGTCGCACGCCGGCAATGATAATGTACGTAGCATAACCCATCGTAAAGGGGTTGTAAACAATCCCCCCGGTCCAAAACACGCCCCAAGTCATCAAGAAAAGGTTGCCCAGCCGCACCAGCCAGTCCAACCAGCAGCTCCTCCCTCGACGTCGCAGCCAGAACATTACCCAAACGTTGAACCCAATCGCTGCGCCAACGGTCGCCAGCAGCTCGATCAAAAAGACGCCGCCGCGCACAAGAATGACGTACAAGGGACTGAGCGCCAACAGCATCAGAATGGTAAACAAGGACAGCCCCATCGCCAACGGCATCCCCCTGGATTTGCGCGCGGCCTTGTGCTCGTCCATTTTACCCTTTGACCTCATCTCTCCCTTGAAATTGAGTATATTTCAAATGTTTTATTCGCACCCCGCCTGAATATTTTCCAACGCCTTGCGCGTCCCCCGCAACCTGACCGCATAGTTGTTGGCCGGCGCGTCAAAAAGGCCGACAATTCCTTCCAGGTCATCTTGGACAATAGCCATAAAAGCCCTGACCGTGATTAACTGCCCCTCTTGCAACTTGATGCGCTTGAACAATCGAGCATCCAATCCGTCATTATATGTCCGCATCAAGAGCTTGTCATTGATACGGGCCACACAAAGACCATCTTGCAACTTGGCGCATGGCCGGCAAATAGAATCGACGCCGGATACCAGAATGATCTCTTGATCAAAATCAGCCAGTACAGCCCTGGTCACATCGGCCAATGCGGCGCCATAGGGATGAGCGCCTGTAACCAGGCCATTGCCATAATCTCTCATAATGTCCAGTAAATGATGTGGTCGCAACTTGAGCATAGCCATTACCAATCTCCTCCTTGCATAAATACATACACTAACGAACTATTTCGATAAAATATGTGAATCCTATTCTGGGCGACCGTGGGTTTGGCCGGCATGACCCCGCCGCTGCCCGCCCAGGCAAAACGCATCCGAGCCGGCCGATAAGCCGGATTCTGTGTACGGGCCTGGTTTCACCAAACCCGACGACGGTCATCTATCTAGGCGACCTACCCGGGCCTCAAACGGGCGAGCAACCCTTGGCCCTGCTTGGTCTTGCTCTCGGCGGGGCTTGCCTGGCTAGCGCTGTCGCCAACGCTACCGGTGGTCTCTTACACCGCCATTTCACCCTTACGGGCGCGGCTGCTTGCGCAGCGGCCCGCGGTATCCTTTCTGTGGCGCTATCCGTCGGATCACTCCGCCTGGCAAACGTTGCATGCAACCCCTGCCAGCGCCGCGCTCTATAGAGTCCGGACTTTCCTCAGAGGCGACTGGCCCCCGCGACCGTCCAGCCAACTCGGATGCGTCACGAGTATAACGCATCCCGATCACGCTGTCAAATACAAAAGCACCTAAATTGAACCAATCGGGCAATTGTGCTACAATAGCGCGCATTCAAAAGTGAGCGATATGACAAAAACACCCAACCTGAACGACCTGGATTTCGAACGCACCGACCCGCGCCTGCTCGACGCCCTCGCCAGCCTGAACCAGATCGGCGCGGCGATCAACCGCATCGGGCCACGCGCCAGCGTACACCTGTCGCTGAAATCAACGCCCTCGGTCGACGAGCGAGTGCAACAGACCCTCAGCCTGATCGTCGACAGCGCGATCAAGGTGGTGCCCGGCGCATCGGCGGTGATCTATGCCTACGACCGGCAGCGCCAGTCCTTTGACCCGGGTTCTCGCGTCGCCGCCGGGAAACTGAGCGAGGCGATCGCCGGCGACACCCCTCGCCGC
>CAYZYE010000189.1:0-7622 GCA_964481205.1 uncultured Anaerolineae bacterium | reverse complement strand
GGCCGGGAAAAAGGTCAATTGCGCCGCAGGCAGGGCAATCGCATCTAGATTATTGAGATGTGTTGCAAATGATTTGGGTGCTCGTAGCATGGCCCCTCGTGGGCGGGTGGAATAGCTGCCGTTTTGGCGCCCCGCCGGTCAAGGTGCGATTGCCTTGATGACTTGTGTCTCTCGAACGTTTAGAGTAAAATACGCACAGCGATCGGCAGCCAGTTTCACCATACTGTGCAGGGAGCATAAATGTCCGAGTCACGAGACGAGAAGCAAACCATATCCCCCGATGTGAGCAAACTCTACCAGCAGTGTATGATCTTGCAACGACAGGTTGAGCGATTTCAGGTCTTGCAGCGGATCAGCCAGGAAGTGGCGTGGCAGCTGGACCTGGATCGGCTGCTGCACAGCATTCTTGGCTCGGCCGTGCAGGTGATGGAAGCCACGGCCGGCTCGCTGATTCTGTTGGACAAATTGACCGACGAGTTGGTCTTTTCGGTCGTCGAGGGCGGAGGCGGCGAAAAGCTGCTCAACACGCGCATGCCGCGCACGCAGGGGATCGCCGGCTGGGTGTTGGAGAATCAGGAAGCGGTGATCGTCGATGATACGCTCCAGGATCGCCGCTATTATGCCGCGATCGGCAAGAGCGTGGATTTTGAGACTACGTCAATGATCAGCGCGCCAATGATCGCGCGCGGCGAAGCCATTGGTGTGATCCAGGTGCTCAATAAAAAAAGCGGCGAGTACTTTGACGATTCGGATAAAACGCTGTTGAACGCCTTTGCCTCACAGTCGGCGATTGCCATTCGCAACGCCCAACTGTATCAAGACCTGCGCGATGAGCGCGACAAATTGGTGGCCGTCGAAGAGGACGTGCGCAAACGGTTGGCCCGCGACCTGCACGACGGGCCAACGCAGCTTGTCGCCGCGATTCTGATGAACCTGCAATTCATCCGCATGCTGTTCAAACGCGAACCGGATGAAGCGGACGCCGAGATCGAAAACGCCATGGCGGTCGCCAGTCAGGCGATGCGTCAACTGCGCACCATGCTCTTTGACTTGCGCCCGGTCATCCTGGAAACGCAGGGGTTGGTGCCGGCGCTGCGAGCCTATTCAAAACGATTGACCGAAACCGAAAAATTTGCCGTTCATCTAGAGGTCGATGGCGAGATACCCCGCTTGAGCAAAGCGGCCGAATCGGCGCTCTTTGCCGTCATTCAAGAGGCGATCGGCAACGCCAAAAAGTACGCCCAGGCCGACAATATGTGGATCGTCCTCAAGCGCGACGCCGGCAAACTCTGGGTCAGCATTCGCGACGACGGCGTCGGCTTTGATACCGGCGCTGCGTTGAAAAAATCCGAGACGCAAGGCAGCCTCGGATTGACCAACATGTACGAGCGCGCCGAGATGGTGCTGGCCAAACTCACCCTGTCCTCTCGGACCGGCCGGGGGACAACCGTTCGCCTTGCGCTGCCGATTCAACCCAACCTGGCGACGGAATGACGGCGTATCACCCCAGACCTTGATAGATCGCCGCCATGCGCGCCGCTTCTTCGGCGATCAGCTGCCGCAAAGACTGCGGCGCAATGACCTCGACCTCTGCACCCCAGCTGCGAATCCAGGGGTGCATTTCTTTTGGCTCGGAAATGTACACCGTAAACAAACATCCGCCGCCTTGCAGGTCGTCGATCTCTTGCGAAGGGTGCCACACCGACTCTTTGACGCGCACGGCGACCGCCGGAGAAAATTGCAGTACCACCTCGACCTGGCTTTCGCCATGCATGATCCCCCAACTGGCCTGCAAATACTCGTTGGGATCAAAACCCTCTGGAATTTGATACCGTTGATCGAGCATTTGCGCGCGTTCGAGCCGCTCCAGCTTAAAAGTGCGCATCTCGCCGCTCCAATCGTCGAAACCGATCACATAGCAGGCATAGCCAATGCCCGATGGTTCGACAAAATACGGCGCAAAATCTCGCTGACGCACCTTGCCGCTGCGCGGCGAGCGATACCACAACCGCACTTTGCGCTGCAACGACCAGGCCAGCGTGATCGATTCGAGCACCTGGATATAGCGGTCGTTGACCGGCCGGGAGCGGACATACGCCGCCGTGCGCGCAATGTGCCCGCTGATCGGTTCGGGCAGCGACGTTGCCAGTTTGTCCAGGGCGGTGACAACGTGCGGATTGTGCTCGTCCGAGTGTCGCGCCAACAGACGGGCGGCCATGTACAAAGCCACGGCTTCGTTGAAATTGAGCCGCACCGTCGTCAGATAATGCTCACGCTCGATGCCGAAACGTCCGTCGTCTTGCCAGATGGGCACGCCGCCGACGCTCAACAAATCCAGGTCGCGGTAAATGGTGCGCCGGGTCACGCCGCATTTTTCGGCAATGGCGGGCACGCGCATGCCATTTGGAGACAGGAACAGCATCCGCTCGATGGCGCGCAGCCGCTCGGCGCGATTCAACAATCGACTCATCTCGCCCCTCCTGTGAAAACTGTGTCATATTCTGTCACATTATAGCTCAAACTCGCGTCATGGGCGAATGACGCCCCGGACGTTACTCGATGTTTTGTCTCTTGGCGATCTCGGCGGCTGGCGGGTGCGTTAGGACCTGGTCGGCACGCCCCTGGCGGGCGTTCGACACGACATACAGCGTGGCCGTCGCCGGGAGGTTGCCGCCGCCCCGCGCAAAGTAGGGCAGTCCCAGCCGGCGCACCATCCGAATTTGCCAGGTTGTTCTCAGCCGGCGCAAAATCGGCGTCATTTCTTCCCCGTCATCCAAAAAATAGACGGCGTGTCCATGTGCCTGTAACGTCTCGATCCAGCGATCACACTGCTCTGGCGTCCAGGGGGCCGGGTGAAAAGCTTTGTGCCCGGTATACAGCTCGATGGCGCCGCCGTTGAGCATGCTGGCGACGACTGCGTTTTGGGGCAACAGGTCGTCCAGTTCCTGGAATGCCTGTCGCTGCTCGGCAGAGAGATAGCCAAAGGTGATCACGTCTGTGCGCCAGGGCATTTCCAGGCTGCGATAGGAACGGGCAGCCAAAGAGACGAACAACAAGATCGAAATGAGCGCCGCCCCTTTGCCCTTGCGCCGGGCGGCGTATTGACCGGCGTACACCAGCCCATAAGCGGCGGGCAGGTACAAGAGGGGCAAAAGGGCAACGAGGTCGCGCGGGCGCACGGCCTCGTAACAGAGATGAAAGAGAAACACGGCCAGGAAACCACTCCAGAGAATGTACGCGGTATTTCGATGCCTTTTCCACAACAATGCGCAGCCGCCAAGGGCGAATGGGATGATGAACCCCAGTTCTTCGCGTCGCAGCAGCCCTTGTTCCAACAGCGCCAGGAACGACCGTCCGATGTTGCCGGGTGAGAGCAAAAACCATTCCGTCGACTCGGATTTGAGCCAGCCGCCAAAGACCTGCTTGTGGTACAGCAGATCGGGTGCTGCGCTGAGCAGCGCGACCAGTCCCATCGAAAACAGCAGCACAAATTTTCGTCTGCCCTCCACTTTGGCGACCAGCGCGGCCACGCCGAGGGGCAGCAAGGGGTGGCGAATGAAAAAGGCCAGGCCGAAACACACGCCGCTCAAGATGCCGTAACGCACCGGGTGTTCGCGTTGCCCGCGCAGCAGCAGCCAGAGCATCAGCACGGTAAACAATTGCGCGGCGGCGTCGGCCATTGGCGCCAACATTCGTTCTGCGTTTTCGGGCGAGGTGGCGACCAGCAAGCAAGTCAGCGCGGCGACGGGCCACCTGGTCGACCGGGGCGCGGCGCGCAGCCCGTCGTTGACCAGCAGCCAGACGCCGATCAATGCCAGCGCCGCCATCACCGGGGCGGCAAAATAGAGCGCGTCGAGGCCGCCAAGCCAATAAAAAGGCGTCATCAGCGCCGGCCAGCCGATTGACCACATTGTGGGCGATTTTGTGGCAAAAAACGGCGGGTGGTAGCCAATGTGAACGGCCGGCCAGGTGGGCAGATCGTTCTCTTGCGCCAGCCCGGCGAGCGGAAAATCGTGCAGCGGCGAACCGGTTTCGACCAGATCGATTGCCATTTGCGTGTAACAGTAGGGATCGCTGGCGGTGACGCCATGCGGGCGGTGGATCAACGTCGTGGCAAGCAGCCACAGCGCGGTGACGGTGATCAGCGCGAGTGGCAGCAGCCGGGTGCGGGCGGCGGTTTGCCAGCGTTGCGAGACCAGCTCGAGTTGTAGCCACAACGTGTACATTACGCCGGCCAGCGTCATGACCGGCGCGTTGAACCACGGCGACCAGGGATCGGGCAGCCTGAAACCCTGGTAGGCGTCGACGTCGATCCCCAGTTTTCGGCTGAGGAAAAAAGAGAGCAGTGACGAGGCATAGCTCAGGAACAGCGGGGAGAGGGTTTCGATGTGCAGCCGGTGCGGCGGCGCGAGTGCGGGCAAGAGCAGCAGCAGCAACAGTGTGGGCAATGCCAGCCAAAGCGGGCCGCCGCCGGCGTGCCACAGCCAACCCAACCCGGCGAGATGAATCGCGACCAGGAGCAGCGAGTGCCGCCGGGCGGCGTGGATGCGCGGCAGTCGCTTTAGCAGCGCGGCGGCGATCGCCGTGAGCGTGGCCGAAATGGGCCAGACGCGCGCCGTCCACACGTCGAGCAGCAAAAAGCGTGCATAGGGAGGTAAAAAATGAATGCGCGGCGATAGGAAACGCACAGTAAGCAAGAACAAGCCCGCGCCGCAGGCGATTGCCGAGATCGTTGCCGTCCTGTCGCCGCTGCGTTTGCGCTGCCGGAGCGACACGAGTAATCCTCCCAGCAACAGCAGCGCCCAGGCAATATAAACGACGCTCCATTTTCCCAGTGGGCCGGGATCGATGGCATAGAGGTAGGCCGGATCGAACAGCCGTTCAAGCAGGCGGCGCATTGTGGGTTCCTCGCCGGCGGCGGGCGATGGGGCGCAAAATTTGCCAGCTTTGCCAGAAATAGAACAACAGCGTTGGAACGGCTTTGGACGAGTGATAAACCAGGTCTTGCCACAATGGACGAAGCGGCGTCCAGCGCATTTCCGGCACAAACGAGGCCCGCCCGTGTGGATCGATCAAGTAAAAGGGTGTGGGCAATGCCAGCAACACGTAAAACGCCCACAGCCACCTGGAACGGCGCTGCATCATCAATG
This sequence comes from uncultured Anaerolineae bacterium, assembly GCA_964481205.1. Taxonomy (GTDB): domain Bacteria; phylum Chloroflexota; class Anaerolineae; order JAFGEY01; family JAFGEY01; genus CAYRXM01. The sequence goes on along the minus strand of CAYZYE010000189.1, from coordinate 2,472 downwards.
TGACCAACACCGGCAGCAACATCACATAATGATGTTCCCAGACATGGTGATAGATCAAAAAATAGGATGTCATCCACAGGCCGGCATGCGTGACCAGATCGGGGCGGCGGTCGAGCAGCAGCAACAGTCCCGGCCAGGACACGAAAACAAGCATGACTATGGTTTGCACGTGGATATATGCCGCTTGCGACAACGCAACGTGAAATGTGTCGGCGACGGCCCACATCGCGTCAAAGACGAGTTGCCGGAAGCCGAGATTGCCGAGTTGAAACCAGGGCGGCGCGCTGTCGAAATTGCGCCAAAAGGCCGCGAACGAGCCGGGAAACAGCGCAAAATAGGGCGCGGATGTGAGTGTTACCAGGATGGCGAGCAGCACGAGCGTCCGCCAGCGTTTGAGGCGGATCATTAGCGGCAGCAGCAGGGCAGTGTTTTGTTTCCACAGCACACTGCCGATCCAACTTGCGTCGATTCCCCAATTCGACTTTTTCAGGGCGAAAAAAAGCAGCAAAAAGAACAACAGGCTTTGCACAATCGAAAACTGGCCCATGTACAGTTCCAGGTAATAGGGCGTATAGCACAACCAGACCGCGACGAGTTTCAGCCGACGGTCCGGGTCGGCGACCAGTTTGCAGGTGATGGCGACGCAGGCAAGCAGGCACAGCTCTATAAAGGCGACCCACAAACGGAACGCCCATCGCGGGGGGACGAGATTGAGTATGACGCCGGCCGTATAGGCGGGTAGTGGAAGATAGCGAAACGGTGTGTAACGTCCTTCTGGGATGATCATGTCGATCTTGGCGCCGTCGCTCTCGTAGGCGCTGATGCCGGTCAGCACATTGTGACCGGCCTGGTACAGGGCAAAAAAGTCCCAGCCACGGCGTCCTTGCGTGGCTGTGGCGTCGAAAAAGAGCGGGATCAATGTTCCCGTTCGCCAGGAGACGAGGATCAGCACATGCACCGCGATGGCAAAGGCAAAAAATATTTTGGTTGCGCTCGAGATGGGTCGAGATGTTTTGTCGATCATTGGTAGATTATACCACGCGATGGCGACATCTAAAAGTTGGTCTTGGGAGCATTTCCTATTGGGGTCAGGCAGGGGGCGGCGGAATGGGGATTCCGCGGCCACGGTTTGCTCGGCCTGGATTGCCAAATCCAGGCCAAAAACGGCGAGGCGAGGCTGGTCGCATTTAACTTGTTCGGCTGCCGGATCTGGCGATCCGGCAGGAGCAGATGGAATGGCCGGACGCTCAAGCCATTTGAAACACGCCCCAATAATTTAGATGCGATTGCCCTGCACTAGAAATACACCAGTTGGTCTTGACCGGCTGGATGTGGTATACTGGGAAGGGTAGTCAGGCTAAATTTGCCATCCATACAGGAGCGCGTTTATGAATGTCCCAAACCCTCAGCATCGACTGCGTGTGATCAATAGCGTGGCCCCCATTCGGATTTGCGATAACGGCGGTTGGACCGATACCTGGTTTGCCGGACACGGCCAGGTGTTCAATATCGGCGTTTATCCGTATGTCGAAGTGCAGATCGAACTCTATGCGCTGGACGCTCAACACGACCGGATCGTGCTTTATGCCGAAAATTACGGCGATCGTTATGTCATTCGCCCCGATGCGCCGGGCTGGGATCGACACCCGCTGCTCGAAGCGGCGATCGAGTACATGGGCGTGCCCCAAGATGTCGCTTTGCAAATTTCGATCTATTCCGAAGCGCCGGCCGGCTGCTCGACCGGCACTTCGGCCGCGGTGAGTGTGGCGCTGATCGGCGCGCTGGATTGCCTGACCCCCGGCAAGATGACTCCACACGAGGTCGCTGCTGCCGCGCACAAGGTCGAGACCGATCTGCTCAAACAGCAGTCGGGCATTCAGGATCAGCTGGCCTCGGCTTATGGGGGTATCAATTTTATCGAAATGTACGATTATCCACATGCCACCGTCTCCCAACTGTACGTGCCCAACTCGATCTGGTGGGAGTTGGAACGGCGGTTGGTGTTGATTTTCCTGGGCAAGTCGCACAGCTCGTCGACGGTGCATGAAAAAGTGATCGCCGAGTTGGAGGACGCCGGGCCGGATTGCCAAAAGTTGGTGCCGCTGCGCAAAACGCCGTCGATGGCGCGCGATGCGGTCTATGCCGGCGATTTCAAGGCGCTGGGGGATTCGATGCGCATGAATACCGACGCGCAGGCCGAACTCAATCCTGCGCTGGTCAGCGCCGACGCGCAGCACGTGATCGACATCGCGCGGGGGCATGGCGCGCTTGGTTGGAAGGTCAACGGCGCAGGCGGCGAAGGCGGGTCGATCACTTTGCTGTGCAGCGATATTTCCAGCCAAAAGCGCGAGCTGATCCGCGAGATCGAGGCCGCCAATCCATTGTTCAAAAACATTCCCATCTATCTCAGCCGTTTCGGCTTGCGCACCTGGATGACCGATGGAGGGAATGTGTGAGATGGATGCGTGCAAA
>CAYZYE010000188.1:0-7710 GCA_964481205.1 uncultured Anaerolineae bacterium | reverse complement strand
GATCCGGTGCCTCTATTATCCGATAGAATGTGTTCTTTGTCAATCTGCCCGCCGCGTGCCACGCACGCGGGGCTTTTTCTCTGCCTGTGGACAAGGTGTGGTATAATAAAGGCAGCCGGAATTTCCGGTTGCCGGCCGAACCCAACGGGAACATTTTGCCCCTCGTCGCCGTCTATCTCGTACAAATATTTCCACCCTTAGAATTTTGGAGGCTACCGATGAAACGCCGACATTTGTACACATTGTTTGTTCTTTTAACGCTATCCAGCCTGCTCTTTAGCTCTTGTCTGGGCAAAAAGCGTCCCACCCCTACCCCGTTGCCGACCAACACGCCGGCCAGGCCGCAGAGTTTGCCCACCCGCACCCCCGGCCCAACGTCAACGCCGTTGCCGCCGGATCAGGTCGTGCCTGCCGGAATGGTCTCGCCGATCGTGGTGCAGCGCAGCCCGCAGACGGGCCAGGAATTGCCTCTCGATGGCGCGGTCGAACTCGTCTTTGACCGCCCGATGGACAAAACCTCGGTTGAAAAAGCGTTTGAAATTTCGCCTGCCGTCGAAGGCAAGTTCGAGTGGAGCGACCCGCGCACGTTGCGCTTTGTGCCCGCTCACCTCGATCGCGGCGCGAGCTATCACGTCTACCTCGCCCAAAAAGCGCACGACACCCAGGGCGCGATCCTCGCCGGGGCGTACCGTTTTCGTTTTCAAACCGTCGGCTACCTGGAGGTGGCGCAAACCATCCCCGCGCCAGACAGCGTCGACGTCGAGGCCGACAGCGTGATCACGATCATTTTCAACCGTCCCGTAGTACCGTTGACCTCGCTCAAGCAAATGGAAGACCTGCCCAACCCGGTTGTCTTTGACCCGCCGATCTCGGGCGCGGGCGAGTGGCTCAACACCTCCATGTATGTCTTTACCCCCGACCAGCCTCTCGCCGGCGGCACGCAGTACAATGCCCGCGTCGCCGCCGGGTTGACCGACACCACCGGCGGCGTGCTCGATCTCGATTACGCCTGGTCGTTCACCACCGAACCGCCCAAGATCGTCTGGACCACGCCGCAGACCGACGGCGATCGCGCCGTGCCGCCCGACACCAAAATCCGCATCCAATTCAACCAGCCGGTCGATCCCACCTCGGCGCAAGAGGCGTTCAGTTTGAACGGCGGAACGTGGGGCACTCTGGTCGATGGCGCGTTCGAGATATTCACCGACACGCTGGTCTTTACCCCCAAAGAGATGCTCAAATTTGACACGTCGTACACCGTCCGCATCGAAAGCGGCGTGCTCAGCGCGCTCAGTGCGAGCCGCGAGGACATTGTTTCCATCGGCATGCGCGACCCCTACGAGTGGACCTTTACCACCGCGCCGCTGCCGCGCATCGTCGAGACGCGGCCGGCCAACCTGGAACGCCATGCTTCACCCTATACTGCGTTCGAGATTGTCTTTAATACGATCATTGACCCGGCCACGGTGATGCCCAACCTGCAAATGACCCCGCCGATCTCGCCGACGCGAGTTTACACCTATTTCAGCGAGTGGGATTATACCTTTGTCATCAACTTTGGCGCGCAGCCTTCCACCGAGTACGAGGTGCGCATTGGCCCCGACATCGCCGACCCTTATGGCAACACCACCGGGCAGCGCAAAACGGTCAAATTCCGCACTGCGTCGCTCGACCCACAGGCGCGGTTGCACGTGCCCGGCAACGTCAGCACGCTCAATGCCAATGACCCGGCGCGGCTGTTTGTCAACTATGTCAACGTCGAAAAACTCGATCTCAAACTGTACAGCCTGAGCCAGGACGACTTTTTCGCCTTTCAGCGCGACGGATACGGTTTCAAACCATCGACCCAACTGCGCAAATGGCGCGAGACGGTCGACGCGCCGCTCAACGAGCGCAAATACGCGCGCATCGATCTGGTCGAGGGCGGCGGCGCGCTTCAACCAGGCTTTTACCTGATCGAACTCGATTCACCCGACCTCAAAGACCGCGACTGGAAAGAGCGCCATTTGTTGATCGTCTCCACCGTCAATTTGACGATCAAGAGCGCCCAGGACGAGATGCTCGTCTGGGCAACCGACCTGGACACGGGCCGCCCGATCGCCAATTTGCCGTTGACTTTGTTCGAGTGGCACAGCCGCGAGCAGCTTGGCGACCCGGCGACAACCGGCGCCGACGGCCTGGCCCGCTTTGCCATTGACGACGCAAACAGGTATTACAACATTGTCGTTTTATCTCAATCGCCTTTTGCAATCGGTTCGGCCTATTGGAACCAGGGCATTTCGCCGTGGGACTTTGGCTTTGGCGGCGGTCAAAGCGACCAGGATTACCGCTTTTTTATCGACACCGACCGCCCGATCTATCGCGCCGGACAAACCGTCCATTTCCGTGGCCTGATCCGGGGCGAAGAGGACGTGAGCTATTGGCTGCCCGACCTTTCCTCCGTTCACGTCACCGTCCACGACGCCACGTATGAGATTGTTTACGATGAAAAACTGAGCCTGGACGAATTTGGCACTTTCAACGGCCAACTCGACATCGCCAAAGGCGCGCCGCTGGGCAGCTATACGATCAATGTCGAGGCCGGCGGACATGGATGGGGACACGCCTTCCGCGTCGCCGCCTACCGCCCGCCCGAATTCGAGGTGGTCGTCGAACCGGCGCAGACCCAGGTGATACACGGTCAAAGCAACGCCGCGACCGTGCAGGTGCGCTATTTCTTTGGCGGGCCGGTGCAAGACGTTCCGGTCGAATGGAACATACTCGGCGAGACGTACAACCTGGAGCCGCCGCAGTTTGGCCGCTACACCTTTGCCGACACCAACGACCCGTGGCTCTGTCGCTACTGCTGGTGGCGTCCCGCTCCGCCGCCGACGGTGCTGCTCAACGGCGTCGGCCGCACCGACGCCGAGGGCAACTTGCTGATCGAGCTGCCCGCCGAGTGGATGGGCGACAACGGCCAACCGATCACCAGCAGCCTCAAGCTCGTCGTCGAGGCCACGGCCAGCGGCAATGACGGTCAGGTCATCTCTGGACGCGCCGAGGTCGTTGTCCACCGCAGCGACATCTATATTGGGTTGGCCGCGCAACAGTACGTCGGCCAGGCAGAAAAAGAGATGGGCGTCGATCTGCTCACCATCAACTGGGCCGCCGAGCGCCAGCCGGATAAAGCATTGACCATCTCTGTCTATCGCCGAGAGTGGAAGAACGTGTTCAAAGAAAACGCGACCGGCGGCGGCCGCTGGACGTGGACGACCGAGGATGTGTTCATCACCCAGGCCAATGTCACCACCGGCGCCAACGGCGAAGCGACGTTTACCTTTGTCCCGCCCCAGGGCGGCGCTTACCACATTATCGCCGAACATCAAGGCGTCAAAACGGCGCGTTCCAGCCTTTTCGTCTGGGTCAGCGGCAAGGATTACATCTCTTGGCGGCGCACCAACGACGACCGCATAGATCTGATCGCCGACAAGGGCGTCTACCAACCGGGCGAGGTGGCCGAAATCCTGATCCCGTCGCCTTTTCAAGGCGAGCACTGGGCCTGGATCACCATCGAGCGCGGCGGCGTACTTGAACAAGAGGTGATCAAGCTGACCAACAATAGCACCGTCTATCGCCTGCCGATCACCGACCGCCACGTGCCCAACATCTATATCTCGGCGGTGATCGTCAAGGGCAAAGACGCCAGTACCCCCGCCGCGACCTACAAAGTGGGCTATACCGCGCTGACCGTCGAACCGGTGGCGCAAACGCTGCACGTCGAACTCGCGCCCAATGTCGATCAGGCGCAGCCGGGCGACACGGTCACATTCGACGTGTACGCCACCAACGCCGCCGGCGAGCCGGTGGCAGCGGCCTTTTCACTCGATTTGGTCGACAAAGCCGTGCTTTCGCTGCTGCCGCGCCAGCCCAACGCCATCCTGAATGCCTTTTACGGGCGGCGCGCTTTGCAGGTCAATACCGCCAGTGGGCTGTCGATCTCGCTCAACCGTCTGCTGATCGAACAGGAAGAACAGTATCAGGACAAGTGGGCCGCCGATCACAATGCGCGCGGCGCGCCGGGCAAGGTGGTGGCAACGGTCGTCGTCGAAAAAGAAGTGGAAAAAGCCGTTGAAATGGAAGCCGCGGCCCCTATGGCGCTTGATGGGGATCAGGCAGGCAAGGGCGGGGCCATGCCCCCTCCCGGCGTCGACTTGCGCGAAGAATTTGCCGACACCGCTTACTGGCGCGCCGATTTCACCACCGACCCGGACGGACGCGGCCAGGTGCAGATCAAACTGCCCGACAACCTGACGACGTGGGTCTTTCGCGGCGTCGGCGCGAGCCGCGACACTGTGGTCGGCGAGGCGACGGTCGATCTGCTGGTCACCAAGCCATTGTTGGTGCGCCCGGTGACGCCGCGCTTTTTCGTCGTCGCTGACGAGGCTTACCTCTCGGCGCTGGTCAGCAACAACACCGATCGGGAACTGGCGGTCGAGGTGGCTTTGAGCAGCACCGGCCTGGTTTTGCACAATGACGAAACACAGAGCGTGACCATCCCCGCGCGCGGCGAAACCAAAATCACCTGGCGGGTGACGGTGCAGGATGTGCCCAACGTAGAAATCATTTTCAGCGCCGTGTCGGGTGAATACAGCGACGCCGCCCGTCCGCGCCTGACCACCGGCCCCGACGGCACGCTGGCCGTTTATCGCTACACCGCGCCCGACATTGTCGGCACCGGCGGGCAGTTGACGACCTCTGGCGCGCGTACCGAGGTGATCGCCCTGCCACCGCGCTATGACGACCGTCGCGGCGAGCTGATGATTCAGCTCGATCCTTCGCTGGCCGCCGGTATGCGCGACGGTCTCGACTACCTGGAGCATTTCGAGTACGAATGTACCGAGCAGACCGTGTCGCGTTTTCTGCCCAACGTGCTCACCTATCGCGCTTTGCAAGAACTGGGCATTGTCGATGCCGAGTTGGAAGCCAAACTGCCCGAACTGGTCAAAGAAGGGCTGACCAAACTCACGCTTCAGCAGCGCGACGATGGCGGCTGGGGCTGGTGGAAAGAAGCGCGCGAGAGCAACCCGCACATCACCGCTTATGTGATATTTGCGCTCGACAAGGCGCAAAAAGCGGGCTTTGCCGTCGATCAAAGTGTCATCGAGCGCGGTCTGGCCTATCTCGACGGCCAACTGTCGCCCGTGCGCCGCATCGCCTCGTACCGCGAGGCCAACCTGCAAGCCTTTATCCTCTATGTGATCGCCGAGGCCGGGCACGGCGGGCAGGCCAGCGAGTACACTGGCAGCCTGTTCGACAACCGCGAAAAACTGTCGCACTATGGCAAAGCTTTTTTGGCGCTGACCCTCGACCTGATCGATGAACGCGACGGTCGCGTGGACACGCTGCTCTCCGACTTGAACAACGCGGCCATTCTCTCGGCCACCGGCGCGCACTGGGAAGAACAAAACTATGACTGGTGGGCGATGAACACCGACACTCGCTCCACGGCAGTGATCCTCGACGCGCTGGCGCGGCTCGATCCCGAAAACGAGTTGATCCCCAACGTGGTGCGCTGGCTGATGGTGGCGCGCAAGGGCGGCATCTGGGAAACAACGCAAGAGACCGCCTGGGCGCTGATCGCCTTTACCGACTGGATGGCCGTCACCGGCGAGTTGCAAGGCAATTACGAGTTCGCCGCCAACCTCAACGGCAAAATGTTGGCCGAAGGTACGGTAAATAGCGACAACGTAGGCAAATCGATCAAGCTCAACGTCGCCATCGCCGACTTGCTGGCCGGCCAGGGCAATGTCCTGCAAATCGGCCGCGGCGAGGGCCAGGGGCGGCTCTACTATACCGCCCACCTGCGCGTTTATCTGCCCGTCGAAGAGATCGAGCCGGTCAATCGCGGGATCATTGTCTACCGCGAGTACGCCGACGCCGACTGCGCGCCGACCAAAGGAAATCCCTGCCCCGACGTGCAAGAGATCAAAGTCGGTGATGTGGTGCGGGTCAAGTTGACGATCATTGCTCCCAATGATTTGTACTATGTCATTGTCGAAGACCCGCTGCCGGCCGGCGGCGAGGCGATCGACACGACCCTGGCCACAACCAGCGCACTGGACAAAGACCCAACGCTGCGGCGGCAGACGGACCAGGCCGGATGGTACGATTGGTACTGGTGGTGGTGGAACTGGTACAGCCGCAGCGAGATGCGCGACGAAAAGGTGGTGCTCTTTGCCGATTATCTGCCCAAGGGCGTCTACGAATACACCTATACCTTCCGCGCCACGCTGCCCGGCGAGTACCGTGTCATTCCCACCGTCGCCAGCGAAATGTACTTTCCCGAAGTCTTTGGCCGCAGCGATGGACGGCTGTTGACGATTGCTCAAGGGGCCAAATAGGAACGCGCTGAAAAACATTCCAACCGCAGAGAACGCCGAGATCGCCAAGAAATAGAGCATCAATAAGCATCGTGGACATTTACAAACCGGTCTCGGCGTTCGCGGATCGACTTTCCGAGGCGTTCCTGGTTGGTCTGGGTTTTTCGGCGGCCTCTTGGGCTATGATTTCATAACCACACGCCTGTATCTACAAGGAGGATCGACGATGGCGCTAAACCCACCTGAGGCCTGGCCTCTTCCCGACAAGATCAGAAAACGGTTTGGGCAAAAAAGCCCCGGCAAGCAACGCGCAATGATCGCCGACGGGCACTTGCTGCTCGTGCTGCACAAAGCGCCCAAAAGCGATCAGCGCGACCGAGAGGGCATCTTTTTCTGGCGCAGCCCCGACGGCCAGTGGCGCCACAACGGGTGGGGCGACGGGCTGGAAACGTTGTGGGAACACATCAACGAGTACAATGCCGCCGCCGACCAGTTTGACCAGAGCTATGAAAGCGCCGCAGACGCCGAGGACTATTTCACCCTGCTCGAGGAAATGTCGCCGCTGCATCATGCCGCCAAAAACCTCTATGCCACGCTGCAAGCGGCGCGCGAAGGCATTCCCCAGGACCGCGACCTGATCGACTTGCGTGACGAGGCGTATGAACTGGAACGCACCCTCGATTTACTCTATACCGATACCAAGAACGCGCTCGATTTTAATATGGCTAAAAAGGCCGAGGAACAGGCCCGGTTTGGCATGCAGGCCGTTCAGACCGGGCATCGACTCAATGTGCTGGCCGCCATCTTTTTCCCGCTCACTGCCGTCGCCAGCCTGTTTGGCATGAACATGGACAGCGGCCTCGAAGACTCGCCTCCCTGGGTTTTTTGGATCATCTTGAGCGTTGGACTGCTGCTGGGGTTTATCATCCGCGGATGGGTGCTGCAAGAAGCGTCCAAAAAAGGAGCCAACCGATGACCGTTGACGCGCCATTTATCGCTGCCATTTTGGATAGCCTCAAAGACCCGGTGCTTGTCGCCGACGCAAACCACATCGTCTGCTATATGAACCGGGCCGCGCTCGCCCACTATCGAGGCGGCGCCAACCTGCTGGGCAGCTCATTGCTCGACTGCCACAACCCCAACTCGCAGCGCAAAATGCACGAGATCATGGCGGCGTTGCGCCAGGGGCAAGAGGAACAACTCTATGAGGACTCGGAAAAACGCCGTGTTTACATGCGCGCCGTGCGCGACGCCGGCGACAATGTGATCGGCTATTACGAGCGCTTTGAATACAAAGAACTAGCCACCCTACACATTTGACTTTGGCCGGCGCAAAATCAATTTAGGGGGC
>CAYZYE010000187.1:0-7727 GCA_964481205.1 uncultured Anaerolineae bacterium | reverse complement strand
GGTTTCAACCGCTGGATTGTAGAATTGAACAGCCCTGATCACCGAGGTACTTGGCTCCCTTTGCGGCTGCTTGATCCGAACCGGGCGCCCCGCGAAATCCACAGGAGCCTGGTCGTTCAGAATGACGGGCCCGGGTAGGATTCAAGTGTTTGGTGGTGAAACAGGAGATGGTTGTGGATTGTCCCGAATGTGGCACCTGGAATCCTGATGACAAGTTGCGTTGTTGGCGCTGCGGCGCAAGGATGCCTTGTCCAGAACCGCCCAGGAAACGTCGTCTGAACGCGCAGACCTGGGTGTGGATCGCCGGCCTCGTGATCCTGGCGCTGTCGGCGCTTGTCCGGTGCGGCGTTTGGCGGCTGGGGGGAGATGGCGTCGGGTGGTTGCTACGACTTGCAGCTGGCGCTGTAGGTTTTGTGTGCAAGGGAGTATGCGTATGTGGGATCATTATCTGGTTGCCAGGTCGGTGACGGATGCGCTGCAAAAACTGGCTTCTTTTGGCGGCGAGGCGCGGTTGATTGCCGGCGGCACCGATCTCGTGTTGCAAGCCCAGCGGGGGCAATGTCCCTCTCGCGCAATGGTGGACGTGACCCGCATTTCCGGTCTGGATCAGATTGAGGAACAGGACGGTTTTATCGTCATCGGCGCGGCGGTGACGCATGCGCAGGTGGCGGCCTGTGCGTTGATTCAGACCCGCGCCGCATTGTTGGCGCAGGCATGCGGCAGCGTGGGCAGCCCGCAGATTCGCAATGTGGCGACGTTGGCCGGCAATGTTGTCAACGCGCTGCCGGCCGCCGACGGCGCCGTGGCCTTGTTTGCGCTGGATGCCGAGGTCAACGTGTGTACCCTGGACGGGTGTGAGTGGCTGCCGATTGGCGAATTGTATGAAAGCGTCGGCGTATGCACGATCGATCCGTGCATTCAAATGGTCACGGCGCTGCGCTTCAAGCCGTTGACCGCCGGTATGGGCAGCGATTTTCAGCGTCTGGCGAGACGGCGCGCGCTGGTGCTGCCGATTTTGAACGCCGGGGTTGCCGTTGACGTTCGGGACGGGGTGTTTGCGGCGGCGCGGATCGCCGTTGGCCCGGTTGCGCCGACGCCGTTTCGGGCAGTGGAGGCCGAGCAGTTTCTCATCGGCAAGCCGGTCGAGCCGGCGACGATCGCGCAGGCGGCCCGGTTGGCGATGGCGGCGGCCCGGCCGCGATCGAGCACGCTGCGCGGCTCCAAAGAATATCGCACGGCGATGGTCGAGGTGTGGGTAAAGCGCGCCCTGGAAAACGCCGTTCGCCGGGGCTGATTCCGGCGGCGCGGGTTGGGGCGCTCGACATTTGGCGGAGGAAAAAAACGGATGCCAGAGATAACGTTTGTGTTGAATGGTCGAGAGACAACGGTGGATGTGGCGCCCGGCGATCTGTTGGCCGATGTGCTGCGCGACAAGTTGGGTCTCATTGGGATCAAGGTGGGGTGCGGCGAGGGCGAGTGTGGCGCGTGTACGGTATTGATCGATGGGGTAGCAACTTTGTCGTGCATTTATCCGGCGGTCAAGGCGGCGGGGCGCGCGGTGTTGACGATTGAAGGGCTGAGTCCCGATAGGCAGCTGCACGCGATTCAGCAGGCGTTTGTTGACTGTTTTGCCTCGCAGTGCGGCTATTGTACGCCGGGGATGATCATGTCGGCCAAGGCGCTGCTCGATCAGAACCCCAACCCGACTCGTGAGGAGATCAAGGCCGGCATATCGGGCAACCTTTGTCGCTGCACAGGTTATTACCAGATCATTGACGCGATCGAATTGGCTGCCAGGCGACTTGCTGAGGAAGGCGATCGAGTTTTGGAGCAGGTGTGATGAAAACAGTGGGCAAGAGCGTAAAACGGTTTGACATCGCTACCAAGGTGACGGGGGGGCGCAAGTTTCCCCAGGATTTCAACCGCGCCGGGCAGCTGTACGCCGCGGTGGTGTGGGTCGAGCATCCGCACGCGCGCGTGCTGGACATCGATCTGGCGGCGGCGCGGGCGGCGCGTGGTGTGGTTGATGTGATCACCGCCGCCGATGTGCCGGTGAACGAGTATGGGATCGGCGTTTTCGATCAGCCGGTGTTTGTCCCGGCCGGCGGCAAGACGCATTGGATGGGCGATCGGGTGGCGCTTGTCGTGGCCGAGACGGCGGCGCAGGCGGCGCAGGCCCGCGATCTGGTGCATGTCGAATACGAGGTCTTGGCGCCGATCACCGACCCGCGCCAGGCGATGGAGGACGAGGCGCTGGTTCACGAGGACCGAGACAGCAACTTGATCGCGCATCTCAAAATCTATCGCGGCGATGTCGAGGCGGCGTTTGCCCAGGCCGATGTGATCGTCGAGGGGACATACCAGACGCCGTGTATCGAGCATGCTTATTTGCAGCCCGAAGCGTGTGTGGGTTATATCGACGAGGATGGGCGGCTGGCGTTGATCGTGGCGACGCAGTGGCCGCACGATGATATTCGGCAATTGGCGCATATTCTTGATGTAAAAGAGGATGAAATTCGTATTTTGGTGCCGGCGGTCGGCGGCGCGTTTGGCGGCCGCGAGGATATGTCGGTGCAGCCATTGGTTGCCGTGGCCGTGCAAAAGCTCGGTCGTCCGGTCAAAATGGTCTGGACGCGCGAAGAGTCGATCCGCGGACATGGCAAGCGGCACCCGTTTTATATGTGTTACAAGACGGCTTGTACCAGGGACGGCAAATTGCTGGCCATTCAAGCGCAGTGCATCAGCGACGCGGGCGCATACGAGAGTACCAGTGTGCCCGTGTTGTCGAATGCGGTTTCGTTTTTGAGCGGCCCGTATCACTATCCGGTGTGCAAGGTCGATGGCTATACGGCTTATACCAACAATGCGCCGGGGATGGCGATGCGTGGCTTTGGCGGCGCGCAGGCGGCGCTCGGCTATGAGCTGCAAATGGACAAAATGGCGCGCGCGATTGGGATGGATGCGGTCGAGTTCAGGCTGAAAAACATTCTGGTCGAGGGTTCGATCACCCTGACCGGCGGCGTCATGCCGCCCGGAACGGGGATGCAAGAGTGCCTGGAGGCGACGGCGCGAGCCGCCGGATGGACGGAACATGATGGTCATTGGTTCAAGCCCGATGCCGCGGTGGCGGAGGAGGCGTACAAGAAACGCGGTCTGGGCATTGCCTGTGCGTACAAGAATGTCGGTTATTCGTTTGCGTATGACGACAAATCGACGGCGCGAGTCGAGTTGAAATTGACGCCGTCGGGCGAGATTGAGCGCGTTTTGATCCGCATGGCGGCCGTCGAGGTGGGGCAGGGGGTGTTTACCGCCCTGAGTCAGATTGCCGCCGAGGTGTTGGCCGTTCCGGTGGAAAAGGTAAAATTTGCCTTTGTCGACACCCGCACTTCGCCGGACGCCGGTTCTTGTTCTGCCTCGCGGCATACATACATGTCGGGCAATGCGGTGTATCTGGCTTGCCAGGAGGCGCAGCGCAAGCGCGAGGCGATCCTCAATGTTTCGGCGGGCGGGCGGCGCGTCGAGGCCGAGTATACCTATTACGGTCGCTCGCGGCGCAAGACGACTAACTGGGACCCGGAGAGCGGCGAGTGCGATCCGCATATCAGCTATGGGTTTGGCGCGCAGGCGGCCTTGCTCGATGTGGATGTGGAGACGGGCGAGGTTGAGGTGCTCAAGTTGTGGGCGGCGAATGACATCGGCAAGGCGATCAACCCGGCGATGGTGTTTGGTCAGTCGGCGGGCGGCGCGATTATGGGACTTGGTTACGCGCTCACCGAAGAGATCGTTCACCGGGAGGCCAGATTGCGCACACGGCGCTTGAGCGAGTTTTATGTGCCGACCGTGCTCGATATTGCGCACGAGTTTGTCGATATCCAGATCGAAAAGGCGGACCCCACGGGGCCTTTTGGCGCCACCGGTCTGGGCGAGACGCCGTTGATGCCGACTGCGCCGGCCATTTTGGATGCCATTGCCGACGCGACCGGCGGCGTTTATTTGGACGAGATTCCGGCGACGTCGGAGCGTGTTTGGCAGGCGTTGGCCCGTTGAACCTGAAATATCGAAAACCTATTTGAAACACAACGAATTCAATTCAGATTATGCGAGGAGACAAGAAATGAAACGGACATACATTTTAATCACGGGGATGGTGATCCTGTCGCTGTTGGCGATGGGGTGCAGTGTTTGCTCTTTTGTGACGAAAAAGGGCAAGGATGTGGCCTTGACCAAGGTCATCGAAGAAGTGGAAAAGCAGGTGGAAAAACAGGCGACGCCCAAGCCGGGCGCTGCGGACAAGCCCAAGGATGACACGTCTATGTCGGGCGGCGATGGCAAGTTGTTCAACGGTGACACGGTTGCTCCGTCGGACTCGCTGGACAGTTATCGCTACGAGTTTTCTATGACCGGGCGGCAAGGCGATGAAAAGATGATCGTCAGCGGCAACGGCGCATTTGTCAAAGAGCCGCCGGCGGCGCAGGTGTATATGGAGAGCCAGGAGGACGACGGCAAGACCCAGGTTATGCAGTTTATTCGCATCGGGGCCAAGGTGTATGTTTACGACCCTGATCAAGAAGGCTGGCTGGCGATGGACAGCGATGGCTCGTTCGCGGCCGGTTTCAACATCACCGATATGATGTTGGAAGAGATGGTGGTGCAGTTTGATCAAGAGGCGTTCAAGCGTGTCGACAAGCATGACAAGGTGAACGGCGTCGATTGCAGCCATTACCGGGCCGATGCGCAAGACCTGGAGACGGGCTTTGTCAAGGAGAGCGAGATCACCGGCGGGACGGTCGATATGTGGATCGCCAATGACCTGGGTGTGTTGATCAAGTACGAGATGGATGTTCAGGGCAAAGACTCGGACGGCAAGCCGGTCGATGCCCAGTTTACGCTGAATATTTTTGACGCCAACAAACCGGTCAAGATCGAGCCGCCGCCAGAGGATCAGATCATCTCTGGGACGTCAGAAGAGCCAGAGGTGGTCCCGGCCAAGACGCCGACCACCAATGGTGTGGCCGCGACGTTGCCCAAACCGGATGACGTTTCCGATTTGGAGGGCGCCGAGTTGGCGGCGGCGCAGGCGTTGGCCGACAGCGGCGATTTTGATCTCTATCAGACCAAACTGACCGGCGATGAGGCGGTCAAGTTTTTCCAGGAGGCTTATGCCGGGGCGGGTTGGAGCCAGGACGAGTCCAGCAGTATGACGACGGAGGGGCTGGCCGTGCTCATCTTTACCAAAGGTGATTTGACCGTGACCGTGATCATTAACGAGATGATGTCGCCGGACGCATCGACGATCATTGTTTACGTCGAGTAGTGTTTGTGGGCGGTGTCGTATGGTGATTGTCAATTGTCGCCCGCATGATTTGCCCGCCGTCAGCGGCAACCGGTTGTACCTGGATTATATCTCTGGCGCCGGTGCGGCTCGACAGTTTTTCATGCATGCGCCGACGGACCTGGCCGGCGCGTACCGTCGCCGCCGCCGGGATGTTTATCCGCGCCGCCTGGTCGTCGATCGCTTGAAAACGTATCAGCAAGAATTGCATGCCGGCCGCCGGGCGCTGCAAAATGTCGAGGATTTGGCTCGTCCCGATACGTTTTGCGTCGTCACCGGACAGCAGGCCGGGTTTTTGGGCGGGCCGGCGTACACGACGTTCAAGATCGTCACCGCCATTCGCTGGTGTGAGCGCTTGCAAGGTATGTTTGGCGGGCGGTTTGTGCCCATCTTTTGGCTGGCCACCGAGGATCATGATCTGGCCGAGATCAATCACACCTATTTTTTACGGCCCGATGGCAAAGTCGGGCGGGTCAAATTTGGGTGGCAGGATGAAGGTTGTCCGATTTCGCGCTTGCCGGTTACTCGCGAGGTGCGCAAGGCCTATGCCGGGTATTTCCAGAGTTTGACGCCGGGGCCTGGGTGGGAGCAGGCGCGCGCATTGTTTGCGGCGGGCGACGATGAATGGTTTGCGTTGTGGCAGGCGCGGTTTTGGTCGCAGCTTTTTTCGGCGCAGGGGCTGGTCGTCGTCGAGCCGCGCATTTTGCGCCAGCCGGCGTGTGATTTTCTGGTTTCGACTCTGGAGCAGGCCGGCGAGATACGCCGCCGTCTGGTTGAGGTTGCTCAACGGTTGGAGCGCGCCGGTTATGCGCCGGCGCTCGATCCCAGGTTGAACGGTGGTTTGTTTACGTTCGATCGGCGTGGGCGGCGCGTTCGGGTCGACGATCCGGCGGCACATATCGATTTGTGCGCGGCTCACCCCGATCGCTATTCGACCGATGCGGCGCTGCGCCCCTTGATGGCGGATCTGGTGTTGCCGACGCTGGTCAGCGTTTTGGGGCCGGGCGAGATTGCCTATCAGGGAATGCTCAAGCCGCTGTACGAGTTGTTCGACCTCGCGCAGCCCGTTTTGGCGCCTCGCAAGAGCTATACCGTTCTCGGTCGATCCGATGCCGAGGCGTTGTCGCGTTACGGAAGCGGCGTCGAGGCGATTTTGAGTGAAAGCCTGGACTTTGATGCGGTTTTTCGACGTTTGGTTCCGGCCCCTGATTTGCAAATGTTTTCGACGGCGCGCGCGGGCGTCGAGGCGGCGCTGGCGCCGCTGGAAGCATATTTGACCGCGATCGATCCCAATTTGGGGCGCACCTGGGAGCAGACCGTCGCCTATGCGCTGCGCAATGTGACCAAGTTGGAGAAAAAGGCGCTCAAGGCGCGGATGAGCCAGTTGGGTTTTTCCAGGCGGCAGCTTGGCGCGCTGTGCAACGGCATTTATCCTCGTGGACGGCTGCAAGAGCGGGTTTTTCCACTGCCGCATTTTATCAACCGTTTTGGTTTGGCTTTTGTCGACCGGCTTGACGAGGCCGGCGAGTTGGATGATTTTTCGCATCACGTTTTGGTGATGGAGGATGGCGATGGTTGATGCTGTGGATGCCCAGGTTGATGTGATGGCCTTTGGCGCGCATCCAGATGACATCGAGTTGGGTTGTGGGGGCACGTTGATCAAACTGATCGATATGGCCAAGTCGGTGGTGTTGGTGGATATGACCGAGGCCGAGATGAGTACGCGCGGTACGTTGGAGACGCGCCGCGTCGAGGCCGCGCAGGCGACCAAAATCATCGGCGCGCTGGCGCGGGAGAATCTGCAACTGCCCGACGGCGATGTGCCGGCCGGCGGTGAGGGCAAACGCCGCGTCGCGCAGATCATTCGCCGGTATCGTCCGCTGATGATTTTGGCGCCATATTACGAAGATCGCCATCCCGATCATTATTATACCAGTCACGTGGTTTATGAAAGCGCGTTTTTGTCCGGCTTGGCGCGTTACGAGACCGGTCAGCCCAATTACCGGCCGGCGCGGCTGGTTTATTATATGCACTGGAACGAGTTTGAGCCGACGTTTATCATCGACATCACTGCGCAGTTTGAGCGCAAGATGCAGGCGATTGCCGCTTATTCGACCCAGTTCGCGCCGGATGACGATACCTGGCAGCAGACACGTCTGACTTCGCCGGAGCACGCCTGGCTGCGTCGCTCGCGGATGGCTTATTATGGATCGCTGATCGGCAAGAAATACGGCGAGGCGTTTTTGATTCGCGGGCGAATGGAAGTGGATTCGCCGTTGGATGTAAATTTTTCATCGTTCTAGCCGTCTTGGAGTGGCTGGTGTAGCCAACTAGCCACCTTACAGTTTTGTTCGGCAACCTACACAAACGGGTTTTTCTGGCAAGGGGCCAGCCC
>CAYZYE010000186.1:0-7851 GCA_964481205.1 uncultured Anaerolineae bacterium | reverse complement strand
TCGACATGCCCGCCGGTCAGCCGGTATGCCAACTGTTGCCTCGTATCGACCACAACGCGCTGTGGTTTCAGACGCCGAGGGCGTTGCTCCAATTCGACCTGTCCACGCGGCAGTGGCGCGTCTATGCGCCGTCGACGGCGACGTTCATCGACGGCGCGGCGCAGACGCCCGGCGCGATCTGGGCGCTCAAAAACGGCGACGTTTTGATCAAATTGAACACCCAAAATCAAAAATTCACCTCCCACCCAATCCCCTTTGGCGTCAACTGGCGGCGCGTCGCGCCCACCGAAAACGCCGTCTGGGTGAGCGGAGAATCAAACCGACTGCTGGTCTGGCGCGCAGAGCGGGAACGGTGGCAAGAGATCGTCCTCGACGCCGCTTGCGTGGGCGCAGCGATCGACGCTCTGGCTGCGAACGAGCGGGTGGTGTGGGCCGGAGGGGAATATGGCGCGCTGCGCTATGACATTGAGACCGGGCGGCAAAGGTGTTACACCCGCGAACAAAATATGCTCGCTGACCGGGCGCAGCAGATCGTGCTGCTGGACGATTGGGTATGGTTTTTGCATCCCTGGCGCGGACTGTGGGGCTATGGCCCGCTGAATGAGCAAAATCAATGATGCGATACGCAATCCAAGGTGTGTTGCCAAATACCCGCCGGGCGGAATTATGTGCGCTTGCTATGGCCGGGGGAGCGCCGCCGTGTCGCCGGCCGCCGGGTCGAACAATTGCGTCAGCGTCACGGCGACATAACCTTGCGCGTCCATCGCGTCCAGGATGGCCGGCAACGCTTCCAACGTCGCCGCGCTGCTGGCGTGCAGACAGACGATCGCGCCAGGGCGCAGCATGCGCGTCACCGTCCAGATGATCTCTGGCGCCGTCATCCCCTCGATCCAATCCAGCCCATCGATCGTCCAATTGACGACATAATACCCCTCGGCTTGCGCTGTCTGCACAACCAGCGCGTCAATGTACCCAAACGGCGCGCGGAACAACGGTTTGGTGGTGGCATCCGGCGCGATCTGCGCGACGACGGCCTCGGTCCGCTCCAACTCGCGACGAATCTCTTGCGCCGAGAGTTTGGTCATATCCGGGTGATTCCAAGAGTGGTTGCCCAGGGTGTGCCCGCCGGCGACAATGGCGCGCAGCAGTTCCGGGCTGTGCTCGATGCTGCCACCGATGATGAAAAAGGTCGCGTGAACGCCGCGCCGGGTCAAATACTGCGCCAGCCGCATCGCGGCGTTTGGATAATAACCGATGTCAAAGGTCAAAGCGATCTGCCGGTGATCGGTGCGCCCCAAATAAATCACCGGCGAACCCTCGGGCGGCTGGTCGGCGACAAAGGTCGGATACGCCCTGGGCGTCGGCGTCGGCCATTGCGCCGGCGGGATGCTGTCCGGCGGCAAGAGAATTACCTGTCCTTGACGGATGATGTCGTTGTCATGCAGCGCGTTGAGCGTCAACAGCGCCTTTAGCGGCACGCCCGCGTGGGCGGCGACGCCGTGCAGCGTGTCGCTGGTGCGCAGTCGATACTGGCGCACGCCCGGAGCTTTGGTGGGTCTTGCGGTCGCCGTCGGCCAGGGGGTCGACGTCTGAGTGGGGGTTGTGGTTGGCGTCGGCCAGGGGGTCGGCGTCTGGGTGGGGGTTGTGGTTGGCGTGGCCGTCGCTGCTCGAACCGCCTTGAACTGCGCCGGCATTTTGTGTTGAACAGACGCGGCGATTGGGGTTGGAAAAACGGTGAACGGCGTGGAGGTCGGCTCGGAGCGAGGCGGCGCAGCGGGTTGGGTCAATGCGGCGGGCGCGACAAACCCCGCATACCATCGCTGTACCGGCCAGACCAGTACGAGGAGAAACAACGCGGAAACAGCCTTGGACTTCATTGCAAATTCCTTTCACTTTTTCACGACCTGTGTTATTTCATCACATCATATCACTCCTTTCCAAACCTTGTCGGACAAAACCGAGTTGTTTTGCCGTCGATTGGTCGCCGTTTGCACGGCGTCTTGTATACGTCCGGCGATCTCGTCAACCATCGAGGTCGTTGGCGGGTTTTCCCGGCACGCTCAGGGTGTGGCGCTATGAGCGCCCAAATCGTCGATCCAGTTCCTCCAAGGTGATCGCCGCCAGCGCCGGACGCCCATGCGGGCAGGTCGCGGGCGACCACACGCGGGCCAAATCCTGAACCAGGCGCTGCATCTGCTCGATGCTCAACCGGTCGCCGGCCTTGACCGCCCCCAGGCACGCCGCTTTCATCGTCAGCCGGTCGCGCAACTCGTCCGGCGATCCCTGGCGGCGCTGCGATTCCTCGATCAATGCCGTCACCAGCCCGGCCGCGTCTTGCTCTTGCAACGACGCCGGCAGCGTGCGCACCACGAAATTTGGGCCGCCGAACGGCTCCACCTCGATTCCCAATTCGTCCAGCGCCGGCGCGATTCGTTCCAACGCCTCGATCTCGCGCGGGAGCAGCCCCAACGGCGCCGGCGGCGAAAGAGAAACGCGCTCGTCGCCCTGCGCCAATCGCTCGAACAATACCTGCTCGTGCGCGGCGTGTTGATCGATGATCGCCAAACCATCGACGGTTTGCGTCAAGATATATAGATTATGCAGTTGCGCCAGCACGCGCAGCTCGCCGATTTGATAATCGACCGCCGCCTCATGCACCGCGCCCGTCGAAAACAAGCCGCCAAAGGGCCATCCCGCGCCCGTGGCTCCCGCCCACTGCGTCGATGGCGGAAATTCGTTCAACGCTTCGCGTACCGCGCTCGACACCGCGCCATAAATCGCCCGTTCCTGGGAAAAACGCACCTCGGCTTTTTGCGGATGCACGTTGACATCGACATAGCGCGGATCGACCTCGATCTGGATCACGCACAGCGGGTGGCGGCCCGGCGGCAGCCGTCCGCTGTAGGGACGTTCGACCATCACCGCCAGCAGCCCAGAGCGCACCGGACGTCCATTGACGAAAAAGGTTTGCCCGCTGCGGCGGCTGCGAGCAATCGCCGGCCGGCTGACATAGCCCTGCACGCGCAAGTCCAGCGCCTGCCACGCCACCGCCGTCATCTCGCCGGCGACGTCGCGCCCCCATACCGCGCCGATCCGCGCCAACGCCGAACCGCGCGGTGCGACCAGCCGCTCCCGCCCGTCGACGACCAGCCGGAAAGCGGTCTGCGGGTAGGCCAGCGCATAGCGCGCTGCTGCCTGCTGGATCAACTCGCTCTCGCGGGTGCGCGACTTGAGAAAGCGTCGCCGCGCCGGGATGCGGGCGAACAAACCGCTTACCGTCACACTCGTCCCTACCGGGCTGGCCGCCGGCGCGACCTCGATCTGCGCGCCGGTTGCGCAAACGTGCGTTCCCTCCAACTCGCCCTCGGCGCGGGTGAGCAGTTCAACCTCGGCCACGGCGACGATGCTGTTCAACGCTTCGCCGCGAAAGCCCAGCGTGCGAATTTGCTCCAGATCGGGCAGCGCGCTTATTTTGCTGGTCGAAAAGCGCGCCGGAGCCAATGCGGCATCGGCGCGCGTCATTCCGCAGCCGTCATCAGAGACGCGAATCAGCCCCAGTCCCCCGTCGCGCACCTCGACCGAGATGGCGCGCGCGCCGGCGTCGATGGCGTTCTCGATCAGCTCTTTGACCACCGACGCCGGGCGATCGATCACCTCGCCGGCGGCGATGCGCTGCTGAATTTCGGGGTCAAGAATTTGCACGGGCATTGAATTTGCCTCGGGAGAAAAATCACAGCGCATCTGCCAGCCGCAGAGACGCCGGGCCGTAGCGTCGATAGATAAAAAGTTGGCAGTATTTTGTGTGTGTTATGGTTGTGTCTCTGCCTCTTTGCGTTACCACTGGGGCTTGCGAGTGTGTGCGTCCAGGGTCGGATAACTATTGCGCCGCCGGCGGCGGTTCGATAAAGTCCTGGTGCGTCTTTTCGATAAAATCCTGAACGGCGTACTCGGCCACGCGCACGTAATAGGGCGATGTAGAGGCAATAACCGTGTATTGATTGCTCTCGGCGTCTTTGGCCCCGACGCGCAAGACGACCGTGTGCGTGTTGCCCTCGGCGTCTCTGGTTTTCACCGTGACCAGCGCGCGCGGGTATTGGAGGCCGTATTTGGGCAGTTCTTGTTTGCCCACCGGCGCGATCATGCGCAGCGTCGAGACGCGGTTGAGCAGTGCGGTGACGCTGTTTTGCGACAGTGTCTCGCCCTCGCCCAGCCCGGCCATCGACCAGATACGGTCGTCCGCGCCGGCAGAGGCGTTTTCGCTCCTGGTAAAGACAAACTCGCCGTTGGCGTTTTCCAGCGTCAGTTCGACGACTTGCTCGCGTTCAATCGAGAGGTACACGGCGTCTACCCAGCCGGCCGCCTGCGCGCCGACGTCGGTCAATGACAGATCAGAGACCATGTACACCTGGTTTTGCTTGTCCAGGCGAATGTGGATGACGCCATAGTTTGGCGAACTGCCCAGGTAAAACGTGCTGACCACGCCGTCCTGGCGCTTGAGCCTGACCCGGCGCTCGAACGCATCATCGGCCACCTTGAGCCGGCGGTGGCTGGACGCGGTTTTTGTGACCAGGCGGCTGGTCGTAAACGCCTCGAGTTTTTCGAGCAAGGCCGATACCTTGTCCGCCGGCACCGGGTAATCGTCTATTTCCGGCAAGACCCACGCGCCGTTCAATTTTGTCAACACTATGCTGTGTCCTGCATTGTCTTGCACCGTAATTTCGATCACCTGATCGAGGTCGGCCAACATCGCTTCACCGCCGCCGGCCTTGGAGCCGCGCGGCCAAAAGACGACAACGGCCAAAAGCAGTTGTACAACCAACACTCCAACCAAAATTTGATTTCGCCGGCTCATGCCTCACCTCCCTGGTCGATTGTCTGGCCTGCCGAAATGATCGGCTCTTCGTTGCGCTGCCATGAATTCCACACCAATCCAATGGCGATCAGCCCCACGAGGGCCACGGCATAGTTGGCCCATTCCCAAAACGACTGTTGCTCTTTGGTCAGCGGCTTGAGCAGCCGGACGTGCGCGCCCCGCGAGCGGATGGCGAGCAGGTCTTCATCTTCGACCGACCAATCGACGGCGTTTTGCAGGAATTGCAGGTTGTTGAGATAGCGGTCTTGGGACATACGCTGCGAAAGCTGCAAAATCGTGTCGTCGAGAAACTCGGCGCTGCCGATCACCACCAGGCGGGACGATTCGGGCGACACGTCGATTTTGGCCAGCGGGCGCTGCGTCGCCGCCTGGTCTGGATTCTCTGCCGCCGGTTCCGTCTCAAAGGGCGAGGGCATGTCCTTGAAATAGCTGCTAAACGAACCGCGGACGCTCACCGCCACCGCTCGCGCTTTTTGCTCCCCCTCGACGGCAAAACCATGTTCGGGGTACGTGTCCAGGTCGGGCTGCGTGTTCATCGACGTGGTCAGCCAGGATTTGTCCGTCGATTCGAGCAGGACGACGACATCGCGCCCCTGGTTCTTGTCCTCGTCCACCGTCACCGGCGAAGCCCAGTGCAGGGTGATCGCCGGCAGGCTGGCGACAATGGGACTGTCTTTGGTCATCCCATTTTGCCGCACATCGACGAAAAAGGGATAAGGCACTTGCTTCATCTCGACGACATTCATCCCCGATACCTGGCGCTGCACCTGGATCGGAAACGGCTCGTTTTGCGGATCCATAATCATCGACGCTTCGATGGTCAGGCCATAGTGGGCCAGCATCTCTTGGACGCCGTCTTGGACCTGTTCGAGCATCAGGCCGGCGCCAAACTGCTGCGGCGAGAGCATATAATTGGCCGCGGCCACCACTACCGCGCCGCCGCGCATCAGGTACTGGTCGATGGCAAAGCGCTCTTTGGCCGTAAACCCTTGCGGCGCAACCACGACCAGCACGTCCACGTCGCCGGGCACATAGCCGCCGCTCAAATCGACGTTCTTGACCGTGTAATCCTGGCGCAGTTGTTCGCGCAGCATTTGCCAGGTCGAAATCGGCGGCATGGGGCTGCCGCCATAGGGGTTCGGCGTCGGCGTCTCGGCCGGCGACCACACGCCCACCGTTTTGAGAAATCCCGGCGTCGATCGTCTCAGGATCGATTCGATCTCGGTGCGAATGTCGGCCTCACTCATCGCGCCGTAAGGATAAATGACGTGATGTTCGCCGCCGATGTCGAGGATCATGTGCAAATAGTACGAATCGGGCGAAAACAAGGCCACCGGGATCGGCTGAATGCCAAAGGTGTCGTACAATCCCTGCCGCGTATAGCCGCTGTCCGGCGCATCGGGATCGACAAAAACGTAATCGAATTTGCCGCCAGACTCGGCCTGAATCGCCCGTCCCACCGATTCGATCATTTGCGGCGCCTGGGCCAGCGCCGGCGGCAGCATGTCGAACGAGACCAGCGCCGTCAGCTTGATCTCGCCTTCGATGTTGGCGAACACGGCGTCCAGCCCTTGAAATCCATATACCACCTTTTTGATCGACCTCGTGAGGTCGTATTCGAGATTGCGCAGCCGCACGCTCACTTCGCCTGTGGGCAGCGCCTCCACCTGGATCAGGTCTTGGAAACCCAGCACTTTTGACTGGTCGCCGTAACGGATCAGCAGGTCAAAATACGAGTTGATGATCGATTCCTCGTAGTGTTCGGAAACGCGGAACGGTGTGGGGCGAATGCCGTACACGCGGTTTGCTTCGGCCTCTAGCTCTTCGTCCTCGCGCGGATCGACGATCTCGACCACCACCTGACCGCCGGAGGCGATCTCGTACTCGCGCAGCGTATCGCGGATGGTCGGCACCAGCGGTTCCAACAAGGGATGCGTCCTGGCGCTAATGTAGGCGCGGATCAACAGCGGCTCTTGCAGGCTGTCGAGCAGGTCGCGCGTGGTGTCGGAAAGGCTGTACTCGTGGTTGGCGGTCAGGTCGGCGCGCAGGCCGCGTACCGGAAACAGCCAGGTGTTCAGCGCCAGCACGTTTGCGCCGATCAAGGCGATGCT
This sequence comes from uncultured Anaerolineae bacterium, assembly GCA_964481205.1. Classification (GTDB taxonomy): domain Bacteria; phylum Chloroflexota; class Anaerolineae; order JAFGEY01; family JAFGEY01; genus CAYRXM01. The sequence goes on along the minus strand of CAYZYE010000186.1, from coordinate 867 downwards.
CAAGACGGCGTTGCGTCGATACAGCGCGGTGCGCAGACCCCGGCTCCAGCGCAGCATATCGAGCGAAAAGACGTTTAGAACCAGGAAAAAGGCGGTCAGCGATACATAGTAGACCAGATCGCGCAGGTCGATCACGCCGCGTTCGATGCTCTCAAAGCGGCTGCCGGCGCCGAGCGCCCGCAAAATCTCGGCCGCGCCCTCGCCAACAAGCCCGGTCGCCAGCGAAGAGCCGACCAGATACAACAGCCCGCAGACGATCAGGGTGACAATCAACGATACGATTTGATTATCGGTGCGTGAAGAGACAAACAAGCCCACGGCAATATAGGTCGAGGACATGAGCAGTGTGGCTAAATAGCCGCCCACCACCGGCCCCCAGTCCAGGTCGCCGAGCATGTTGACCGTGATCGGCAGGAACAAGGTCAGCGCCAGGGCGACGGCGACGAGGATGAGCACGGCGATGAATTTGCCCAGCACCAGGTGTACCTTGTTGACCGGCAGGGTGAGCAAAATCTCGAGCGTGCCGCTGCGCTGCTCTTCGCTCCACAAACGCATCGTGAGCGCCGAGACCAAAAAGATCATCAATACCGGGATGGCGCTGAACAGGGGGCGCACATCGGCGATATTGCGGGTGAAAAATTTGCCGTACCAAAAAAAGGTGAACAGGGTGGCAACTAAAAAGATGCCGACAAAGATCAGCGCCACCGCCGAGCCGAAATATGCGTGCAGCTCTTTGCGCGCCAGCGCCCAGGATTGTTTCCACAGAGATTTCATAGACTCGTACCTCCAAATTGCTCGATAAAGCGCCCACCAGGGGCGATGCTACGGACGCCCAAACCATTTGAAACACACCCAAATCGTTTGAAA
>CAYZYE010000185.1:0-7913 GCA_964481205.1 uncultured Anaerolineae bacterium | reverse complement strand
ACTCTGTTCGGCGGCCTCGCGGATGATCCGCTCCCAGCGCGCCCGTTTTTTCTCGATGCGCGCCGGATCACGGACAATTGTCCGCTCGCTGATCAGCGGGACAAAGGACTTGACGCCCAACTCGACGCCTTTTTGCAGCGTCCACTCGAACCGTTCGCCCTTGAGCACGCCCTGATACAAAGTCAGGTCTACAGCAGCCTCGGTATGCACCCGGCGTGTCGAACGCACACGCCCGGAAACGCGATCCCGTTTCACCTCGATCAGCTCGACCTCGTATTCCAGGCCGGAATTATCGAGCACAATCACGCGCGCGCCGGGGCGCAAGCGCAGCACATGGACAATCTGGCGTCCCTGGGCGGGGTCAAAAGACACCCGCGCGTCCGAGATGGCCTGAGGCGAGACGAAAAAGCGGTGGTTCATCACGTCCCCTTGCGCCCGACCAGCGCGACCCAATCCTTTTCGCCCAGGCGATCGACGATCTGGACATGGCGCGCCGCAAACGCTTCACGCACCTGGGCTTCTTGATCGTCAATGATCCCGGAGGCGATCACCAGGCCGCCGGGACGGAGTAGATCGACCAACCCTTGCTCCAGCAGCGAGAGGATGACCCGCGCCAAAATGTTGACCAGCGCCAGATCGTATTGGCCCTCGGCTTTTTCGATCGAACCTGTGACCAGGTGGACCCGGTCGCCAACCCGGTTCAGCGCGAGGTTTTTGCGCGCCGAATGGACGGCAATCTCGTCGACGTCGACGGCCAACACCGCGCCGGCGCCCTGTTTGGCCGCCGCAATCGAAAGCACGCCAGAACCGGCGCCGACATCGAGCATCGTCATACCCGGCGTAATCACCTTTTCCAGCGCGGCCAGACAGAGCCGGGTAGTGGGATGCGTACCGGTGCCAAAGGCCATGCCCGGATCGAGGCGAATGACGATCTCGCCCGCCTGCGGCTCATAGTCCTGCCAGGCCGGCACAATCACCGTCCGTTCGCCAATGCGCAGCGTCGAATAATGCTGTTTCCACGCCTCGGCCCAATCGGCCTCGGCCAGCGTCCGAAAAGACGGTTCGGGGATCGGGTAAAGCTGACCCAAATGCCACAGCCCCGTCTCGATCCGCCGCCGCGTCTGCGCGTCGTCCTCGGCCAGATAGGTTTTGACCCGCAGCTCGTCGACATCATCGTGCGCGCCCGGCCCGTCGATCAGCATACGTTCGATGACCGCGCCACCCCGGCCATAACGGTTGAACAATTCGCTGACCGCCTCCGCCGCCTCGCCGTCTACCATGACGCTGATTTCCAACCAGTTTTCCGTATCCAACACCACCCCCGGCATTATACATTGCCAAAGAAACCGGGGTTTTTCCGAAAACCCCGGTTTCTGGCAGCCTCGTCGCCCCATTAATGATCCGCTCTACAACCCCAGCGCGTCTTTGACGCGATCGAAAAATCCCCGTTCCTGAGGTCGAATGACTTCTTTGCCCAGCGTCTCGCCCAATTCCAAAAACAGCTGCTCTTGTTTCGCCGTCAACTTTTTGGGCGTCTCGACGGTGACAACCACCAACTGGTCGCCGCGTCCGGCTTTGCGCAAATATGGCACTCCGCGCGCCTTGAGGCGAATGACCGTGCCGCTCTGCGTACCCGCCGGAATGACCAGGTCTTCCTCTCCATCGAGGGTTGGAATTTTGACCTGATCGCCCAACGCCGCCTGGGCGACATTGATCGACAGTTCGAGAATGATCTCGTTGTCACGCCGCACAAAAAACTCGTGCGCCTTTACAGCGACAAAGACGTACAGGTTGCCGGCCGGGCCGCCGCGCGCGCCCAACTCGCCTTCGCCGCTGAGCCGAATCTGCGTGCCATTGTCCACGCCGGGCGGGATGCGCACCGACAAGGTGCGCGTGCGGCGCACGCGCTTTTGTCCCGCGCAATCTGGGCAAGGCATCGCGATCTCTTCGCCGCTGCCGTTACAGCGCGGGCAGGTGGAGACATTGACAAATTGACCAAAAATAGATCGCTGCACGTGCCGAATCTCGCCGCTGCCATGACACTCGGAGCAACGCACCGGCGTTGTGCCCGGCTTGGCGCCCGACCCGTGACAGGTGGGGCAGGGTTCATAGCGCGGCACTTGAAGCTCTTTTTCACAGCCGAAAATGGCTTCGCGGAACGAGATGGTCAAATCATAGCGCAGGTCTTGACCGCGCTGTGGTCGGTTTTGCGAACGCCGCGAGCGCATGCCGCCGCCAAAAAAACTGTCAAAAATGTCTTCAAAACCAAAGCCAAAGCCGCCAAAACCATCGGCTCCGGCCGCCCCCCCCTGAACGCCGGCGTGCCCAAAGCGATCATAGCGGGCGCGTTTCTCCGGATCGCTGAGCACCTCGTATGCCTCGTTGATTTCTTTGAACCGTTCTTCGGCGGTGGTCTCACGGTTGACATCGGGATGATATTTGCGAGCCAGCCGCCGATAGGACTTTTTCAATTCATCTGCGGAGGCGTTACGCGGCACCCCCAAAACCTCATAGTAATCGCGTTTGCTCATGGACGATCCTTGAAAACACAAAACGTGAAACGTGACACACGCAAACGGTCGTCACGTTTCACGTTCTACATATCATAAAATTATACTATGCTTCGCTAAATTCACCATCGACAATGTCGTCGTCTGGCGGAGTATAGGGGCCGCTGTCCGCGCCGCCGGGTGCGCTGCCGGGTGCGCCTCCAGGAGGCGGTGCGCCGGCGCCTGGTTCGCCGTACATCGACGCGCCGATCTGCTGAAGCGCGTATCCCAGTTCCTGGGTCAGGCGCTCCAGTTCTTCTTTGCTGCCGCTGTCTTTGACCTGGCGCAGCGCTTCGATTTTGCCTTCGATCTCTTTTTTGACCTCGTCGGTCACGTTTTCGGCCTGATCGCGCAACAGTTTTTCGGCGGTGTAAATGGCGTGATCGGCGGCGTTGCGCGCTTCGATCTCTTCTTTGCGCCGCTCGTCATCGACGGCGTGTTGCTCGGCGTCTTTGACCATCTGCTGAATCTCGGCCTCGGACAGGCCGCTGGAGGCCGTGATGGTAATGTGCTGTTCTTTGCCGGTGGCCTTGTCTTGCGCCGAGACATTGAGAATGCCGTTGGCGTCGATGTCAAAGGTCACTTCGACCTGGGGCACGCCGCGCGGCGCAGGCGGGATGCCGTCGAGGATAAATTTGCCCAGCGTCTTGTTGTCGCGGGCAAATTTGCGCTCGCCTTGCACGACGTGGATTTCAACCGACGGCTGCATGTCCGACGCGGTGGAGAAAATCTGGCTCTTTTTTGTCGGGATTGTGGTGTTGCGCTCGATCAATGGCGTGGCCACGCCGCCCAGCGTCTCGATGCTCAAGGTCAGCGGAGTCACATCGAGTAGCAGCACATCTTTGACATCGCCTTTGAGCACGCCGGCCTGGATGCCCGCCCCAACGCCGACCACTTCGTCGGGGTTGACGCCCTTGTGCGGCTCTTTGCCAAAGACCTGGCGCACCTTTTCACGGATCGCCGGCATACGGGTCATCCCGCCCACCAGCACCACCTCGTCGATGTCTGAGGTCTTGAGTTTGGCGTCTTCCAACGCCTTACGGCACGGTTCAATCGAACGGTCGATCAAGTCCGCCGTGAGCTGCTCCAATTTGGCGCGGGTGAGCGTCATTTGCAAGTGCTTGGGGCCGCTGGCATCGGCGGTAATAAAGGGCAAATTGATCTCGGTTTCCATCACCGTCGACAGTTCGATCTTGGCCTTTTCGGCGGCCTCTTTGAGCCGCTGCAAGGCCATTCGATCCTGGCGCAAGTTGATGCCCTGGTCGCGCTTGAACTCGCGGCAAATCCAGTCAATGATCTCCTGGTCAAAATCGTCGCCGCCCAGGTAGGTATCGCCGTTGGTCGACTTGACCTCGAATACCCCCTCGCCCACGTCCAGGATCGAAATATCAAACGTGCCACCGCCGAGGTCGTACACGGCAATGGTCTCGTCCGCTTTTTTATCCATCCCGTAGGCCAGCGATGAGGCCGTCGGCTCGTTGACGATGCGCAGCACCTTGAGGCCGGCAATGCGTCCGGCGTCCTTGGTTGCCTGTCGCTGCGAGTCGTTGAAATAAGCGGGCACGGTAATGACCGCCTCGGTGACGGCCTCGCCCAGGTACGCCTCGGCGTCGGCCTTGATTTTTTGCAAGATCATTGCCGAAATCTCGGGCGGCGAGTATTCCTGGCCGCCCATCCACACGCGCACATCGCCATTGGGCGCGGCGGTCACTTTGTAGGGCACAATCTCCATCGCGCGCTTGACTTCGGGATCGTTGAACTTGCGCCCCATAAAACGCTTGATTGAAAAAATTGTATTCTCTGGGTTGGTGATCGCCTGACGCCGGGCCACCTGCCCGACCATCCGCTCTCCCGATTTGGGATTGACTGCCACCACCGAAGGGAATAGCCGTCCACCTTCTGAACTGGGAATGACAACAGGCTCGCCGCCTTCCATCACTGAACAGACCGAGTTGGTTGTTCCCAGGTCGATTCCGATAATTTTTCCCATAACTCGAACTCCTTTGATTTGATAATTTCCACAAGGTTGATTTTTAGGTTTACGTCTCTATAGTTTTTCCGCTGGAAACACGCACAATCGCCGGGCGCAAAACGGTCTCTTGCAGGTTGTACCCTTTTTGCAGCACATCGACGATTTGGCCTTCTTCAAACTCGGCGCTTGGCTCGTGCAAGATGGCCTGGTGATGATAAGGATCAAAGTCGTCGCCGGGTTTGACCGGCATCTCGGACAGGCCTTCTTTTTCCAATATGGAGCGCAGCTTTTTGTCGACCAGGGCAAACCCGGTCACCCAGGCGTCGTCCTGCATCGCCTCTGGTATTGCGCCAAAGGCGCGTTCTTGATCGTCCAGAACGTCGATCAATTGTTCGACCAGTCTCGCCGTCGCCTGCCGGCGCATCGCTTGTTGTTGTTGTTCCTGCCGCCGTTTGAAATTGGCAAATTCGGCGCGAGCGCGCTGCCAGCCGTCGAGGTACTCGGCGGCCCTGGCCTCGGCCTCGGCCAACTGCGACTGGACACGTTCCAACTCGCCGAGCGGTTCTTGCTGCGCTTCTTGTTCCTCCTGCGGTTCGACCAACTCGTCTTGACCGGCCTTTTCTTCGACAACGGGTTGCGTTGAATGGTTTTCCGCCATACTATTTGAATGCCTCTCTATTGGTATGATCGCTTGCCGGCGCGATGGGCAACTCGTCTCCGTATGTATCATAGATCAAACTGCTCAACAACCGCGAGACGAAACGCACCGCCGAAACGGTGCGCGCATAGGGCATGCGGATCGGCCCAAGCACTCCCAGCGCGCCGGTGATATGATTGTTGATGCCGTACCTGGACAGGACCAAACTGAAATCGGCCAGGTCCGAATACTGTCCCTCGCCACCGATGACGACCTGGACGCTTTGGCTGTCCATACCTCTCGACAACAGATCGGCGAGTGCTACATCGAGCGGCCCGCCCGCCGAAAAGACATGGATCACGTGATTGGCGTTTTGCTCAAACTCGGGTTGAGCCAACACATTGATCAATCCGTCCCGGTACAGCGGCTCTTTTTGCTGGTCGATCTGCGCCATAATTTGAGCGACCATCATGCCGATCTCTTGCTCAAAACGGGGCAAAGCGGCCAGCTGTTGCCGAATTTCATCGGCGTCATTGCCGGCAAAGAGATCGTTGAGCCAGCGGCAAATGCGGCTGAGATCGGCCTGGCTGTGCGCCTCGCTCAAAGTCAACACTTGCTGTTTGACCAGCCCGCCTTGTAACACCAGAACGAGCAAAACCAGCGCGCCGTGGGTCGAGATCAACTCGACATGCTTGAACTGGCAGCGGTACACTCGGGGCGGAGCCACAACCGCCGCCCCGCGCGACGCATGCGCCAACACGGTCGCCGCCAGGCGCATCCACTGATTGATGTCAAGCTGCGTCTGGTGAAACTGGTGGACGATCATCCGCTGTTCTTCCACCGGCAAACGCATATCGTCCATCAACTGTTCGACAAAGTAGCGATACCCTCTTTCTGTGGGCACACGCCCGGCCGATGTGTGTGGATGCGTCAAATAGCCGTATTCTTCCAGATAGGCCATCTCGTTACGCACAGTAGCCGGGCTGACGTTCAGACCCGGATACTTGCAGATGGCTTTGGAGCCAACCGGCGCAGCCGCCTTTATGTATTCTCGCACCACAAGATCGAGAATTTGCTTTCTACGCGGTGTCAAAATGCCGATTTCTCGTTCCATCATCCTCGCCATTTTTAGCACTCTCAACACTAGAGTGCTAAAATAATAGCACAAAGTTGAAAATCTGTCAAGTATCAATTTGCCTGCATCGCCGCCAAAGGGGCGCATTTGCCGTTTCACTGCCAAGCGTGCTATAATCAACCCAGACTGTCTAGCGGCATCTGTTTACGACGCCGCCTGTCCAGCGGCGTCTGTTTACGGCGCCGCCAAGGGGGTGCAAAAATGAGAACGTCGATCGGCAACATGCTGCGTCGATCCGTCCTGATGGGCGCATTGTCCTTGACGATGCTGCTCGTACTGTTGCGCTGGAACGACGCCAACGCACCGGCATGCGCCGTGGCCCCTCCCCGGTCAAATCCGGCCGCGCGCGCCGGCGACATCTCGGCCGCCTGGGGGATGACAGAATCGTACTCGCACCTGGTGCCCATGGACGATCGCACCACCGCGCTGTCGGTATGGAACATTTACACCTATAATGTGATCATTACATTTCCCAAAGGATTGCTAAACACAGCTACAGCTTTTACCTTTACGCCAAAATCGCGCGAAACGCTCCCCGTGCCATTGACGACCCTCGATTATTTCTTTACCCTGGACGGCGACTATATCATCCGGCGAGAAATCGAGGCTCAGGCGGTTTCCTTTGTCGGCGGCAAATACCCCGAGTTTGAGTGGCGCTACTCCAACAACCTCGGCGGCATCGACGAACAAACGCTCACCCTCTACTATTACACCTCGGACTTGGGCACGCCGCCGGCCCAGATATGGAAATCACAAACTGGCTCGGTTGACGCCGAAAACAACAAAACAGTATCCAAATTGGACGGGCTGGGCAAATTTGGCTTTGGCGGCTACAAAAGCCGAAATTGCCTGCCGGTGATTCTCAACAATCGCTAGCAGAGTGCTGAAAAACCCAGCGCCCCCCAACCGCAGAGAGCGCCGAGATTGCACAAAAAACCGTCAGTTTTGGCGGTTTTTTGTGCATAACTGGGATAAAACTGTGGATAACTTGTGAAAAATGTGGACAACTCGCCATCCGGCCGGAAACGCGCTTTTTCCCCCCACTAGGCATAGGACTCGCGGCGCGCCGAAACCAAAATATAGTGCCTTCATTCAATTGACATAAAACAGGGTTTTATCCCAACTGTTATCCCAAACTTTTCCCAAGTTATCCCAAACCCATAACACACTGCCGTCTTGGGAAAACAGGCGCAGGACACAACATCTAGTATCCGCCCGCCAGCCCAATCACCTATCTAGTCAAAACCCGGTTTTTCCGCCCATCTTGCCCCTGTTACCCACATATCCACAGGCTCTACTACTATTACTAGAGAAATACTCTTGTAAAGAAATGGGATAAGCATGTGGAAAACAACTGTTGACCAGAAACGTGCCAAAAACCCTGCTCCGGGAACTTGCATTTTGGGGGTCAGGTGGCGGCGGAATGAGGATTCCACCGCCACGGTTTGCTCGGCCTGGATTTGGCAATCCAGGCCAAAAACGGTGAGGCGAGGCTGGTCGCATTTATCTTGTTCGGCTGCCGGATCTGGCGATCCGGCAGGAGCAGATGTCAAATCCGGCGGGCCGGCCTCGGAATAGGGATTCCGAGGCTGCGGGTTGGGCCAACCCAAAATGCGCTCG
>CAYZYE010000184.1:0-7915 GCA_964481205.1 uncultured Anaerolineae bacterium | reverse complement strand
TCAACGGGGTTCGGCAAGGGGCTGGCCCCTTGCCAGAAAAACCCGTTTGTGTAGGGTGCCGAATAAAACTGTAGGGTGGCTAGCGCCGAGAACGCAAAGAAAGAAAACATCGAGTAGCACCGTAAATATTCGTAAATACAAGCCAATCTCGGCGTCCTTGGCGCCTAGTCCTTGTTTTTTCAGCGGTCTCCTAGTACAAATAATCCGCCCAGTTGAACGTTTCCGGCAGCGGGACGACGATGTCCTGGATGGTAATGATCACAAAGAGCACGAGCAAGACCAACAGTCCGATGCCGTGTACCAGGCTTTCTTTTTCCGGCGGAACGGGTTTGCCGCGAATGGCTTCGAGCAGGATGAAAATGGCCCGGCCGCCATCCAGCGCGGGCAAGGGCAAGAGGTTGGTCAGGGCAATGGCCACGTTGAGCAGCCCGGCCAGGTGCAAGATGGGGTAAGCCCATCCGGTGTCGATGCTCTGCTGCGCGGCGTCGCCGGTCATCGTCGCAATGCCCACCGGCCCCACCGGGCGGGCGATCTCGGGTGAAACCAGCCCCCGCAAGATTTGGATCGGCAGCATGACCGTCACCTTGAACGTGTACCAAATCTCGTTCAGGCTATAAGTGATCGCCTCCCAGGGGTTGGCGTGCATCCGCTGGATGCGAACGGGAATGGGGGTGATCAATACCCCCATTTTGCCTTCGCCGTCCTGGTTGGCCTGGGGCGTGACCTCGACGGACAGTTTTTCGGCGTTTGGCCCAATGCCGCGTTGAATCGAGACCGTCACCGGTTCGCCGGGCCGGGCGGCGACGTAATCGACCATGTTCTGGATCAGCACATTGAATGTCGTTTCTGCATCGCCAAATTGGTCCAGGGCGAGGTCGTCCACGCCCAACACGATGTCGTTGGCTTGAATGCCGGCCGCCGAGGCCGGCGATCCCTCTTGGACGCCATTGATGCCCACGCCCCACAACATTTCCGGCTTGCCAAACATCGCGGCGACGGCAAAGATGAAAAACGCGGTCACAATGTTCATCGCCGGGCCGGCCAACAGCGTGGCCAGGCGGACGCGCTTGGGGAAATTGGCCAGACTTTTGGGGTCGTCGGGGTTGTTTTCGCCGAGGTTGACAAACCCGCCAAATGGAATCCAGGTCCAGGTATAGATGGTGCCGTCCTTGTCCTCGCCGAGTTTGACGGTGAGCGGGCGTTCTTCCGGCGGTTTGTCGAGGCCCAGCGGAAAGCCAAACCCAAACTCGCGCACGTGGACACCGGCTTTTTTGCCGACGATAAAATGTCCAAACTCGTGGACAAAGACCATAAGACTAAATACAATGACAAAAGACACCAAAGATATTAAAATACTCACTCGTATTCCTTTCAAAATCAAGCCGCGCTTACAGCTCGATCACCGTGCCCTCGACGGTCTGCGCATCGACGAGCGTGCGCCGTAGCGCCCCCTCGGTCAGCCCCGAAATCAGATGCACGCGCTGTGTGTGTCCATCGACGACCAGCGACAACATCGCGCGCACTTTGGTCAGCATGCCGCCGGTCACGTCGATGCCGTGCGAGCCGCCCAGCTTGATTTGTATATCATCAATCGTATTCGGTGTGATGCGCTCAATAATTCGCGCATGCGGGCAACGCAGTGGGTCTTGATCGAAAACGCCGGCCACCTGGCCGACCATGACGATCCGTGCGGGGTAAAGTTGCCGCGCCAGGTATGCGAACACGGTTTCGGTTGAAATGATCGCACATCCTTGCGCCTGGTCAAAAGCGACGTCGCCATAGAGCAGGGGGACCAGTCGATGTTGCAGCGCCCGCTGCACGGCCCAGGTTTCCAGCGATAAAAGTTTTCCGGCGCGGCAGCGTGCAGACGCCGAAGGTTGGATCGAGACGACCGGTACGCCCGCTTGCAGCAGCGCGTCGGCGACGATGCGGTTCAATCGCGCGGCGGCGGCGGCGGTTTCGGCGTATCCGCGCCATTGCTCGATCCCGGCGCCGGCGTCGATGCCTTGCTGGATGTGGTATCTGGCACCGACGATATGCCCAAATGACCCGCTGCCATGTCCCAGCACGAGCTGCAAGCCGGGACGCTCTTTTTTCGCCGCGCTGATTTCTCGCGCCAACCGCGCCATCACCTCGATGCGCGGCGTGGATGCGCGGCGTTTGTCGGTGATGACCGAACCGCCCAACTTGACCAAGATCAACTCATCCAATGGCAACCGTCCCATCTTGCACAATGACGTGTTGGCCGGTTTTGATTTGCGTAATGTCAATTTGATCGACCATTGGGATGCCAGAGATGATCGCCCCGACCGCGACGATGGCCTCGCTTTGGGCATTGATCAGCGCCGCCGGAGCCAGGCCATTGCGTGCCAACCGGTAGAGCGTGTATGACCCCACGGTGCTGCCTTTGCCCGATGGAAAGACCAAAACTCGCCCGGCAACGGATTGTCCGTACAGCGAGTGCCCCTGTTCAATGACGCGGCCTGTTTCGGGGTCAACTCCGCCGAGAAAGCCAACCGGTTCGGTCGAGACGAGGGCCAGACCTTCGCCTCGACCTGCTTTGATCACACGTCCAATCAAGACCTGTTTGGGAACTTGGGGTTGTGCCATGGCTCATTTATTCGTCGGGGAGCAAACTGACGTTGAATGCTTCCGGCCCCTTGTCCGTTTGACGAATTTGAAATTCGACCTGGTCGTCTTCGTGCAGCCACAGGTTGCGATCGGTGATGCTGGCGCGGTGGAAAAATATGTCCTGATCGTTGGCCGTGGTGACAAAGCCATACCCTTTTTCCCGGCTGTACCATTTGACTCGACCGATCAGTTTGATTTCGACGCCATCCATCGAGTGCGGGAATGCCTCGAACGGTTCGGGAGTGTCCGGTTGGGACGGGGACGGCGGCGCTGGCGGCGGCGTGGGCGGCGTGGACGGTGTGGGCGGTGTGGGCGGTGGTGTTGGCGGCGGCGTTGGCGGCGGCGTGGGCCGGACAGGCTCTGTGGCGATGATCGGCTGTGTTTCGGCACGTTCCGGCGTTCGGTTTTGATTCCGGCACTGCGGGCACGCCGTTGGCGCGACCAGGTTGTCGTCGCCCAGTTGCTCGGCCAGACGACGTTGCTCGGTCACGGTAAAGAAAAATGACTTGCCGCATATTTCGCAAGTCAGCTTTTGGTCACGAAATACCATCAAAAAACTCCTTTGTGGGAAAGCTCAGTCCCAAATGATGTCTGCTTGTGCTTATTGTACTCTAAACCTGTGCCAGACGCAAACGACCAGGCCAAAGATTTTGGCGTGGCGATCTTGCCGCGAACGATCAGCGGTGCTATAATTTTGCTTTGTAGCCACCCGCCCACAAGGGGCTGTGCTACGGACGCCCGAACATTCTCGGCTTGGGCTGCCAAATCCAGGCTTTTTAGCCAAGATTCGCCGGCTTTGGCAATCCGGCGAGAGCAACGTGAGCCAGTTATTTTTCCTGGCTATGGAGGTCACAATGATGGACACCCCTCAAGATTTTCTCGTTTATGTCGGCACGTATACAACGCAAGGCAGCACAGGTATCTATACTTATCGCCTGGATATGTCGTCCGGCGCTTTGACGCCGGCCGGTCAGGCCACCGCAACCGTCAACCCGTCGTTTTTGGTCATTCACCCGCAGCGACACACGCTTTACGCCGTCAGCGAGGTAGACGAGTTGGCCGGCCGCCCCGGCGGCGCGGTCAGCGCATTCGCCATCGACGCGCAAAGCGGCGAGTTGTCTTTTTTGAACCGGCAGCTTGCGCATGGCGCCGCCCCCTGCCATCTGTGCATCGATCAAAGCGGGCGGTTTGTGATCGTGGCCAATTATAACAGCGGCAGCGCCGCGATGCTGCCCATACAGGCCGACGGCCGGCTCGGTGAGGCGACGGATGTGGTACAACACCACGGCGCAGGCGCAGACCCGGAGCGTCAAGCCGGGCCGCATGCCCATTCGGTCACGATCGACCTCGCCAACCGCTACGCCCTGATCGCCGATTTGGGACTCGACAAAATTATGGTCTACCAGCTCGATCTGGCGCAAGGCAAACTGCGGCCACACGGTCAGGCCTCGCTCCACGCCGGAGCCGGCCCTCGACACCTGGCCTTTCACCCCAACGGCCAGTACCTCTATGCGATCAATGAATTGGACTCGACGATGACGGTTTTTGCCTACGATCGCGGCGCGCTCGAACGGCGCCAATCGCTCTCGACGCTACCGCCGGACTTTGAGGGCACAAGTTACTGCGCCGACATCCACGTTTCACAATGCGGGCGGTTCTTGTACGGCTCGAATCGCGGGCATGACAGCATTGTCATTTTTGAGATCGATCGGCAAACGGGGCGCCTCTCCTGCGTCGGCTATGAACCCACGCGAGGCAGCTTTCCGCGCAATTTCGCCATCGACCCCAGCGGCGCTTTTTTGCTGGCGGCCAATCAAAACACCGGCAACATTGTCACCTGGCGCATCGACCGGCAAACGGGTCAGTTGACCCCCACCGGGCACGAGGTACAGGTGTCGATGCCGGTTTGCCTGAAATTCATGCCGCGAGTGTCCGGGCATACATAGCGTGTGGGGCCAAGATCGCTCCGAGATGTTTTTTTGCGGCCCTGTCGTTTGCTTTTATGCCCAAGTATGTTAAAATAGCAACTTGATCTGGAGCGATTAAGGCTTTTCCAGTTTTCAAAATGTCCCTAGCTGGCAAGCACCAATCTGGGACAATTATTTTTCTGGAATTGTCAAGTGGTCGGATGATCTCAGGGAGTGAACCAAAAATGGCGGTGCAAAATACCAGGGAGCGCACAACGTTGAGTATTATCGATTCTTTGAGCAAAGGGTTTCAGACGATCGGCCGTCATTGGTGGGTGATCCTGGTTCCCGTTGTCTTGGACATGTTTTTATGGGTCGGGCCGCAAATATCAATTGCGCCGATCATTGACCGTGCGGCCGGCATATTGTTGGAAACCGACCTGATCGCCGAGGCCTGGGCCGAGGTGCCCGATTTGGCCGACACCCTGCGCAGTTTATTCGACGACATCGCCGAGCAATATAACCTGTTTTCGTTAGCGCGGATCAAAACGGTGGGGATGCCCAGCCTGCTTGTGTGGGGCGGCGCGGGTTTGAACTTGCCTTCTGCTTATGAGGTGATCTGGGTTTACTTTATCCAAATGATCGACCTCCCCGATCTGCTGGTTTCCGTCTCTAGAGCCACTTTTTTGACGGCGCAAATCTGGTATATCCAAAATGAGGGACTGTGGTTGATCGCCGCGCTGGCGATCGTGGGGATCGGCCTTGTCATCAGCACGATCTATATCACCTTGATCTCGGACTCGCTCGCCGGCCCGGACACGCTGGGTGCCTTTTGGCGCCGCGTGACGCGGCTGTCCGGTCGTATTTTGCTGTTTTGGCTTGTCAAAATCATCGCCTTGATCGTTCTCGGCCTTCCTTTTTCCTTGCTGATCAGCCTGGTATCGCTCTTTAGCCCCAATCTGGCCTTTTTGTTCAGCGTCAGCGGGATGGGCGCGCTGGCCTGGTTTTCGTTCTATGGCGTCTTTTTCGTCGCCTCACTGGTGATCAACAACGTGTCGATCTGGCACGCCCTTTGGAACAGCCTGAACGTGGTGCTCCGCAACTTTTGGCCGACGCTCTGGCTGTTCATCTTGATCAACCTGATCGGCGGCGGGCTGACGATTCTGTGGCAGCAGTTGAGCCGGGGTTCCTGGCTGACGGTCGTGGGCATTGTGGGCAACGCCTATGTTGGCACCAGCTTGCTGGCCGGCAGCTTGATCTTTTATCAGGATCGCTACACCAGGTGGCGCGAATCGGTGGCCGAAATTTTGAACCAAAAAGAAAAACCCGCCAATTCATGAACGACTTGTCACCCCAGGCAAACTCGATACAACCTTATGGCGCGGCCCAAGTCCAGGTCTTGGAAGGGCTGGAAGCCGTGCGTCGCCGCCCCGGGATGTACGTGGGCGGCACCGACAGCAGAGCGCTTCACCACTTGATCTATGAAGTGGTGGACAATGCCATCGACGAAGTGCTGGTTGGCGCGTGCGACCGCATCGAAATCATTTTGCGCCCCGATCAAAGCGTTTCGGTGCGAGACAACGGGCGCGGCATTCCGGTCGAAACCCATCACCAGACCGGTTTGAGCACGCTGGAAACGGTGATGACCCGACTCCACGCCGGGGCCAAGTTTGGCGGTGGCGGCTACAAGGTATCGGGCGGGCTGCACGGCGTCGGCGTGTCGGCGGTAAACGCGCTTTCGGCGTGGATGCAAGTGACCATCGACGACCCGCCGCCGCATCACGACGGGCGCCGGTACCGCCAGCGCTACGAACGTGGCAAGCCGGTGACGCCGGTCGAGGACATTGGCCCGGCGCAAGGCAAGGGCACGTGCGTCACTTTTTTGCGCGACGATACGATTTTTGTCAGAGACAAGACCTACCGTTGGGAAACGCTGTTGCAGCGCTTCCGTGAAATGGCCTTTGTCACCAAAGCCACAACCCTCTACATCCGCGACGAGCGAGACCAGCGCCGGCCGCCGCGAGAAATGGCCTTTTACTTTCAAGGCGGCCTCCGCTCTTTTGCCCGCTACCTCAACCGCAATCGCCAGGTCTTACACCCCCCGATCTATGTCGAAAAACAGGTCGGCAATGACGGCCAATCGCCCGGCGCCTGGATCGAGGCCGCGCTGCAATACACCGGCGCCACCACCGACTCGATGTACGCTTTTGCCAACACCATCCACACCGTCGATGGCGGCACACATCTCACCGGCTTGCGCTCGGCGGTGACGCGGGCGATCAACGATTACGCGCGCAAGCAAAGTCTGCTCAAAGAAAATGACGACAATTTCTCCGGCGATGACACGCGCGAGGGACTGACCGCCATTGTCAGCGTCAAATTGACCGAACCGCAGTTTGAGAGCCAGACCAAGGTCAAATTGATGAATCCCGAAATTCGCAGCCAGGTCGAATCGGTGGTGGGCGAGGCGCTCGGCGCCTTTTTGGAAGAAAACCCATCATCGGCGAGGGCGATCGTGCAAAAATGCCTGACCTCTTCACGCGCGCGTTCGGCGGCAAAACGCGCCCGCGACCTGGTGATCCGCAAGAGCGCGTTGGAGAGCCTGACCCTGCCCGGCAAACTGGCCGACTGTTCGATCCGCGCGCCGGAAAAAGCCGAGTTGTTTATTGTCGAAGGCGACAGCGCGGGCGGATCGGCCAAGCAGGGACGCGACCGGAACTTTCAGGCCGTACTGCCCCTGCGCGGCAAAATACTCAACACCGAGCGCGCCCGTCTGGACCGCATCTTGAAAAACAGAGAAGTACAGGCAATCATCTCGGCCCTGGGATGCGGGATCGGGGCGCAATTCAACCTGAACAACTTGCGTTACCACCACGCAATCATCCTCGCCGATGCCGATGTGGACGGCGCGCACATTGCCACCCTGCTGCTTACCTTTTTCTTTCGCTACATGCCCGAACTGATCGAAAAAGGACACCTCTATATCGCCCAGCCGCCGCTGTACCGCTTGCAGCATCAGCGCCAGGTGACTTATTTGTACAGCGAAGCGGCCAAAGACACGCGCATCGCCGAGTTGGACGGCGAACGTTATGCGTTGCAGCGATACAAAGGATTGGGCGAAATGAACCCCGATCAACTGTGGGCGACGACGATGGATCCCCGCCGGCGCATTTTGCTGCAAGTGCAGATCGAAGACATTGTCGAAGCCGATCGCACCTTTGATATGCTGATGGGCCCCGCCGTGCCCCCACGCAAACGATTCATCCAGACCCATGCCCAAGAAGTCCAAAACCTGGACGTCTAGTCAGAACATCAAGTTGGACAATTCCAGAGAAATAATTGTCCCAGATTAGCACAGGCCATAGAATAATGTTGGC
>CAYZYE010000183.1:0-7928 GCA_964481205.1 uncultured Anaerolineae bacterium | reverse complement strand
AATGATCCTGCCATAAAAACGCCTCCATTGATCTATGTTGTTTAATTTGTAAATACGTTCAAATTTCCTGCGGCATCGAACCACCGCGCGGCGCAGTAATCGAGCGCGCGCAGCGTCTCGGATGACAGCGATGACCTGGGGTGACGAGAGCGCGTTGTGATCGGCGCGCCGCGCCGCGCCATCAAGTACTTGGTTCCATGTGGATGCACCACCCGCTGCACCATTTCCAGCGCGCACAATGCGCCTTGCAAACGCCCGGCGCCGGGGTCGCCGCTTTGCCCCTTTTCGATCACCGCCGCAACCAGGTCGGGCAGCCAGATGGTGGCGATGCTCATCGTGCCCAGGCCGCCCGCGCGAATGAAATCGAGCAAATAGGGCGTGTTGGCCTGAAGCAGCGACAGCGGGGTATCCATCGTCGCCTGAAGCAAAGCCTCGATCTTGGTCAAATCACAACTGGTCTCTTTGTAAGCGACAAATCGCCCGCTCTGGGCCAACGTGCGCACCAAATCGACGCCCAGGTGGTACGACCTCGGCACGGGACACTCGTACAACCCCAACGGCGCGTCGATCTCTTGGGCCAGCGACAGATAATACCGTTCCAGGTCGGCGTCGTGGTCGTGAAATTCGGGCACGACAAGCATGACCACATCGACCCCGGCTCCGGCGATGCGACGGCAGAGATCGACATGCTCGTCCAAAGTCGCCCCCAGGTTGCCGGTCGCCGCCACCGGCACACGCCCGCCTGCGGCGTCAACGGCCGCGCGCGCCAGCAGCACCCGTTCGTCGTTGTCGAGCAAATACATCTCGCTGGAAAGGCAGTTGGCGTACACGCCGCCGACGCCGCGTTCGACGTACCAGTCAATGATCGCGCGATATGCGCCCAGATCAATTTTCAAATTTTGGTCAAAAGGCGTGACCATCGTCGGCCACGCGCCGCCATACTTGCTCATAATCCATTCCTGTTCCGCCGCCGGCGCGACCGCGGAGTCAGCAGTTTGCCGCGATACGCCGGGGCCAAAATGCTCCATACCTGACACCGGGAACGGTCGAGCACGCGCGCGCGAATGCGCGGATCGAGTTCATCCACCGATTTGGCCGTCGTGATCACAGTCGGCAGCCTGGCATTATAGCGATAATTAAAGATTTGATACAGCTTTTCCTTGGCCCACGCCGTCGCGCTTTCGGTGCCCAGGTCGTCGAGAATCAGCAGCGGCGCGCGTCGAATCTGTTCAAACAACTTGTCATACGAAACGCTGCTCTGCGGGCTAAAGGTGGCGCGCAAATGATCGAGCAAATCGGGCACGACGATAAAGATCACCGGCTCACGCCTGGCAGTGCGATCATTGCCGATCGCCGCCGCCAGATGCGTCTTGCCGCAGCCATAGGTGCCGGTCAGAATCAACCACCCCTGCGGATGGCTGGCAAAATCCTGGACGGCGCGGTAGACATTGCGCAAGTTTTGCCGCTCTTCGACATCGACCTGGCTGCGATCCAGATCAAAGGTCGCAAAGGTCTTGTCCAGGTGCAGCGCCAGACTGCTCAATTCGGAATGGCCGTCGCTGATGCCGCTGGCGCGATAATCGGGGGCAAAAATCGGCACCATATGTACCAGATCCATATCATTGAGCCGGGAACGAATTCGCTCTTCAATGTCCTCCAACTCGCAGTTGGTCGTCACCACCGTCGGCAAGCGGGCGTTGTAGCGATAGTTGAAAATTTGAAACAGCTTTTCATCGGCCCAGGCAGTATTACTTTGCGTGCCCAGGTCGTCGAGAATGAGCAGCGGATGAGTGCGGATTTCATCAAAGCGCTCGTCATAGCCAACCGTGCTGGTCGGGCTGTACGCGCCCCGCAAATAGTCCAGCAAATCGGGGACGACGACAAACAAGGCCGGATACCCCGATTCCAGACAGGCGTTGGCAATGGCCGCCGCCAGGTGCGTTTTGCCGCAGCCATAACCGCCGCGCAGCATCAGCCAGCCCTTGGGGTCGCGGGCAAATTGGCGAGCATAGGTAAAAGCGCGCCCCAAGTTTTCCTGCTGATCGGGGTTGAGCGCCGCCCCGCCGGGGATGAACGACTCAAAGGTCATGTGCTCGAGATGCTTGAGATTGCTCATCTTGCGCAAACGCGCGGCGCGCTTTTGCCCCAACTCGGCCGTCTTGCACCGGCACGGGATCAAACGGCCAAAATCGGGATGGCCGACCGGCACATCCAGAATCAGGTACCCCGCGCCTTTGCAGATCGGACAGACGCCGTCGGCCTTTACCACTTGACGCTCTGTACCGTCCGACATCTTGGATTGAGACACAAATCCAACCTCCGCGACAAGCCCAATATCGTTAAGCTGCTTCACGCTCCCTCTTTTTCTCCCCACCGCGCCCAATCAATGTTCGACCAAATCGGCATATTCCCCGCCCAGGTAACGTCGACGCGCCATTTTGGACTCGGCCGGCGGCTGACCTTGCCGGCCTTCGCGCGCCCAGCGCTCCAAAATGGCGCGAATGTAGGCCCAGCGACGCACGTTTTGCCCCACGGCAAGGCGAAACGCCTCCTCGATCCACTCTGGCGGAAAAGTACGTTCGGCGTCAATCAACTCTTCGACCAACAGCGGTTGCAAAAGCCCAATATTCTGCTCATAAAGGTTGAAAATGTTGGGACGATGCGCGCGCAGGTAAACCTGTTCGGCGACATCGTCGCCGGGCAGCGATTCGCCCCGCTCGATCCGCGCCACCGCGCCCCGTCCGCGCTCGCTGTTCAAAAAATACCACGTTTCGCCGGGCCGGCCGGGACGCTGCGCCGTAACCTGAAGCAGCGTTCCACGGGCCACGGCGCGTTCGACACCGTCTTGCAGCGCCTCCGCCGCGCCGGCGGCGTCTCC
The DNA here is from genome assembly GCA_964481205.1 of uncultured Anaerolineae bacterium. Taxonomy (GTDB): domain Bacteria; phylum Chloroflexota; class Anaerolineae; order JAFGEY01; family JAFGEY01; genus CAYRXM01. The sequence goes on along the minus strand of CAYZYE010000183.1, from coordinate 5,050 downwards.
CAAGCCGCGCATCAACGTCTCATCTTGAGCCAACTCGGCCAACGTGAGATGCCGAAACTCGCCTTGCTTTTGTTGAACGAGCCACAAACAGTACAGCGTCACTTTGAGTTCAACCAAATCGTCGATCACCAAAAGCAGGTCGCTGAAAAACAAATCGGGAACGGGTGTAAAGTCGAGCTGCCCATTGGGGAAACCGGCAAAACCGCGCATCAAAACTCTAGCTCCTGGTGGAAAATCTCGACATCTTGGAATTTAGCCAGCTCTTTTTGGAAAATCAAAGGCACCATCCCAGTTGGCCCGTTGCGATGCTTGGAAATGAGAATCTCGGCGATATTGGGCTGCTCGGTCTCTGGAGAATAGTATTCGTCACGATAGATAAAAGCGACAATATCTGCGTCTTGCTCGATACTCCCGCTTTCACGCAAATCCGACAGCATGGGGTGCTTGTCATTGCGCTGCTCGACGGCGCGGGAAAGCTGCGACCCGACGACGACAGGCACATTCAACTCGCGGGCCAGTCCTTTGAGCGAACGGGAAAGCAGCGATATTTCTTGCACGCGGTTATCGATGCGGCGGTCGGTCTGCATCAACTGCAAATAGTCCACCACAATCAGATCGAGACCGTGCTCGGCGTACAACCGGCGCGCCTTGGTGCGTAGCTGCATGTCAGAAATCGAAGGCGTGTCGTCGATAAAGATCATCGTCTCCGAGAGCGCGCCGGTGGCGCGAATAAAGATCGGCCATTCATCCTCGCGCAAGTTGCCCAGACGCAGCCGTTGCGCGTCGATGCCCGTCTCGGAAGCGATCAATCGCTGCACCAACTGCTCCGCCGACATCTCGAGGCTGAACAAAGCAACCCGCTGGCTGTACTTGCGCGCCGCGTTCTGGGCCAACGAAAGCATCAACGAAGTCTTGCCCATCCCCGGCCGCGCCGCGATGATGATCAAATCCGACTTTTGCAACCCGCCCAGCAATTTGTCGAGTTGGCGAAACCCGGTAGGCACGCCAATCGTCTCCCCTTTGTGTTGAAAAAGATAGTCGATCCGGTCATAATAGGCGCTGACCACGTCCCGGATCGGGATCAGATCGCGGGCAACACGCTGTTGGGAGATGCCAAACAAAATTTGCTCGGCCTGATCGACAACCTGGGCGGCGTCATCCGTGTCCTCATAAGCCAACGCCGCGATCTGTCCCGCCGCCCCGATCAATTGGCGCAGCACGCTGGTCCGCTCGACGATATGCCCGTAATATTCAACGTTCAACGCCGTGGGTGTGACATTGATCAACGAAGTGATATAGGCCGCACCGCCGATCTCGGCCAGCTGCTCGCGACGTTCCAACTCGTCACACAAAGTCACATAGTCCACCGCCTCGCCGCGCTCGTGCAAACTGAGGATGGACTCGTACATCCACTGGTGCCGGGCGACGTAAAAATCCTTGGCGCGGAGGAAAATACTGACCTTGTAATGCGCGTCAGGGTCAATGAGCAACGCGCCCAACACGGCGCGCTCGGCCTCGACATTATGCGGCACCATTTTATCGGGGGCAGCGGCTTGCTTGCGCTGCCGCCTTGTCGCCTGCGCCCGGCGCGCAAAAGGAGAACGAGTCGCGTTGCTCCCGCCAGCGCCCGGCGGCTCTTGCGCAACAACAAGCTCATCTTCGATGCCTGGCGTATCATCAGACCAAAACGCTTCGTCGTCCGCTACCGGCGGCTCGACCTGATTGCTGATTCCCGGCTCGGTCATGCACTCGTCTCTGGATAAAACTGGATCATGGTCAACACCCCATCTGCCGTCCACCCACGCCAACGGCCTTGCCCCAACACAGTATAAAAAGCCGCATCCGAGATGCGGCTCGAACCGTCCACCGGCAGAGCAGTCTAGCCCTCTCCCAGGTCGTCCAAATCCAGACTGTCGACAAAATCGCGGAACACGGCCATCTCTTCCTCGTCAAACTGTTGCTCTTGCGAGGGATAAATGCCGGCCTGTTCCATCACCGACTCGGCGACAAAAATGGGCGCCTTGGAGCGAACGGCGAGCGCCACACTGTCACTGGGACGCGCGTCGATATCCAATTCGACGTTGCCCTGGCGGATGTGCAACACGGCATAGAAAATATTGTCGCTCAAATCGCTGATCACGACATACTGCAACTCGCCGCCCAATTCGGCAATACAGTTCTTTAACAAATCATGCGTCATCGGACGCGGATGGCGCGGATAGCCTTGCAACTCGGCCAAAATGGCGTCCGCCTCGGTAGAATGGATAAAAATGGGCAACTGGCGCTCATCATCCATCTCTTTGAGCAAAATAGCCCGTTCGGGACTCATCAAACTGACCCGGATCGAATCGACCGTTACCTGAATCATGGCCTCTCTCCTCGACAACCCACCGCACACTGCACTGGATCGTTGATGATTATATCATAATCGGAGCGCAGCGACAAGGCAAACCGGACCGGCAAGTCAGGTAGCCTAGGAGCGTGCTGCCCCCCAGTACACCTGCCAACCGCAGAGAGCGCCGAGATCGCAAAGAAATAAAACATCGGGTAGCACCGTAGATATTTGCAAATACAAGATGATCTCTACGTCCGTGGATTGACATCATCCGAAGCGTCCTTTGCGGTTAATCTTTTGTTTTTCAGTGGCCTCCTGGCCCCTCGTAGGCACTCCGCGCTCGCGGCCATTTGACAATTACACCACTCGGTGCTATCGTTCTCCGGCAAAGGAGATGCCGTGATGACCATCTATTTTGACGTTTCTGCGGCCGTACACGCGCGATCCGGGCTGGGACGCTATGCCGAAAGCCTGCTGAACGCGCTGGGCGCCGCGCGCCCGGTAACGCTCTTTTACAACCGGGACGCGACGATACGCGAACTGGCCGGAGCGGCCGCGCGGCCCCGGCAAACGATCTCGGCCGGTTACAAACGGTGGCGTATGCAAGTCTGGCTCGGTCAACTGCTCGGCCTGCGTTTCAACCACCTGCTCCCAGGTGCAACGCTGTACCACGCGACCGAACACCTGTTGATGCCACTGCCGGGCATCCCCACAGTCTTGACCGTACACGATCTAATCTTTGCGCGATTTCCGCGCTTTCACAAACCACTCAACTATATCTTTCTCAACCTGGCCGTACCGCTCTTTTGCCGCCGCGCCGACGCCATCATTGCCGTGTCTGAATCGACCAGACAAGACCTGATCGCATATTACCACATCGATCCAGCAAAAATTACAGTTATCTATGAAGCAGCATCGCCAAAATTCACGCCGCAGCCGCAAGCGGTCATCGACGCCGCGCGACAAAGATACCGCCTGCCCGACCGCTACCTGCTCACGGTGTGCGTGATCGAACCCAAAAAAAACCACATCGGCTTTCTCCAGGCATTCGAGCAACTTGCCCGCAGCACCCCAGACCTGTACTGGGTCATCGTCGGCAGCAAAGGATGGCTATACGAAAAATTCTTTACCGCCCTCGAATCGTCGCCGGCGCGCGACCGCGTCATCCTGCCCGGATACATCCGCGACGAGGATTTGGCCGCCGTTTACGGAGGCGCGGAAACATTTGTCTTTCCATCGCTTTGCGAAGGCTTTGGCCTGCCCCCCCTCGAAGCGATGGCCTGCGGCGCCCCCGTCGCTTGCAGCAACAGTTCCAGCCTGCCCCAGATATGCGGCCGCGCCGCGCAGTATTTCGACCCGCGCAGCGCCGCGCACATGGCGCACGCCGTGCAGCGCGTGCTGGCCGACAAAACCCGCCAGGAAGCGATGTCGCGTCTCGGGTTGGAACAAGCCGGCCGATTTTCGTGGCAGCGCGCCGCAGATGAGACCTGGGCGCTGTACCAATCGCTGATCGCCCACGCCAAAGGAATGAAAAAATGACCCGCTGGATCGCGCCATCGACAATCCACGTCCCCGCGACATTCGGCCAGGCGCTCTTGTCCGCGCAACTGGCGCCCACCGAGCCGCTTGCCGCGCTGCTTGCCGAACTGCTCATGCGGCGCGGGATCGCCGACGCCGACCGCGCCCGCCCCTTTCTCGATCCATCGGCCTATCACCCCGCCGCGCCGCAAGAACTGCCCGATCTGCTCCTGACCGTCCAACGCCTCGAACAAGCCATCGCGCAAAAAGAACAGGTGGCCGTGTGGGGTGATTTTGACGTCGATGGACAGACATCCACCGCCCTATACGTCCAGGCGCTGCGCGACCTGGGCGCGCAAACCACCCTGCACATTCCATCGCGCCGCGAATCGCACGGCGTACACCCGGTCGGCGTACAACGCCTGCTCGACCAAGGCGTCCAACTCGTTCTCACCGCCGACACCGGCGTCGATGCGCACCCGGCCATCGCCCTGGCAACCGGTCACAACGTGGACGTACTCGTCACCGACCACCACGACCTGCCCCATACCCTGCCCGATGCGTTGGCCCTGGTCAACCCCAAACGGCTGCCGCCCGGCCACGCGCTGTCCGAATTGCCCGGCGTCGGCGTGGCCTACCAGGTCGTCAAGGCGCTCTATGAACGCGCCGGCCGCAGCGCCGACCACCTGCTCGACCTGGTTGCCCTGGGCATCGTCGCCGACGTCGCCATGCTGCACGCCGACGTGCGCTACCTGCTGCAACGCGGCCTCGACGCGCTGCGCCACAGCGATCGTCCCGGCTTGAAAGCAATGATCGCGCTCGCCAACCTGAACCCGGCCACCCTTGACAAAGACGACATTGGCTTTACCCTGGCCCCGCGCCTCAACGCGCTGAGTCGCGTTGGGCAAGAGCTAGAAGCAGACGCCGGCGTCGAACTGCTGATCACCACCGACCGCACCCGCGCGCGCACGATCGCTGTGGCGCTGGAAGCGCTCAACGCCCAGCGCAAATGGCTGGTCAGAGAAACGACCCAGGCCGCCCTCAACCAGCTGGAACAGGACAGAACACTGCTCGACGGCCCGGCGATCGTCGTCGCCGGCGCCAATTGGGAGCCGGGCATCGTCGGCATTGTGGCCGGGCGGCTGGCCGAACGGTTCAACCGTCCCGCCATCGTTCTAAGCGCCCCCCCCGGCGAGA
>CAYZYE010000182.1:0-7930 GCA_964481205.1 uncultured Anaerolineae bacterium | reverse complement strand
TGCTCGCCAACCAGCATATCGAGCACCCGGTTCGCGCCAAAAGGGGTGCGCAACACGACGCGCCTGGGGTGCGCGTCGGTCACGCGGCCAATGATGGCGCCATCGCCACCCAGCGGATGGGCGCGCAACGCCGCAAGCGCGCGTTCGGCGGCATCCGCGCTCACCGCCAGGACCACCTTGCCCTCGTTCGCCACATACAACGGATCGAGTCCCAAAATTTCGCACGCGCTGCGCACCGCTTCGCGCAACGGAATGGCCGCCTCTTTGACCACAATGCCCACCCCGGCGGTCATCGCCCACTCGTTGAGCGTCGCCACCAACCCGCCCCGCGTGGGGTCGCGCATACAGCGCACACTGCCGGGGCAGGCTCGCAGCACACCGGCGATCAGGTCATTGAGCGGCGCGCAATCGCTCGCCAGCGACGAGTCGAACGCCAACCCTTCACGCTGCATCATGATCGCCATCCCATGATCACCCAGCGTGCCGCTGACCAGGATCGCATCCCCAGGCTCGAGGCCGCGCGGCGACAACGGCTCGTGCTCAAATATCCCCACCCCGGCGGTGTTGATGAACAACCCGTCGGCCGCGCCATGATTGACCACCTTGGTATCGCCGGTGACGATCTGCACCCCGGCCGCGCGGGCCGTCCCGGCCATCGACGCGACCACACGCTCCAGCGTCTCCCACGGCAACCCCTCTTCGAGGATAAACCCCGCGCTGAGGTACAACGGCGTTGCGCCGGTCACAGCCAAGTCATTGACCGTGCCGCACACCGCCAGTTTGCCAATATCGCCGCCGGGGAAGAACAACGGGGAAATGACATAGCTATCGGTCGTAAAGGCGATAGCGCCACCGCAGATGTGTAACGCCGCCGCATCGTTCAGTTCGGCCAACACCTCATTGGCAAAATGCTTGACAAAAACTTGGTCGACCAACTCGTGACCGAGCTGCCCACCGCTGCCGTGCGCCAGGGTGATGGTTGGAGACCGAGCCGCCATATTGATAACTCCTCTGAAAAATCAAACGTCGAGATCGCCGTAGCGATAATACGCCGCGCACGCCCCCTCGTTACTGACCATACACGGCCCCACCGGGTTGCGCGGCGAGCAGACGCGGCGGAATAACGGGCAGTCCGGCGGCTCGACCACCCCGCGCAGCACTGCGCCGCACTGACAACCTTTGGGTTCGACGGCCGGCTCAACCGCCACCGGAAACACATGGGCGGCGTCGCGGTGCGCGTACTCGGCGCGCAAAGTCAAACCGCTGTCCGCGATGACGCCAAAACCGCGCCACTCGGCGGCATCGACCCGAAAAACGCGCATCATCACCTGTTGAGCAACGCGATTCCCCTCCGCCCGAACGCCGCGCCCGTAAGCGTTCTCGACATCCGCCCGGCCGGCCTCGTGCATCTCGACCAGCGCCGCGATGGCGCGCAAAATATCCAGCGGCTCAAACCCGGCGACGGCGCAAGGCATCCCATAACGTTCGGGCAAAAAGCGCCAGGCGTCCGTCCCGATGATCGTCGTCACGTGACCGGGGCCGATGACGCCATTGATCCGCACCTCTTGAGCGTTGAGGATCGCGCGCGTGGCCGGCGGCGTGAGCTTGTGCAGCCCCAGGACGTAAAAATTGGGCACACCTTCCGCTTCGGCCTGCAAAATAGTCGCCGCAACGGTGGGGGTGGTGGTCTCGAACCCGACGCCCAAAAAAATGACCGCGCGCTGCGGATTTTGCCGGGCGATCTCGAGCGCGTCGAGCGGCGAGTAGACAATGCGCACATCGGCGCCACGTGCCTTGGCCTCTTGCAGCGAGCCGCCGCTGCCCGGCACGCGGATCATGTCGCCAAACGTGGTCAGAATCGCACCGGGGATCTGCGCCTGGGCGATCGCCCGCTCAATGTCCGTCGCCGCGGTGACGCAGACCGGACAGCCGGGGCCGCTGCGCAGCCTGACCGTCGGTGGTAGTAGCTGGCGCAAGCCGTACTTGAAAATGGCATGCGTGTGCCCGCCGCAAAACTCCATCAACTGCACCGACTTGGTGCTGATTGCAGCGATCTCGTCGAGCAAGCGCCGCGTCAGCGCCGGGTCGCGGAACTCGTCGATATACTTCACCGCCGGGTCACGCTTTCCTCGGCGGCCAGCGCTTCCATCTCGGCAAAAATGTGCAACGTCTCTTGCGCATCCGCTTCATCCAGCACGCTGATCGCAAAGCCGGTGTGGACGATAACGTAATCGCCGACCCGCGCCTCCGGGGTCAAAGCCAGGCTGATTTTGCGCTCCACGCCGCCCAACTCGACCATGGCGTTTTGACCGTCTATGGATTTAATTAACGTCGGTATAGCTAAACACATTTATATCACTTCCTTTTCCGCTTATTTCTTTGCGATCTCGGCATTCTCTGCGGTCGCAAGTTTTTTTCACTACCCCTGGCGCTGCGCGACCGCGACCTGTCCCAGGCTGAGGCTGCCGTCATTGCACGGCGTCTGGCGATGCAGCAGGGTCTCAAATCCCGCCTCTTGCAACGCGGGCACAGCCAGCGACAACAACAAGCGGTTTTGAAAACAGCCGCCGCTCAAGGCCACGGTACGCAGCCCCGTGTCGCCGGCGATGCGTTGGCAAACCCGCACGATCATTTGCGCCACCGTGTCGTGAAAGCGCCAGGCGATCCCACCGGCGGGCGTGCCCGCGCGCACATCCCCAAGCAGCGCCTCGAACAGCCCGCGCAGCCGAATTTGCCAGACCCCCTCAACCCGCTCTAACTCGAAAGGATAAGCCCGACTGCCATTTGCCATTTGCCCATCTGCCACTTGCTCCAACTCGATCGCCGCCTGGGCCTCATAGCTCGCCTCCGTACACACCCCCAGCAGCGCCGACACGGCGTCGAACAACCGCCCCATCGACGACGTTTGCGGGCAGTTCAGCTTGCGGTCGATCTGCTGCCGGAGCACCGTTTTCGCGTTATCGCCAAGGTGTTCCGGCAGGACGACCAACGGTGTCTGGCCCAACAAGGTGTACAAATAACCAAAAGCAATGCGCCACGGCTGCCGCGTCGCCGCGTCGCCGCCGGGCAGAGGCAAATATTCCAGCTGCGCCGCCCGTCGATAGGCGGCATAATCCCCGACCAGCCACTCGCCGCCCCAGATTCGACCGTCGGCGCCATAGCCGGCGCCGTCCAAAATCACGCCGATCACGGGCCCGCCGGCAGCGGGCCAGCCGTTATCGACCAGGCACGCCGCCAGGTGCGCGTGGTGGTGCTGCACAGGAACGGCTTGCAAATTGCGCGTCGCAACCAGATCACGACCATAGCGGGTAGACAGGTAATTGGGGTGCAAGTCGTAAGCGACGATCTGTGGTTCGATGCGAAAGAGATGTTTGTACAGCTCAACGGTACGTTGAAAATGCTCCAGCGTCTCCAGGTTTTCCAGATCGCCGATGTGCTGCGACAAAAATGCGTACTCGTCGCGGGTGAGGCACAAAGTGTTCTTGATCTCGGCGCCGACGGCCAAAATCTGCTCGCACTCGAAGGGCAATTTGATCGGAAATGGCGCATAACCCCGCGCGCGGCGCACAGGCTGCGCGCCGGATTCGGGCAAAAACCACACCGAGTCGTCATAACGGGCATAGATGTCGCGGTTATGGAGCACAAAAGCGTCGGCCAGATTGCCCAGACGACGTAGCGCCTCGTCATTGTCGGCGGCGATCGGCTCTTCACTCAAGTTGCCGCTGGTCATCACCAACGGTCGCCCCATGTCGCGCAGCAGAATGTGGTGTAACGGTGTACAAGGCAACATCACGCCCAAATTATTTTGCTTTGGCGCAACCGCCCGCGCGACGTCCGAACCGGCCCGCCACGGCAGCAACACGATCGGCGCTTGCGGTGAACTGAGCAGCGTTTCCGCCGGCGCAGAGACCCGGCAGTGCCGCCGTACCTCGTCCATCGTCGCCATCATGAGCGCAAAGGGCTTGTGCGGGCGGCGCTTTCGCTCCCGCAGTATGCGCACGGCCTCGGCGTTGGTCGCGTCACAGGCGAGATGAAACCCGCCCAGCCCCTTGATCGCCAGGATCGCCCCCCGGCGCAACAAAGCCACAGCTTGCCCAAGCACGTCGGACTCGGCAGCCCCGTCACGTACTGCGATTTGCGATTTGCCATTTGCCATTTCCAATTTCGGCCCGCAAACGGGGCAGGCGTTCGGCTGGGCGTGGAAACGGCGATCGCGCGGGTCATCATACTCGCGTTGGCACTCGGTACACAAGGGGAAAACGCGCATAGTCGTGTTGGGCCGGTCGTAGGGAATATCGGCAATGATCGTAAAACGCGGCCCGCAGTTGGTGCAGTTGATGAATGGGTAACGATAACGCCGGTCGGCCGGATCGAACAACTCGCGCAAGCAATCGGCACAGGTGGCAATATCGGGAGAGATGAGCTGATAGCGCCCCGCTTGCGCCTCGGAATGGCGGATTTCAAAGCGATCGTATCCTTGGAGCGGCGCGGCGCGCACGTCCAGCGATTCGATCCGCGCCAACGGCGGCGCTTGTTCACGCAACGCATCTACAAACTGCGTTACCGCATCGCCGGCGCCTTCGATCTCGATATCGACGCCGCCAGAGTGGTTGAGCACCCAGCCGGCCAAATCCAGCCGTTCGGCGAGGTTAAAGACAAAGGGTCGAAACCCCACCCCCTGGACCACGCCTTGAACGGTAATGCGCCGGCACGTCTTCACAACCACTCCTGCTCACGGTAAAGCGCCCATGTCCAAAACATAATAAACGGTGCTATCCCCATCGATCCGCGCGTTCGGAATTTCCCGGTCGAGCCGAAAGCCCAGTTTTTCGACAATGTGCCTGACGCGGGCGTTCTGCCCCCAGGTGCGAAGGTAAAGCCGTCTTGTGCCCCGCGCCCCGGCCCACTCGACCACCCCGGCAATCTGCGCGCGCCCCCAACCCCGCCCTCTGAACCGCGGGCGCACATACATGGGGCCGATGTCCAGCGCGTCCTGGCCGGCATGCGGCAAAACCGAGATGAATCCCACCATCTCGGATCGGGCGATCAACCCAAAGAGGTGAAAATCCTGCTCGCGCTCAAACTCGCCCAGAAACGCCCAGGTCGAAAAATCCGGCTCGTCTTTGGCAACCACAAAGGCATTCGTCTGATCGACCTCGCGAATGATCTCTTGGGCAGCGGCCAGCGACGTTTCTTGCAGCAGCGGCAGAATCCCCGCCCGCCCGCTTTGCGAGGCGCTCACAGCGCACACATTTCCACCAACCAGTCCGCCCACGCCGCGATCCCCTCGCCCGTCTTGCACGACAGCTCAAAAATCCGCACTGTGGGGTTCAACCCCTTGACCAACGCCTTGAACGCATCCAGATCAAAGTCGAGATAGGGCAGCAGGTCGATCTTGTTGATCACCACCACATCTACCTTGACAAAGATATTGGGATACTTGTATGGTTTATCGTCGCCTTCGGGGATGCTGGAAATCACGACGCTGGCACGCTCGCCCAGTTGCAAGCCGGCCGGACAAACCAGGTTGCCGACGTTCTCGATCAGCAGCAGGTCGATCTCGTCGAGCGCCAACTGCGGCAAGGCCGACTGGAGCATGTTGGCGTCGAGCCGGCAGCCGCCGCCGGTGTTGATTTGAATGACCGGGATACCGGTCGTCGCGATCCGGTCGGCGTCGATCTGCGACGCGGTGTCGCCGTCGACCGCGCCAACGCGCACCCGGCCGCGCAGCGCCTCGATGGTGCGCATCACCAGGCTGGTTTTACCTGCTCCCGGCGAGGCCATCAAGTTGACGGCGACCGTTTTGTGCTTGTCCAGCGCCAGCCGGTTTTGAAAGGCGATCTGATCGTTCGCCTTGAGAATGTTTTCCACTACTTTGACTTGGGCCATAGCCTACCTCTCGAATGCTATTCCACTTCTATCGTATCCAAATAAAACTCTTTGCCGGCCAGCACCTCGCCGCCGACGGCGTCGCAGTTTGGGCAGTTCCAATCCAGGCCCTGCGGCTCGAACTCTTGGCCGCACTGCCGGCACTTGAGCCGCGCCTTGATGCGTTCAAAATGCAGCGCCGCGCCCTCGGCGATGGTGTTCGGGCTGAGAAAATCGAAATAAAACTGCACCGAGTCGTCGACGACGCTGCTCATCTCGCCGATAACGAGACTAATATCGGTGATCCGCGCCGCCCCGGCGCGCCCGGCATGCTCGATGGCAATGCGTAAAATTTCCTCGGTAATAGACATTTCGTGCATCAGGGAATTTACCCCACCATTTCCAAAATGCGCTCGACCGCCTGCGGCACCAACGCCGCCGTCTGCGCCGACAGCCGGTCGCCAAAATCGAAATCATGACCGCGAACGGAAAGCAGCGTCCCACTAGCCATACATCCGTAAAATTCGTTGGACATCGCCAACATTGAGCAGGGATGAAGTTGATGCGGCACGGTGGCTTCTTTGTAGCAGACCTCAATCGCTTCGACGCGCACCGTCTCTTTGATCTGCCCGACATGCGCGTCGACAAAGATCACCTGCTGGTACGGGGCCAGCGTCTCGGCGATCTCGGGGACCAGCTGGTGCAAGAGCACCGTATCGACCTCGTGACCGAGATCGTCAAAACCGTCGTCGTCAACGCCCAACGGCGCGCGATCGAGCCGCCCGCGCAGGGCATTGATCACCCGAAACGCCACGCCGTCATCGCGACGGTAAATGTTGCCAAAACCGATCACCAATGTCCTGACCAAAAAACGTTCCTCCCCGTGTCTGCTTGCTGCACTTGCAATGACACAAACAAGGAGACAAGGCGGCCCTTGTCTCCTTGTACTCGTCAAAATCTAACGCGCTCGCCAACCGCAGAGAAATACAACATCGCATGGTATCGTTGGCGATTCATCTTGGGTTTTCAGCGGCCTCCTAGTCGCGCCGGAGCGCTTTGACCAGCTTGCCCGTGGCGTCGCGCACCTCGACGATGATCGGCATCTGCCCGACGGCGTGCGTCGAGCAAGACAGGCAGGGGTCGTAGGCGCGGATGGCGGCCTCGACCCGGTTGAGCATCCCCTCGGTGAGGTTGTTGCCATCGACAAATTCCTTGGCCACCATATCGACCGAATTGCACATCGCCCAGTTGTTGTTGCCGGTGGCGACGATCAGGTTGACATCGGTGAGCTGCCCGTTTTCGTCGGCCCAATAGTGATGCCACAGCGTGCCGCGCGGCGCTTCGATCACCCCCACGCCCTCGCCCGTGATCTCGACTCTGGTGTTCAAGAGGTCGGTGGACAGCACGTCCGGGTCTTCGCAAAGCTCGCGCACATGCTCGGCGGCGTACAGCGCCTCGATCATCCGCGCATAGTGCATGTACAGCGTCGGCTCGACCGGGCCTTGCGCCAACGCCTTGAATTTCTTAAATTCCTCGTTCGCCAACGGCGTGCTGATACAATCGGCGACGTTCAGGCGTCCCAGCGGCGCAACGCGATACACGCCATCGGGCCAACCCATCTTTTTATAGTACGGGAATTTCAGGTACGACCAATCCTCGACATGCTCGGCGATATAGTCCAAATAGTTGCGACCATCATACTCTTCGAGCAGCTTGCCGTCCTTGTCGACCAGACGCACCGGGCCGTCGTACAATTGCAGCGCGCCGCTGCCTTGATCGACCATCCCCATATAACCCGTGCGGAAATTGGCAAAACGCTGCACCAGAGCCTGGTTCGATTCGAGCCACTGCGCAGCGATGACAATACCAATCTGAATATAACCAATCATCTCATCCAGCGGCGCCAAAATGGTATCGCGCTCCTGAACGGTGAGCGCCTTGTTCACACCGCCCGGAATGGCAAACTTGGGATGAATGCGCCGCCCGCCAGACAAGGTGCTGATGATCTCTTGGCCGTACTTGCGCAACATCACCGCCTTGAGCGCCAGTTCGGCGTCGGCCT
>CAYZYE010000181.1:0-8005 GCA_964481205.1 uncultured Anaerolineae bacterium | reverse complement strand
TGCGGCGGCTGGCTCAGAATGACACGGATTACCCAGGTCTCGTTCTGGATTTTGCGCCGCCGTAAACAGGCGGCGCTGGACGGACGGCGCGGAAACACACCCAATCAGAACAAGAGGGTCTCATGACCGAATCTGCATCTTCTATCCCCATCATCAACCCCTATATCGCCGGCAATCCCGTTACCGGCGAGAGCATGTTCTTTGGCCGCCATGACGTGTTCGAGTTCGTCCGCGCCAACTTGATCGGCCAACATCAAGACAACATCCTCGTGCTGCACGGACAGCGCCGCACCGGCAAGACCTCGGTGCTCTACCAGATGCACCGCTTTATCGATCCTTCTTATATCCCCATTTTGGTAGATATTCAAGGCATGACCCTGGATGGCATTGGCGGCTTTTTGTGGGAGTTGGCCTATACCATTCAACGCGGGCTGCGCCGCCCGCACCGCATCAGGCTGCCGCGTCCCAAACGCCAGGATTACCAGCAAGACGCGCGTCACGAGTTTCAGGATGTCTTTTTGCCCCAGGTGCAGCAGGCGATCGGCGACCGGCACTTGCTGCTCATGTTCGACGAGGCGGTGCTGTTGCACGACAAGGTGCGCTCTGGCGACCTGGAACAGGACGTGTTCCGGTATCTTTCCAGCCTGATGCAGCACCACGCTTTTTTGGCCTTTTTGTTCGCCATCGGCGCCAAACTGGAACAAATCCAACAAGAGTTTTCGACGCTTTTTCGCGTTGCGTTGTACAAAGAGATCAGCTTTCTCGACCGCGATTCGATTGTCGAACTGATCGCTGCGCCGGTGCGCCAACAATACGCCTGCACGCCAGAAGCGATTGACCGCATCATCCAGATTGCGTCGGGACACCCCTATTATACCCAGTTGATTTGCCACGCGCTGTTCAACCGTTGGCAGCAAGAACAGTTTGCGGCGGCGACGCCCGACGATGTCGATGCCGTCCTGGAACAGGTGACAGAAGCCGGGTCGGCCAATCTCAAATTCACGTGGGATGAAGGCAGCGCAGCGGAAAAGGCCATTGTCGCCGTCCTCAAAGAATTGATCGAGCGCCCCGGCCAGGGCATCGACCAGCAGGCGTTGGAGCAGGGACTGGTCGCGTTCGAGATCGACATGCCCCCCGGCGAGATCGCCCACGGGCTGCAAAACCTCTCGCTGCGCGACGTGATCAACGATCAACCGCCATTTACTTTTCGCATCGATCTGATGCGTCGCTGGCTCAAGCAGCACGCGCCGATGGACTGGGTCAGGCAAGAGATCGATCAAGATATGCAGGCCTGGCGGCGCACGATCACCGCGCCGGCGCGGCACAGAACGCAGATATTTGGTCTGGTCGCCGCATTGTTGGTGCTGATCATGGCGACCATTGGCGGCGTCTGGTACCTCAATCGTCCCATCTCGGAGCAAGAAGCCGCAAAGCGCACGGTCGTCGCGCAAACGCAAAAAGCGCGCAGGGCGCACGCCGCCACGCTGTCGGCGCTTCAACAAAACCCCGAACTGGCCGCCGCGGCCACGGCGCAGCAAGTGCGCATGGCAACGATCTCGGCGCGGCAGACCTCGGTGTATTACACGGGGCTGACGGCCACGGCAAATGTCGCGACGGCCACCGCGCAGGCGATCGCCCGGTCGACGCAGGCGGCGATCCAGACGGCCACGGCGCAGCCCACGCTCACCCCCACGCCGACGAACACGCCCACGCCGACGAACACGCCCACGCCGACCGACACGCCGACGCCAACCGACACGCCGACGATCGCGCCGACACTGCCGCCCACCGACACGCCGACCCCCACGCCCATTCCCGACACCGGTGGACGCATTGTCTTTGTCTTGCGCAACGAGATCAATACCGCAAACGCCGACGGCAGCGATCAACGACGGCTGACCTTTAACGGCGTCAACGAGCGCGACCCGGCCTGGTCGCCCAACGGGCAGCAGATCGCCTACTCGTCCGATCTCACCGGCAACAAAGACATTTGGGTCATGAACGCCGACGGCAGCAACGCATATCAACTGACCACCAACCCGGCCAACGATCTCTATCCGGCCTGGTCGCCCAACGGAGCCAATATTGCCTTTGTCTCCGAACGGGACAACACCCGCGAGGTATACATTGTGCCGGCCGGCGGCGGGACGCCGCGTCGTTTGACCACCAACAATATCGACGAGGCGTATCCCGCCTGGTCGCCCGACGGCGCCAGGATCGCCTTTGCCGGCGTCCAAGTCGGTCAGGGTGGGCTGTGGACGATCAACGCCGATGGGTCGGGGCAAACCCGGATTAGCAGCATCGTCGGAACCTATGCCGATCTGGAATGGTTTGGCGGTCGAATCTATTTTGCCGCCGCACACACCCAATACGGCAGCGACTATAACATCTTTTCGGTATTGCCGGACGGCAGCGGGTGGGTCGGGCATGCCACCGGCCCCGGCGATGATCGCAGCCCCAGTTTCGCGCCAGGCGGAGCGCAGTGGACGTTCAGCAACAGCAACAACCTCTATGTGATCACTGCCGTTGGGCCGATCAAATTGTTCGACAACGCCATCGAACCGGATTGGTCGCCGCGTTAACAGGGCTGTTCAATTCTGGAATTGCCTGACACAAAACGGCCTTGAAATTCAAGGCCGTTTCTGGTTGGAGGTGGTTTTGCCGGGGTCAACTGTCGTTCAGGGGATCACCTTTGGGTTGGACAAGCCACGCCAAAAGAATGCCAAAAAAGTACAACGAGATCAATGGCGCCATCACCAGCCCCATGTTGAACGGGTCCGGCGTAGGCGTGATCAATGCCGCCAGCACGGCGATCACGACCACGGCAATGCGCCAAAACGAAAGAAACTGCCTGGCGGTGACAACGCCCAACTTGGAGATAAAGGCCATGATTAGCGGCGTTTGAAAGCTGACCCCCACCCAAAAGACCAGGTTGAGCAAAAAAGGCAAATACTTGGACACCTCCCACTTTTGCTCGACGACACCGCCGCCAAACTGGAGCGTCCAGGCAAAACCGAGCAAAAAGGGAATTGCCGTCGGCACCATCACAAAATAGGCAAAAGCCACGCCGCCTATAAACAAGAGCGTCGCGCTGGGAATGATCACATACAGCGCCCGTCGCTCGGTGCGAGTCAGGCCGGGCAAGATGTAATGCAACACCTGGTGGACGATGTACGGCATGGCGATGACGGCGCCGCTGACCAGCGAGATTTTCATAAACAGCCCCAACATCATTGTCGGATCGGTGTTAATGATCTCGGATGTCGCGCTGTAGCGGATATTGTACTCGTCTACGGCGTTTTTCAGCGGCCAGAGCAGCCAGTCGAACACCTTGCTGGCAAACACAAAACTCGCTGCGCCGCCGATCGCCAGAGCAATCGCCACCCGGATCAAATGATCTTTGAGGTCGATCATGTGGTCCAAAAGGGTCATCACTTTTTGGTTTTCGACGTCAATGTTTTCGCTCATGCCCGTTCCTCTGCTGCGTTGGCCTGACCCGGCGGCCGCGATGACAGGGCCGTTTTGACCAGCATCTCGGCTCGCAGCGCCTCAAGCGCCTTGTGCAAAGAGGCCAGTTCATCTTGCAGCGTAGCAACCTGTTCGTTCAATGCCTTGATCTCTGGGTGCGCGCCATTCGTCGGCGCAGCCGTTGGCTCGATGGGGCGCGTTTGCGTGGTCACATCTTTTTTAACCTGCCTGGGCGCGTCGGCCGTCGATTGCGCGCCCTGGCCCAGCCCGGCCATAATCAGGTCATGATTTTTGCTCCACTCGTCCCCGGTTTCTTGCGGCGCAGCGGGTTCTACCACCTCGCGCTGCGGCTCCTCGACTGCAAGTTTGCGCTGCATTTTTTCCAGAATATCCTGCGTTCTTTCGGTCGCGGTCGGCCCCTTGCGCGTGGCGTCCTTTTCCCAGAGAATGCGCGTTCCGGGCGTGGGTTGAATCGACCGCTCCTCGGCCTCTATCTCCGGGGCGTCGATCGCCGCGTTTTCGACCGCCGGTTCGCCGGCCATTTTGTGCTGCATATCGGTCAGGATTTGCTCTGACCTCTCTTGCGCGGTCAATTTTGGCGCCTTTTTTTCCTCGACCACGTCCTCAACGGCCTCTGGCGCGGCTGGTTCGGCCTCGTCGTCGCCCAACCGGGTTTCCATATCGGCGAGGATCGCCTGGGATTTGGCAATGGCCTCCACCTCGGTCGTGGTTTTGGCTTTTGTGACGGTCTGCCGGGCGCGTTCTGT
This sequence comes from uncultured Anaerolineae bacterium, assembly GCA_964481205.1. GTDB lineage: Bacteria > Chloroflexota > Anaerolineae > JAFGEY01 > JAFGEY01 > CAYRXM01. The sequence goes on along the minus strand of CAYZYE010000181.1, from coordinate 3,770 downwards.
CGCCTCGGCCTGTTGCACCATCTTGTCCAACGTGACCTTGGATCCGCCCAATGTGCCCTTGACATCGTCAATGCTCTCGGCAATGTCGCTTTGCGCCGAGGTCATGGTGCCGGCAAGCTCGCGGCGCGCGGCCATAATCTCGTCGCGGATGCCCCGGACTTCTTCGACCGCGCCGTGGATCGCCAGGGCTTCCTCGCGCCATTGGTACATAAAGACCTTGGATTGTTGGGTCAATTGGGCCAGCCACCGGCCCAGCCTGGCTCCCATTTGCGGCAGGCGTTCCGGCCCGAAAAAGAGCAAGGCGAATATGGCAATCGTCATAAATTCGCCAAACCCAAAATTATCAAACATACAACTTGCCTTGTCTATTTGGCGCTATTTTTGCGCTTCTTGTTGCGCTGTATATCAGCGATATGCTTGTTAAACAACGTACCGAGCACGCCATTGATGAATCGCGGCGAACTGTCGCTGCCAAAAATTTTAGCCAACTCGACGGCTTCATTGATCGCTACCTTGGGCGGCGTCCCGCCGTCGATCAGAAATTCAAACAATGCAATGCGCAGCACATTGCGATCCACAATCGACATTTGCGCCACGGGCCACTCGGGGGCATGGACGCCGATCAGGGTGTCCAACTCGTCCCGGTTCTTGAGGACGCCTTGCACCAACGAGCGCACAAACGCCTGTCCATTGTCGGCAATGTGCGAATCCTGGATTCGCTGTCCCAGGACGACGCCAACCGGATGATCGACGCTATCTATTTCATAAAGAGCCTGTAGAGCAACGATGCGAGCCTGCCTTCGGATTTGCACTTTGGCCTCCCGAACAATGCCCGGCGTGGCAAAATTCCAGGTTTGCTGAAAAAACGCGCGCTCAGGATTTGGCCGGATAGTGTACGTCGGTGATATGGACATTGACTGCCTTGATTCCCATACCCGTCATTTCTTCAACCGCTCGCGCCACCTGGGTTTGAATCTGGCGGGCGAGCTGCAACATACTGACGCTGTGTTCGACAATCACGTACAGATCGATGGAAATTTGATGTTCATGTACATCGACATGGACGCCGGCGCCCACGCCGGTGTTGCCAAAAAAACGGTTGACGCCGCGCGCCCAATTCGCCGTCAGTTGGTGTACACCGGGGATGTCTTGTGTGGTCAATTGGACGATGGTCACCAACACCTCGGGCGCGATTGTCACCTGCCCATAAGCTTTGTCATTCACCGCAAACTCTCCTCGCCTGACTCGGCAGGCGCGAAAAAATGTGGATTGGGTTTTTGCAGATTCGGCCTTGGATCAGAGTTGCTCTTGCACCGACCGGCCCAGCGCCGCGATCTGCTCTTCGGCTTGCGCGACGATGCGTTCGATCAATACCTGCACCGGGACAATGTCATCGATCAACCCGCTGACCTGCCCGGCCATCACCGAGCCATTGTCCACATCGCCGTCTTGGACCGCCAGCTTGAGCTTGCCGGTGCCAAAGGTGATCAATTCCTCTTCATCCAGTTGGGCCGTTTTTTCCATGCGCAACATCTGGCGACTCATTCGGTTGCGAATGGTGCGGACGGGATGTGCAAAGGACGCACCGGTCACGATCGTCGCCCGATCATGGGCGCGCACAATTTTCGATTTATAGTTGTGATGCACGCCGCACTCGGTGGTACAAATAAACCTCGTCCCCATTTGGACGCCCACCGCGCCAAGCGCCAGCGCGGCAACCAACCCGCGTCCATCTGCGATCCCGCCGGCGGCAATGATGGGCACATCCACGGCATCGACAACCTGGGGGATCAAGGGCATTGTCGAGACGTCGCCCGTGTGCCCGCCCGATTCCTGCCCCTCGACGATCAGGCCATCGACCCCGCGCCGCGCCAACCGCCTGGCCAGCGCCACCGACGAGACCAGAGGCAAGACCTTGATCCCGGCGTGGTGCAGCGCGTCGATGTATTGCGCCGGGCTGCCGGCCCCCGTGGTCAAGACGGGCACGCGCCTGGCGATACACAGTTCGATCACCTGATCGACATAAGGGGAAAACAGCGGCACGTTGACCCCAAAAGGGCGATCCGTCTGCGCGCAAAGCAGATCGATCTGCTCGGCGACAAAAGAGGGCGGCGCGTTGCCGCTGCCAATGATCCCCAGCCCGCCGGCCTGAGACACGGCCGCAGCCAACCTGGCCGTCGAAACCCAGGCCATGCCGCCTTGAAGGATGGGACAAGTTATGTTTAACAGATCACAGAGTTTGGTATGGATCATTGCCCTGACAAAAGAAAGCCGTGCTGTCGTTGCAACATCCGCACGGCTTTTGACGAGACAGCCCAGTTTCGCCTCGATCTAAAAAATTGGCAACCGCTTGCACTCGAACTGCCCTGATAACTGGCGACAAAAACCCCGAGCCGTTAGCTCTTGACGGCGATCACTTCGACGCCACGGTAATGACCGCAAGACGGGCAAACGTGATGCGGCAGCTTTTTGGCTTTGCAGTTGGGGCATTCGACAAGCGTCCTGGGTTTTAGCCCATCGTTTGCACGCCGTCGATTCCGGCGGCCGGGAGAAACCTTGTGTTTTGGTACAGCACCCACTTGTATACTCCTAGAAAATTACAAATATTTGTCAAACTCGACGTGTACACAGCACAAACTGCGCACCCCGTCTACTCGCTAACGCGAATGCTTATTATAGCCAAGAGACCCATTTGTGTCAAACTCTGGCCTTGTCGGGTCTATGACGGCGCGGCGTCTTGTGGATCGTCGCCTTCCAGCGCCACAATGCCATTTCTGACGGTGGTCAGCTGCTCGATGAGTTGCTCTTCCAGGTGTTGGAGCACGGCGCGGGCGTAATCATCCGCCCCGTATTTGACCTCGTCGGCTTCGCGCTGTGCGCGCTCGATGATGACTTGCGCTCTCTCTTCGGCCTGCAAAATGATCTCGTGCTCAGACACGCGCTCGGCGGCCTGCTCGTGCGACAGGGCAATGATCCGCTCGGCTTCTTCATTGGCCTGGGCGATGATCCGATCTCGCTCGCGGTGTACGCGCTGCGCTTTTTTCACCTCTTCGGGAATCGAGATGCGCATCTGGTTGATCAAGTCAAAACACCGATCCCGATCGACGATGACGCTGGATGTGAACAGGAATGGACGACTTTCAACCAGCAAAGCCTCCAATCGATCCAAGAGTAAATTGATTTCGATGATAATCACCTCCCCTCCTAACCTGGATAAACCAGAACCAACGGGGCCTAGTACCGCGCCGATAACGCCTGTTGCACATGGATCGGCACCATCCCCGAAACGTCGCCGCCCCCGTTGATAATGTCTTTGATGATACTCGAACGTAAAAAAGCATAATTCAAGTCTGTGAACAAACAAACGGTCTCGATGTCCTGCGCCAAAGCTTTGTTGGTCAAGGCCATTTGATATTCCAAATCGAAATCGTAGGCCAGACGCAGCCCTCTGACCATCACCGTGGCGTTTTGTGAACGCGCAAACTCGACGGTGAGACAATGATAGTGCATCACGCTGACATTGTCCAGGTGCGCCAGCGATCGACGCACCATCTCGGTGCGTTCCACGGCATCGAACAAGATGTTTTTCAAGGGGCGATCATAAATCGCCACAATCAGGTGCTCAAATATTCTGGACGCCCGCACCGCAATGTCAATGTGTCCGTTGTGTACCGGGTCGAAACTGCCCGGATAAATGGCGATGGTCATAGCATTGATCTCATTCTAACTCAGGTCGCCCTGCCCGCTCCAAAATGCCTCCACTTTGGAGG
>CAYZYE010000180.1:0-8207 GCA_964481205.1 uncultured Anaerolineae bacterium | reverse complement strand
CTCTGTTTTCCCAAATATCTTGGATATACGCTCCATATCAAATTTTTCCGTGCGATCATAGTGATAGACCCCATTTTGCTCCTGCTCGACATCGGTGAGCTGGGTGTAGCAAAAACCGCAGATATGATCGTGGCTCAATATCGCATCGACCAGCCCCTCCAACCGCGTATAAAACTCGTCCAGCGTCGCCGGGTCATTGCCATAGCCCCAAGAATTGTCGGCAAACTGCCGGCCGTCGATCCACTTGATCCCGCCAAACTCGTCGACAATGTACGGCTGCCCCCGGTAATCCACCTCGTGCTCTGGAACATTGCGCCACACCCCTTCTGGACGCTGCGCCAGCTGCTCCCGCAGCAGGTCGGGGTCCTGATTGTAGGTATGCACCGTCCACAGATCGGTCTTGACATGCACGTAACCGCTGGCATCATTGATCGGCCGCGTGGGGTCCAAACTGCGCGTCAGGTCATAAACGTCGCTGTGCAAGCGGCCGTGCTGCCGCCCGTCGCCGACGTTGCGCGTCTCGTTGAACGGCGTCCAGGCCACGATCGACGGGTGATTGCGGTCGCGGACGACGATCTCGGCCCACTCGCTGATGAAATTACGGGCGCTGACCGGTTCGGTCACATCAATGCCCCAACTCGACGACTCGCCCCAGGTGATATAACCCAACTTGTCGGCCCAATAGTGAAAGCGTTCCTCGAACACCTTTTGATGCAGCCGCGCGCCGTTGAACCCCGCCGCCATCGACAACTCGATGTCCTGCCGCAGCGCGGCGTCACTGGGCGCGGTCCAAATCCCCTGCGGGTAAAAGCCTTGATCGAGCACGAGCCGTTGATAAAACGGTTGATTGTTGATCAAGACCCGGTTGCCTTCGAGATGTATCTTGCGCAGCCCGGCATAGCTCTTGACCGCGTCCAACACGCGCCCATCCGCATCGATCAGTTCGAACAACAAATCATACAAAAAGGGATCGGCGGGCGACCACGGGCGCGGCCGCTCGACCGGCAGCACACACGGCAGCGCGTTTCCGGCGGCGACCTCGGCCCGGCTGACCGGCGCGCCCTGGGCAGACAATGTGGCGCGAAAACGCAACCCGCGTTTGACGGCAAAAAACCTGGGGCTGAGGATGAAACGTCCGCCATCCAGATCGGGAATGATCTGCACATCTTGCAGACCGAACATTGGCGTGGCCTCCAACCACACCGTCTGCCAGATGCCGGTGGTGCGAGTGTAATGACAGCGCCGCGAGGCGTAATCGGGGCACTGCTTGCCCCCCGGCTGCACGCCAGAGCGCGTCTCGTCGCGCACATAGACAACCAGATCGTGCCGCTTGCCCGGCGACACCAGGCGAGTGATCTCGAAGCCAAACGACGAAGCGCCGCCCCAATGCCGTCCCGCCGGCGCGCCGTCGATGAATGCCTCACACTCGTAATCGACCGCGCCAAAACGCAGCCACACGCGCTGCCCGGCCCAATCGTCGGGAATGTCGATTGGGCGATGGTACCACATCATCTCGATAAAATCGGTATACACAACGCCAGAGAGCAAACTCTCTGGGCAAAACGGCACATTGATCGAGTCGCCAAACCCCTTACTCTGATTCCAGCCGCGCTGCCGCCCCGACTTGCCGAAATCAAAAGCATAACTCCAACGGCCATTGAGATTGAGCCACGCCTCGCGCACAAACTGCGGGCGCGGGTATTCGGGACGGGGAAGAACCAAATTTGACATACCGCATACTCCTTTGATCAACTTTGAATCCAGACCAGCATCTCACCCAGGCGTCGCTCAGTAGGCATACCGAATGCCGTCAAAGTGACGCAGCATCGGGTCGTTCAGGCGCGCCATCTGCTCGCGCATCCTGTCCATCAGCTCGTCTTGAACGGCCCTCGTCTCCGGCAAATCGATCAAGTTGGTCATCTCCCACGGGTCATTGATCATGTCGTACAATTCGCCCATATCGACGCGGTTAAAGACAAACTTGAACGTGCGCGTGCGCAGCATGCGCTGTTCAAAGGGAAACAACTGGGCATAGAATTGGCTGTAAACGCTGTCGCGCCCCGTTGCGGCATCTTGGCCCTGCAAAAGCGCCAGGATGCTCATCGTGTCCGGCGCGTCGGGCGCCGGCCGCCCGGCGATCTCGAGAAAAGTTGGGAACAGGTCTTGCAAATAGACAAACTCGTCGCACACGCGGCCCGGCGATTGGCAGCCGGGGTGTGCGGCGATGAACGGCAGCCGGTAACACTGCTCATACGTAAACGGCCCTTTTTCGATCAGACGGTGTGCGCCCATATTGTCGCCATGATCGGTGCTGAACACGACCAACGTATTGTCGGCCAACCCCAGCGCCTCCAATTCGGACATAATGCGTCCAATCAAATCGTCGATCATTGTCACATAACCCCAATATCGAGCCACGATCTGGCGCCACCGCGTCCACCCGCCCCCCGACAAGCCCCAATAACGCTCGACCAACTGTTGCACAAAAGGCTTGCGCGCCCATGTCTCGCCAAAACTCGGCTCCTCGGGGATCGACGCCGGATCGTACATCGAGTAATACGGTTCGGGGATAAAACAGGGCGTATGCGGCCCCCAGAAATTTGTCCAGATGAAAAAGGGCGAGTCGTCGTCGCCTGCCCCGTTTTGGAACTGCCGCAACAAAGAGATCGTCTCTTCGCCAACCATATACTCGAAACTCTGTTCCACGCGCCCCGATTGCAGCGCGTATATCTCTTGCCCTTGCTGGCCGGGGTTGTCGCCGTAATGCGCGGCCAGCACCCTGGGAATCTCGTAGCCGCGCTCCCGCAGATAACGCTCATAGTGCCTCGTCGCGCCGTGACTGCCCGCGCGCGGGCCAAAGCGCAGCCCCTCCACCAGCCCCTGGTACACCGGGTAGCCATAACCGGGAAAGTCTTTGCCCGTAAACCCGTGCTCCGACGGCGTCTTGGGGTCATCGACGTGCCATTTGCCCGCGTACCCCAGGCGATAGCCCGCGCGCCCCAACTCGCTGGCCAGCGTGGGCACGTTGGGGTTGAGCGTCTGATTGTTGACGCAGACGTGGTTTTTGTGCGGATAGAGGCCGGTAAAAAGCGCCGCCCGCGCCGGCGAACAGGGTGAAGTGCTGGTATAAGCGCGATCAAAGCGCACGCCGCGCGCGGCCAGCCGATCGAGGTTGGGCGTGCGGCAAATTTGCGCGCCATAACAACCCAACGTGTCAAAACGGTGCTGATCGGTGAGGATCAGCAAAATGTTCATTCGATTGTCTCCAGGCATACGGCATCCTTTCACCTGATCCGGCCGGCAAATTCGATCTAGTTCTTGCCCTCGGCAATGATCCGATCCACCACCAACTGGCGAAACTCGGGCGAGAGGCTGGAAAAATAGGCGCTAAAGCCCGTCACCCGCACCACCAGATCAGGGTATTTGGTTGGGTCTTGATGCGCCGCGAGCACCTGGGCCGCATCGAGGATATTGAGGTTGAGTTGCGTGCCCCCCAGGCTAAAATGGGTCTGCACCAGATCGGCAACGTTGTCGATGCCGCCCTGATCTTGCGACAGCGCCGGATCGAGTTCGAGTTGCATGGGCGCCGTGTTGCCATACCCCGGCTGCACCGCCGCGATAGCCACGGCCATTGCCGTTGGCGCGCCATCCTTGCGAAAACCCGGCTCCGGGTTCGATCCGTGCGAGATCGGCTCACCGGCACGGCGACCGTTGGGCGTTGCGCCAACGTCCCGTCCCATCGGGATCGTATTGGCCCAAGAGAACAGACCGGGAATAATGTTGACGCCATTGGGCGTGGGGTTTTCCCGCACCAGCCGGGTAAAAGTCTGAGCAATGCGCACCGCATAATCGTCGGCCCGCGAGCCGCCGCTGCCGTAGCGCGGAACACTGTGCATCATCAACCGTGCTCGCTCACCGTCAGCGCCGCCCCAATTGCTTTCCAGATACCCCATCAACTCGCGCCAGGTCAACCGCCCCTCGCGCTCGATGCGCTGCTCCAACGCGGCAAACGAATCGGCGACAACGGCCAGCGCCGCGCCATCGAGACACAAATTGTAAAATTCGACGCCGCCGTTGGACGCATCCAGCCCCTTTTCGATCGGCCCATAACTCAACAAGTCGATCACCAGCTCGGGAAAGACCTCGTGCATGTGCTCCATGTGAAAATCGAGACCGGCACCGATGCCGCGCACCCCCTCGCGCAAATGAAACACGAACCGCTCCCACAACTCGTCGACGCCGGGCGTCACCGACGCATCGTCGATCATTTCGCATAATGCGTACTCGAAAATGGCGGCAAAATTGATCTTGACACAATCGTTCATCGTGTACTCACGCCCCGGAATCGCCGACCAATGGCAGCCCGAATAGGCGCGCTCGCGGCCCAGGGCCAGGGGGTAGCCGTTGCGGGTAAACCCTTGCGCCGTCTGCTCGACGCCCAGGAACTTGGGAATGCCGGTCTTGTCCTCGAACATGATCTCGACGCTGCGCCGCAACAGTCCCCGATCCACGCCCTCGCCCACGGCAACGCCGACGTTGGCCGGAATCTTGAGCCGATGCGCCGCTTCGAGGGTCAGATAAGAGACGCGATTGGTCACATCGACGCCCGCCGCGTCCAATCCGCCGAGTTGCAGGTAGGCGGTGTCGCGCAAGAGCAGGCTGGCAATGTGAAACATTGCTTCCTCGTCGCTCAAAATGCCCGCCGCGACATCGCGCTCGTAAAACGGCGTCAACAGCACATCGAGACGCCCCAGCGACCCGCTGCCGTTGTACATCCGCGCCGCCATCTGGAACCACAAAATCCACTGGCAGGCCTCACGAAAGGTTCGCGGCGGCCGGTCGACCAGACGAGCATTGATCTCGGCCATCTCGTCGAGGTTGCGGCGCAGCCGCACATCTGCCTCCTGCGCCGCCATCTCGCGCGCGGCCTGGGCATGGCGCTCGATCCAGTTTTGGATGCCCAGGACGACGGCCTCGAGACCGTCATAGAAATCGGCCCTGGCATTGTTTTCCTTCCGATAGCGCCGGATCCGGGCCAAAATGCCGCCCCATCCCTGCTCCAACCCGATGCTCAAATCCTGGCAAAAGTGCTGTGTTGCGCCAATGCCGGACACCAACTTGTACCGCTCCCGCAGTTCGACCAGATCGGGCCGCAATTTGGTCAGCGCCAGATCGGGGTTCCAGTGCGGCTTGCGGTACGACATAAAGTTGACCACATAGCCGCCGGCCAACGAACTCAGCGGATCGATATAGACCGGGTGCGTTTCGAGCAGCGCGCGATAATTTTCGCCGCAGGCTTTGGCGCCGAAAAAGCCGCCGCTGGGGTGGTTGCTCTGAACCGCAAAGCCCTCCAGCGAACAGTCGGTGATCGGCATCCCCGACGAACTCGTCGTCTGCACAATTTTGCGTCGATCCGGCGGCGGCAGGATCAAGGCCCAGTCATCGTGATCCATCGAGCCAACCAATTGTTGTTTTTCTTGTGTCTGCGCCATCTTGGTGGCGCGCAGCGCGTCAATCCGCGCCTGGTACGTCCATTCTGCGATCACGCTCACCCCTCATTCTCCCATCCGTTTTTGATCCTGATCCCATAACTTTGCGCCACCCGCGCCAATTCGGCCATCTGTTCCCGGCTGGGCGGCTCCAACTCGCGCGCCTTGTACTCCATCCCCAAACCACGATATTTATCCGCTGCCAGGCGATGAAAACGTAACAATTCGAGCAATGGCAGATCGGCGTTTGCCCCCTTGCTTTGCAAACGCACGTCCGTCAATCGGCGCACAAACGCGGCAATTTCGGCGATCTCTTCCGGCGTGTCGTTGACCGTGGGGACAACCGGCGTGCGGAACCAGACCGGCCTGGCGGTGTGCATCAAACGTTCGGCGTTGTCCAAAATGCGCTCATTGGGCACGCCCGTCGCCGCGCGGTGCGCGTCCGAGTTCAAATGTTTGAGGTCGATCATGAACAGGTCGATCCAGGGCAGCAGCGCTTCCAACCGTTTCCAACCATAGTTGGCGCTCGTCTCGACCGCCGTGTGCAAGCCTTCGGCTTTGCAGCGCTGTAAAATGGCCCGCGTAAACAACTCCTGCATCATCGGCTCGCCGCCGGAAAGCGTGACCCCGCCGCCGGACGTTTCGTAAAAGGGACGGTCGGCCAGCACCTCTTGCATGACCTCGTCGACGCTCATTCGTTTGCCGGTCAGCTCGAGCGCCCCGGCAAAACATTCCTCGACACATTGGCCGCACAGACGACAGTTTTCGCGCACATAAACGTGCGCACCATCCACAAATACATGCCCGCCATGCGCGCAGACCTCGATGCACGCCCCGCAGCCGATGCACTTGGAGGGCGAAAATTGAATCTCGATCTTGGATTCAAGTCCTTCGGGGTTATGACACCAAAAACAGCGCAGTGAGCAGCCCTTGACAAAAACCGTCGTCCGAATGCCCGGTCCATCGTGGATCGAAAAGCGTTGAATGTTGAACACCAGTCCCGTTTGTTCCAAAACACGCCTCATTTTCAAGATGACCTAGCTTACACCTTTATGAGCATCTCGTCAAACCAGATTTGTCATTCCACCACAGGTCGGGTAGAATAGCATTCTCTTACTGTACATATCCGCTCCAAGGAGGCGCAATGTCTACCGCTTTTACCTTTTTATCCGATCTCGCCGTGCGTCTGAGCGGCAAGCTGGCGGGCAAGACCTTTGCCCTCAAATTCGACCTGGGCAGCGACGGCCTGTACCGGCTGCTCGTCCAGGATGGACGGTGCAGCGTGGATCGCGATGATGGCGACGCGACCGCCACGATCACATTGCCCGGCCTCCAGGATGCCCAGGCGCTGTTCTCCGGCGCGTTGGATGTGCGCCGGGCTGCCGCCGAGGGCAAACTGGTCATCGACGGTTCCCAGAGCGCATTGATCGACGTCATTTTCGGCAGCGCGCTGACCGACGAAGCGCTGGTACCGTCTTACACGCTGCCCGACGTGCTGACCGGCCTCGATGGAAAACGGGTCATCGACGCCAAAACCTGGGTGGAAAAACGCCGGCCAGAGGTGCTCAAACTCTTTCAAGAACATGTCTACGGCGCAGCGCCTGGGCGGCCGGAGGGGATGACGTTTGAGGTCTTGGACCACGACCCGGAGGCGCTGCAAGGCGCGGCCACGCGCAAGCAGGTCACGGTTTATTTTGCCGGCAAGACCGGCCCGCAAATGGACATTCTCATCTATCTGCCCAATAAGCGATCCGCGCCGGCGCCGCTTTTTGTCGGCCTCAACTTTCGCGGCAACCAGACCATCCACCCCGATCCGGCGATCCGCCTGTCGACGCGCTGGGTCGGCGATCGCGGCGACGGTTGTGTCGAACACAACCGCTCCACCGAAGCATCGCGCGGGGTCAGCGCCGGCCGCTGGCCGGTGGAGCGCATTTTGGCGCGCGGCTATGGCCTGGCGACGATCTATTGCGGCGACATTGACCCCGATTTTGACGACGGCTTTGAAAATGGCGTTCACGCGCTGTTTCCCCAACCCCGGCCGGATGAATGGGGCACGATCGGCGCGTGGGCCTGGGGTCTCTGCCGGGCGATGGACTATTTTGAACGCGACGACGAGATCGATCACGCGCGCGTGGCGGTGATCGGCCACTCGCGCCTGGGCAAGACGGCGCTGTGGGCCGGCGCGCAAGACGAGCGTTTTGCGCTGGTGATCTCGAACGATTCCGGCTGCGGCGGCGCGGCGCTGTCGCGGCGCCGTTTTGGCGAGACGGTGGCGCGGATCAATACAATGTTTCCGCACTGGTTCTGCAAGAATTTTCACCGCTACAATGGCCGTGAAGACGACCTGCCTGTCGATCAGCACATGCTGATCGCACTGGCTGCGCCGAGGCCGGTCTATGTTGCCAGCGCCGCCCAGGATTTGTGGGCCGACCCGCGCGGTGAGTTCTTGAGCGCCAAACATGCCTCGCCGGTATACGAGTTGTTTGGATTGGCGGGGCTGCCGGCCGCCGACTTTCCATCGCCAAACCGGCCGGCAATGGGCGCCATCGGCTACCACCTTCGCCCCGGCGTTCATGGCGTAACCCTGTACGACTGGGAACGGTATATGGACTTTGCGCAAAAAAACGCGCTCTGAGAGGCAACAACGCTTCTCGTCCCCACGCTCTAGCCACCCTACACATTTGACTTTGGCCGGCGCAAAATCAATTGGGTGTGTTT
>CAYZYE010000179.1:2775-8254 GCA_964481205.1 uncultured Anaerolineae bacterium | reverse complement strand
TCCCCCCGGCTGCGTGTTTCATCCCCGCTGCGATGAATTCATCCCCGGCGTGTGCGACCAACAAGCGCCGGTTCTGGTCCAAGTTGCCCCCCACCACCTCGTAAGCTGCTGGGCCGTGACGGAGAGATAAAACATGGAACAAAAAAACGGCAATTTGCTAGAGGTCAACAACCTCAAAATGTACTTTCCGCTATACAAAAAGGGCATCCTGCATCGAATACGCGGGTATGTCAAGGCCGTGGACGGGATCGACTTTTTCGTCCGCGCCGGCGAGACCCTGGGTCTGGTTGGCGAATCGGGCTGCGGAAAAACAACAACCGGACGCTGCATCTTGCGCATTTACCAGCCCACCACCGGGCAAATTTTATACCAAAACCAGGATGGACAAACAACAGACTTGTCCCTGGTTCGGGGACGCGACCTCGATCCCTATCGCAAAGACATCCGAATGATCTTTCAAGACCCTTATGCATCGCTGAACCCACGAATGAACGTACTCGACATCGTCGGCGAACCGATTCGCAACAACAAAATCGCGCAAGGCAAAGAACTAGAAGAGCGAGTCGCGGGCCTGCTGCGGCGGGTCGGGTTGCGCCCGGAATATATGCGCCGTTACCCGCACGCCTTTAGCGGCGGCGAGCGCCAGCGCATCGGCATCGCTCGCGCGCTGGCCCTCTCCCCGCGCCTGGTCATCGCCGACGAACCAGTCTCGGCGCTCGACGTTTCCGTGCGCGCGCAGGTGCTCAACCTGCTGCTAGATCTGCAAGATGAATTCCACCTCACCTATGTCTTTGTCGCCCATGACTTGAGCGTGGTGCGCTATATCTGCGACCGGGTGACGGTCATGTATGTGGGCAAAATCGCCGAAGTCGCCGAAACGGAACCACTGTACACCCACCCCCTGCACCCCTACACCGAAGCCTTGATGTCGGCCGTACCCAAACCCGACCCGCGCCTGCGTTCCAAACGCATCATCCTGGAGGGAGAAGTCGCCGACCCATCGAACCCGCCAGACGGCTGCTACTTTCATCCCCGCTGCCGGTACGCCCAGGAGCGATGTCGCGTCGATCACCCCGAACTGCGCGAGGTCGAACCGGGACGCTTTGTCGCCTGCCACCTGGCGCAAGAACTTGACCTGCGCGGCGTGACCGGCGCAGCCAGAGTCGACTGAAATGAACTTTGGTCCAAAACTCTCGATGAACATCAGCCCCCAGGCAGACGACGACCAACTGCGCTTTGCCCAACAACTCGGCGTCGACTGCGTCTACACCTGGGTCAAACCAGAACAACGCACGGTCGAGTTTTTGCTCGCTCTGCGACGGCGCGTCGAGTCGTATGGACTGCGCCTGTACAACGTGGGCAACGTAAATGTCGGCAAATCGGCCCAAATTCACCTCGCCCTGCCGGGACGCGACCAGGTGATTGCCCAATTTCAAGACTTTGTCCGCGTCCTGGGCCGGGCGGGGATCGGCGTGACCACCTTTACCTGGGAGCCAACACAGGTCTGGAGTTCCGAACCGGGCGAGACACGCGGCGCCAAAACGCGCCGCGTTGACCTCGACGAGATGCGCCGGCGGCCCTTTACCCACGGGCGGGCGTACAGCACAGAGGAAATCTGGGACAATTTCACCTATTTCATCCGAAAAATGACGCCCGTCTGCGAGGCAGCGGGCGTGCGCCTGGCCCTGCACCCCAACGACCCGCCCTCACCATACCCGTTGGGCGGCATCCCCTGCCTGATCCACAGTTTCGAGGACTATCAACGCGCTTTCGAGATCGCCGGCAGCCCGGCGCTGGGAATGGAATTTTGCTGCGGCTGCTGGCTGGAAGGCGGCCAGGAATTTGGCGACCTGCTGGGCGCAATCCGCACCTTTGTCGCCGACGACCGCATCTTGCTGGTACATTTCCGCAATGTCAGCGATACATTGCCCAATTTTGTGGAAACCTTTGTCGACAATGGCTACTTTGACATGTACCAGATCATCAAACTGTTTTACGAGGTCGGTTATCGCAACACGATCACCCTGGATCACACGCCCAAATTCGCCGGCAAATACGCCGCCGGCGGCGGAACGGCTTATGCGATCGGCTATATACGCGCCCTGATGCAGCGCGCCCAGGCAGAACGAGCGCAAACCCATCCGGCAGCCGCGCTCTGAGCCAAAACGTCAAAAAGCGCGCCATACAACTGGCGCGCTTTAATCGGCCCATACCCCGGCGCGACATCAAATGTCGCGCCCCTTTTTGATCCGTGCCAACCGTTCGTACTCGGGCCGCGCCTTGTAAAAATCATCCAGCGGAAAGCAACCCGAGACCAGCCCCTGACGCGGCGCGGTAGTACAATCGCTCAAAGTGCGGCAAATACGACGCTGCTGCAAAGCGCGACCGTTCAACACGTCATCGGCAAAATCGGGATAGGGCAACACCATCCGCCCATAACCAACCAGGTCGGCCTTGCCGGTGCGCACCACGTTTTGAGCAACATGGGGCAGCCACTCTTGCAGATACGAATAGGCCGAACCAACCAGGCACAGGTCTGGAAAACGCGCCTTGAGCCTGGCAACCACGCCGATCTGACGCGCCACGCCAACCAGCGGGTCTTCGGGCGGCCGGTAGCCATCTGAGGGAGGAAACATTGCCGGGCGTTGAATGTGCGGGTTGTAATACGGACTGCCCGCCGTCAGGCACACCAACTCGACGCCGAGCGATTGCAGCAACTCGAGCAAGCGGGCCGGTTCGGCCAGATCGACGCCCACGCCCGTGCCATCGCCGCCAAAGGCATAGCGGTACGCCCCCTCGCCCCAACTCTCCGGCACGCCGACTCGATCCGCTCCCGGCCGGAAGGGCACAAAATCGAACGCGCTCAAACGCACACCAATCTCTAACCCCGGCGCGGCATGACGGACGCCGGACACGATCTCGCGCACAAAACGGGTGCGATTCTCGAACGAGCCGCCGTATTTGCCCGAACGATCCACCGCGCTCAAAAACTCGTGCCCCAGGTAGCCGTGACAGTGCTTGACATCGACAAAATGAAAACCGGCCCGCTGCGCCAGCGTCGCCGCGTGAATGAACTGCTGCACCAATTCATCTATTTCATCATCGGTCAGCAATGGATAGTCCGCCGGGAGGCCGAATTTGCGATCCAGCACCGGGTGGCGGTACAAAACCGCCGGCTCGAGCCGCGCTTTGGCGTTGGGGCGACAAAACCGGCCGGAATGGGTCAGCTGCAAACCGACATAGAGATCGCCGGCCGAGCCGTACCGCGCCACGTGCGCGTCGACCAAGACCTGTCGCAACGCGGCGATCTCGTCCACGGTCTCGTCCACAATCATCAACTGGTTGGGGTTGGCCCGCCCGCCGCGACACACCGCCGCCGCCTCGCCGCCCCAGATCAACTTGGCCCCGCTCAAACCAAAATTGCGCCAACGCCGCCGGGTCAAATCGGTCGGCCGGCCGTCGTCCGTCCCGTCCCATCCCTCCATCGCCAGCACGCAAAAGCGGTTGCCAATCGTAAAACCGTTTTGCAAAGTGTACGACCGCGCCAACGGCGATCCCCGGCCGGTCTGCATCTCGGCGTCAAAATCCAACTCGATGCCGCCTTGATCCAAACAAGTTTGAAAATCCAGAGCGGTTTTCAACGCTGCGATACGCCGATAATTCATGCATTTCTCGCTTCTTGAATCAGTTTGAGCGCCGACGCCACATTCTCGCGGATCAGGTCATACGCCCCCGCCGCCACCCAATCCTTGCGAATCAACTTGCTGCCCATCCCCAGGCACGCGGCCCCGGCCTCGATCCACGCTGCGGCGTTGTCCAGCGACACGCCGCCGGTGGGCAAAATACTCGTCCAGGGCATCGGCCCCTTGATCGAGCGGATAAAACTCGGCCCGCCAATGCTGCCGCCGGGGAAAATCTTGACGATCTCGCAGCCCAACTCTTCGGCCCGCGAGATTTCGCCAACCGTGCCGCAGCCGGGCAAATAAGGCACCTTGTGCCGGTTACAGACCCTCGCCGTCTCGGCCACCAGCACCGGCGAGACGACAAAATTGGCCCCGCTGGCAATGTACATCGCCGCCGTCGGCGCGTCGATCACCGAACCGATGCCGATCATTACCTCTGGCGCTTCATGCTCCAAAAAACTGATCAACGCCGTAAACACGTTCCACGCCCGGTCGCCGCGATTGGTAAACTCGACGATCTTGGCCCCGCCGGCCACACAAGCCTTGATCACCTGCTTGGACACGTTCAGGTCGCCGTTGTAGAAAATCGGCACCAGGCCGGTATCGTACATTGTGTTGAGCACCTGCATACGGGTAAATCTGGACATAAAAACACCTCCTTTTATATACATTTTAATCCGAACCACATTATCTATCGGCTCTGCGACTCGGCGCTCTCGGCCGTTGGCGGGTTTTTCAGCGCGCTCCTAGCGGCTGACCCGCCCTGAAGCGTCACCGCCCATCAATTTTTCGACCTCGGCCACGCTGACCAGGTTAAAATCGCCGGGGATGGTGTGTTTGAGGCACGAGGCCGCTACGGCAAAATCGAGTGCGCGCTGCTTGTCGTCGTAGCGATGCAAAGCATAGATCAAGCCGCCCATAAAGCTATCGCCGCCGCCCACGCGATCGACAATGTGGGTGATGTCATAACTCGGCCCGGTATAGACGGTCTGCGCGCCGTCCTCGCCCTTGACCATCAACACTGCGCTCCAGGTGTTGTGGCTGGCCGAGATCGAGCCACGCAGTGTGGTGGCAACCATTTTAATGTTGGGAAAACGGCGGATCATCTCTTGGAGCACATAAATATATGATTCAGCATCGACCTTGCCGCCGATCACATCGGCCTGGGGCGCTTTGATCCCAAAAACCCGGTCGGCGTCTTCCTCATTGCCGATCACAACATCGCACTGAGCGACCAGATCGGGCATCACCTCGCCGGGCGTTTTGCCCCACTGCCACAACTTGGCGCGATAATTGAGATCGCAAGAGACGGTCACACCCATCTCGCGCGCCGTCCTGGCCCCTTCAAGGCACACCGCCGCCGCGCCTGCCGACAGCGCCGGAGTGATCCCGGTCCAGTGAAACCACGCCGCGCCGGCCAAAACGGCGCGCCAATCGATCATCCCCGGTTCGATCTCGGCAATGGCCGAATGGGCGCGATCATAGATCACCTTGCTGCCGCGATGCACCGCCCCACTTTCCAAAAAGTAAATCCCCAGCCTGCTGCCGCCGCGCGCGATAAAATCGACGCCGATGCCGTGCTGGCGCAAGTAACCCAGGCAAGCCTCGCCAATATCGCTATCGGGCAAACGGGTGACAAATTGGTTGGGAATGCCATAGCGCGCCAACGACGCGGCAACGTTGGCCTCAGCCCCGGCATACTTGACCTCGAACGAGTGCGCCTGGAAAATACGCTGAAATCCCGGCGGGGTCAGGCGCATCATCACCTCGCCAAATGTGACCACTGGCTTCATCCA
>CAYZYE010000179.1:0-2675 GCA_964481205.1 uncultured Anaerolineae bacterium | reverse complement strand
CCATAGATCGCGCCGCTACGAAAATCGGCCCAGGTTGTCTCAAACCAACCTGGCTCGCGCGGCAACGGCCGGCGCTCGACCCATTTGCTGCGCACCTCGCCGCGCTCGACGACGGTTTCCAGAACGAGACCTCGGAACGCCTCATTTTCGGGCGCGATGCGCCACCCCGCGAGTTGGTGATGAACGGCGACGCCATTGTCGTCAAGCGCAACCGCCGAGCCTCGACTGCCCACGCCGCTTTCAAGGGCAAAGCGAATCGCTTCCAGGTACACCAGGTGGGCAAAACACAACTGCCGGTTACGCAACGCCTCGACGCGACCATCCTCGTCGATAAATGAACAACCGTCCGCTTCCAGCCGCCGCCACTGCGCCCAGGCCTCGCCCACGGCGCCCGCCGCCTCGTCCAGCGAGCGAACGTGCGCCCCGGCGCGGCTCATCCGCGCCTGCCATTCGGCGCGCTCGGCCTGCCAGGTGGTCGAAGCGGCGGCGCATTTGTGTTCCCACTCGCGCAACGAGTCGATAGCCGCCCCGGCGGCCCGAGCCACAGCCGGGCGGTCAACCGTCCAACCGGCGCAGCGATGGGCAATATACTCGGCGGCGCGAAAGCCCGCCACCTGCCCCGAATTGAGCGCCGAACCGCCGGGCCGGTACACGCCGTGCGACCCGTTGACCTCGCCCAGTGGGAACAGATGCTTGATGTTGGTCGACTCCCACCACAGATTGCCCGCCAGCCCGCCGTTGTTGTGTTGGGCACAGACGGCAATCTCTAGCGGTTCGCTTTCCAGGTCAATGCCATGCGCCCGATACAGTTCGACCGCGCCGGGATTCATCTTGGACAAACGTGCAAATGGTGTATCGAGTAACGCATTGGATTTACGTAAATACTCGTAAGCCTGACGGCTCAACCCGGCAAAGGAAAAACCGTCGGGGTTCCGGCGATAATCGAGAAACACACGCCGCCCCTTGATCACCGTCTCAACGTACACCAAAATATCCACCAGCGACGAGCCGCCAATCGCCTTGCGCGCATCAAAGGGCCACTGGTAGCCTTTGAGAAAGACAGACGAGCACATTGCCCCGGCCGAGTCGAAACAAGGACGTAAAAACTCGCGTCCCTCCGCGCCATCCGCGCCGACGCTGACGAATCGCGGCACAACCTGCATATACGTGCCGGAAACGTTCCAGCGAAAGGCGGTCGAGGCCAAACCATACTGCGATTCGGGCAAACTCTGCGCCCTGGCCCCGGCCATCAAGGCCAACCCGATGCCGCCGGTATGCGCCGCCGGGTAGACGCTGGTTTTATACAACCCCCCCGGCCCGCCGACGGCCAGGACGACGTTTTCCGCGCCATAGGCCGCCAGCGCGCCATCCGGCCTGACGACGACCACGCCGCACGCGCGTTTGGCATCGCCCGCGCCCACGGTGAGCAACTGCACGACACTCTCACCCTCGCGCACCGCAACGCCCAATTCCTGCACGCGGCGAATCAAGGCGCGGCACATTTCGCGCGAGGTGTACGGGCCGATCGACGTGGCCCGCTGGCGCGGGTCGTGGTCGGTCTTGTAACCCACAAATTGCCCGTAACGGTCGCGGGGAAAAGGCAAACCCAGGTTGACCAGGTGCATGAACGCTCGCGCCGAGAGGCTGGCTTCGACCAGCGCCAGATCGCCGTGCATACTGCCGCCGTCAAAATAGGTTTCGGCCATCGCCAGCGGCGAATCGGCCTCAGCGCCGCACATGGCCAGTTTGTAATAGGTCTGCTTGTCGCTGCCGGTATTGATCGACGTGCCCTTGTCCAGCCCTTCGGTGACAATCAAAATATCATCGACGCCGTTGGCGCGCAGCTGCAACGCCGCGTTCAACCCCGCCGCGCCGCTGCCGACGATCAACGTGTGAATCCAGGCAACGTGGTTCATTCCGTCACAACCTCGCCAGCGTCAGCCCGCCATCGACCATGATCACCTGACCGGTCGAGTAGGGAAAATCGCCGCGCACCAGCGCCGCCACGGCCCGCCCCACATCCTCCGCGCAGCCCCACCGCGCCTGCACGGTCAGCCCGCCGGCGATCAGGCGGTCGTATTTTTCCTTGACCGACGCGGTCATATCGGTCAAAATCACGCCAGGGCGCACCTCGTAGACCGAAATGGCAAACTCGGCCAGACGTGCGGCCCAAAGTTTGGTCGCCATGCCAAGCCCGGCCTTGGAAAGGCAGTATTCACCCCGGTTGGGCGAAGCGACGGTGGCCGAGACCGACGAGATATTGATCACACAGCCCTCAAATTGCGCATCTTGCTCACGCTGCGCGATCATCCAGTTGGCGACGGCCTGAGTGAGAAAATAAGGCCCCTTGAGGTTGATCGCCATCACCCGCTCATAGCTCTCCTCGGTCGCCTGCAAAATATCGGCGCGGACGCTGGGAGCCACGCCGGCGTTATTGACCAGGACGTGCAACCGTCCAAAATGGGAACGCAACGCATCGACCAGCCGCGCGCGGTCGTCGCGGTTCGACACGTCGGCGCGGACGTACAACACATCGACGCCCAACGCGCGCAACCCGGCCAACGTCTCTTGCACAAGACTTGGCTCGCGCACGCCGCAAAGCGCCAGATCGCAGCCCTCGGCGCCCAACGATCGGGCAATGCCCAAACCAATACCGCGACTGCCGCCGGTAATCA
>CAYZYE010000178.1:0-8263 GCA_964481205.1 uncultured Anaerolineae bacterium | reverse complement strand
TCCTGGCCGAAATTCCCGCCTGCCTGGAATATGACGAGGCGGCCAACGTCATCCTCGCCGCCGAGATTGCCCAGGGACAATCTCACCCCATCTTTATCCGCCCCTATACCGGCAAAGAAGTGCTTTATTTTTACCTCGCCGCGATAATGATCAAACTCGCGGGCGCGACGCCGTTTGCACTGCGACTCACGTCGGCGTTTTTGGGCGTGATCAATGTGGCGCTGGTGTATTGGGCGGCGCGGGAATTTTTTTGGGGCGACGCCCGGACGCGCGATTGGACAGCGTTGTTTAGCGCCGCTTTGGTCTGTGTATCTTATTGGCAGGTCAATTTGAGTCGTTTCGGCTACCGGGTCATCGTCTTGCCGCCATTGTTGGCGCTGACCACCGGCTCGATCTTGCGCGGCCTGCGCACAAGGCAGCGACGATGGTTTGTCTGGGGCGGCGTTGGGGCGGGACTGTCGGCGTATACCTATTCGTCGGTGCGCGTTTTTCCCATTTTGCTGCTGTTGGTTTGGGCGTGGATCGCGGCCGCCGGTTGGCGCTCGTGGCGCGACCGGCTGATCGACCTGCTCATTTTTGCCGCCGTCGCCGCCCTGGTGTTTGCGCCGCTGGGTATCTTTTTCCTCAAAAACCCAGAGACCTTTTCGGTGCGCCTGGACCAAGTGTCGGTGTTCAGCCCGGCGGTCCATCACGGCGATCCGTGGGGCGCGCTGCGGCGCACGCTCGGCCTGTCCCTGTCAATGTTCACCCTGGCCGGCGACCTGAACCCACTGTACAATTTTCCGGCCAAGCCGCTGTTCGATTGGTCTGTGGGCGTGTTTTTCTACCTTGGCCTCCTGATTTGCCTAAAGCAGATACTCTGGCCAGACACAGGATCGACGCGGCTGTCCCATTTTATCTTGTTGGCCTGGTTCCCGGTGATGCTCATTCCCAACATCATTTCGGCCAGCGGCGCACCCCACAACGTGCGGGCGATGACGCTGTTGCCGGCCGTGTTTGTCGTAGCGGCGTTGGGCATTGTGCAGGCGGCGCAGTGGGCGCTCAGACGATGCGCGGCGTTTTTCGGGACTATGCCCCTGGGCAGCGAGTCGATCTGGTTTGCGGCGCTGTTGTTGCTACTGCTTGGGGTTCAGGGCGGCCGGACATGGCACGACTATTTCGACCTGTGGGCCGGGTCGGCGGCGCCGTATTACAAGGGCAACCAGGCTTTGCTCCGCGCCGCCGAGTGGATCGACGCCCACCCGGAAGCCGACCCGTATGTGGCGACCTATTTTCAGCCGCACGCCACGCTGGCGCTGCGCGCGCGCAATTACCGGCGCATCCGCTGGATCGGCAGCCAAACGCTGGTCCTGCCGCCGCCCGACGCGCCGCCCGCGCTATTGATCCATGATCATACCACTCCGGTCGATCCGCTGCTGCGGCGGTTGCTCGCCGGGTCGATGCGCCACCGCGAACTGGGGCCCGACGGGGCAACGGCGTTCGAGGTTTTTTGGGTGACCCCGGAAAACCGTCCGCCGGTCGAGCCACAGTTTCCAATGCGGATCGATCTCGGCCACACGCTGCTTTTTTCGGGCTATGACCTGAACGCGCCGGCGGTCTCTGGCGCGACGCTGGACGTCACGCTATATTTCGAGGTGCTGCGCGCCGTCGAACAGGACGATTACGCCTTTTTTGCTCATCTGGTCGACGATCTGGGCTTTCGCTGGGGCGGCGAGACTTTTTTCCGCTACCCGTCGGCGCAGTGGCGACCCGGCGAGGTGATCGTCTATCGTTTGCAACTCGACATCGCGGCCGGCGCGCCGCCGGGGACGTATCGCCTGACCGGCGGCGTGTTTTCGCCATCGCTCGACGCTCGCCTGCCGGCGCTGAACGAGGCCGGGCAGCTGGCCGGCACGACGGTCGAGATCGGAGCGTTCGAGTTGGCGCCGGCGGCAAGAGCGCCGGAAACGACGCCGGCGGCACAGCAGCCGATGGAGGCGCGTTTCGGCGAAACGCTGCTCTTTTTGGGGAGCGACCGCGACCGGAGCGACTTGCGCCCCGGCGAGACGCTGGCACTGACCTTGTACTGGCAGGCGCAAGGTCGTGTCGATCCGGCGGCGCGCGTCTCGATCTGGCTAGAGCGCGAGGGGCGGCGCGTGTCCTTGTGGGCGGGGCATCCCGTTCACGGGCGCTATCCATTTGACGCCTGGCAAGAGGACGAGTTCGTCCGCGACCGCTACGCGCTGCGGCTGCCGGCGGACGTCGAGGCGGGGGATTACCAACTCTATCTGGCCGTCGACCCGCTCACAGGCGACGCGCTCGATCTGGGCGCGATCCACGTTCGCACCAGCGAACGGCGCTGGACGCCGCCGGCGTTCGATCACCCGGTCGGCGCGCGGCTGGGCGACAAGGTGACACTGGTGGGCTATACGTTGGACGCCACCGGCGTTCAACCCGGCGGCACGCTGCACCTGACCCTGATCTGGCGATGCGAGAACGAGTTCGAGACAAATTACACCGTTTTTACCCATCTGCTCGATCACAACGAGCAGGTGCGCGCGCAGCAGGACAATCCGCCGCTGCGCGGAACCTACCCGACGACCTTGTGGGTGCGCGGCGAGGTGGTCGTGGACGAGTACGACCTTGCGGTTGACATCGACGCCCCGCCGGGCGAGTACGCGATCGAGGTCGGGCTGTACGATCCGGTCACGATGCGCCGTTTGCCGGTGTTCGACCCGACCGGCGCAGCGGGAGACCGGGTGCTGTTGGGAAAGATCGAGATCGGTGAATAAAGCGGATTCGCAACTCTCACCAGGCGCGTCCGGCGCGCCGTTGGGCAGCCGTCTGGCTTTCCGCCTGACGCTGCTGCTGATTTTGCTCCTCGCCCTTTTTTTGCGCGTCGATCGATTGAACGATCTGCCGTTGGGCGTCGATTATGATGAAGCGGGCAATTTCATCCTGGCGCAAGAGATCGCCGCCGGCCAATCCCGGCCCATTTTTATCACCGCCTATGCCGGGCGGGAGGCGGTTTTTTACTGGTTGGCCGCGTTGAGCCTGCGCCTGTTCGGCGCCAATCTCTTTGCCTTTCGCCTGACCTCGGCGCTGTGCGGTCTGGCGGCGGTGCTTTATGCCTACCTGTTGGCGCGAGAGATGTTTTCGACCGAGCGCGCTCTGCTCCGCGAGGGAGCGCCGCTGTTGGGCGCGGCGTCGATGGCCGTTTCGTATTGGAGCGTACACGTAGGCCGTTACGGTTTTCGCGTCAACGCGATGACGCCGATTTTGACGGCAATGATCTTTTACCTGTGGCGCGGTTTGCGGCGCGGCAGCCGCTTCGAGTTGGCGGCAGCGGGGGTGTTGTGCGGCCTGGCGGCCAACACTTATCTGGCGATCCGCGCTTTTCCGCTGACACTGATCGCGTTTGCGCTGTGGGTGATTTGGGGATGGCCGCTTGCCCCGCGCCGTCGATCCGTGTTGCTCCGCATGCGGCAGTTGGCCTGGTTTGGCCTGTGCGCATTGATCGCGTTTGCACCGTTGGGCATCTTTTTTATACGCTATCCTCAGTATTTTAGCGTGCGGATGGCGCAGACCTCGATTTTCGACCCCGAAATTCACGGCGGCGATTTGGGCGGCGCGCTGTGGCGGGTGACGCTCGACGCATTGGGCATTTTTACCGTGCGCGGCGACAGCAATCCGGTCTATAATTTCGACCGGCGTCCCATCTTTGGGCCGGTGATGGGGGCGTTTTTTTACCTGGGGCTGCTCTTTTGCCTGTGGCGTCTGCTGCGTGCGCCGACCGCCCGCGCGCGCACGCCTTTTATGTTGGTTCCGGTTTGGCTGCTGACAATGTTGATCCCCAACATTCTCGGCGCGCGCGGCGTGCCGCACAGTTTGCGGTCGATGGGGCTGACGCCGGTGGTCTATTTCTTGCCGGCGCTGGGGATGCTCTGGCTCGTCCAACTGGCGCTGGCGCATCGAGGCCGTTTGGAGAACGGCGCCGGCCGGGGCGTGGTTGTCCTTTTGGCGGCGGTCATTTTGGTTGCCGGCGGCGCGCAGACCTATCATCGTTATTTCAACTTGTGGGCGCAAGACGCCGGGGCATATTATCGCAGCGCGGCCGACGTGCGGCTGGCCGCCGAGTACCTGGGACGGCAGAATGCCGACGAGGTCGAGTTGTGGGTCAGTAATGACACCTATCGACACACGACCCTGGCCGCGTTTTGTAAAAATTACGCCCACCTTCGCTGGGTCAGCGGCGCGACGCTGGTCTTTCCCGCCGACCGTGATCGCCCGCTGCTGTACGTTTTCGATCACACTAACCCGCTCGATCCCGTTTTGTCACGGTATATACCGCAAGACACGCTTCAGCATCGAGAATTGGGGCCGGACGGCGAGGTCGGCTTTGAGGCATACCTTGTGACCGGCGACCGGCGGCCGGAGATCAAGGCTCAATACCCGGCGCAGGCCAATTTGGGCAATATCATTGCCTTGCTGGGCTATGACCTGAACGCGCCGGCGGTGTCCGGTGAAACGCTCGATGTGACCCTTTACTGGCGCGTTTTGCGCGCGCCGGGGCAAGACGATGACACTTTTTTCGTCCATCTGGTCGACGATCTGGGCTTTCGCTGGGGCGGTGAGACTTTTTTCCGCTACCCGTCGGCGCAGTGGCGCCCCGGCGAGGTGATCGTCTATCGTTTGCAACTCGACATCGCGGCCGGCGCGCCGCCGGGGACGTATCGCCTGACCGGCGGCGTGTTTTCGCCATCGCTCGACGCTCGCCTGCCGGCGCTGAACGAGGCCGGGCAGCTGGCCGGCACGACGGTCGAGATCGGAGCGTTCGAGTTGGCGCCGGCGGCAAGAGCGCCGGAAACGACGCCGGCGGCACAGCAGCCGATGGAGGCGCGTTTCGGCGAAACGCTGCTCTTTTTGGGGAGCGACCGCGACCGGAGCGACTTGCGCCCCGGCGAGACGCTGGCACTGACCTTGTACTGGCAGGCGCAAGGTCGTGTCGATCCGGCGGCGCGCGTCTCGATCTGGCTAGAGCGCGAGGGGCGGCGCGTGTCCTTGTGGGCGGGGCATCCCGTTCACGGGCGCTATCCATTTGACGCCTGGCAAGAGGACGAGTTCGTCCGCGACCGCTACGCGCTGCGGCTGCCGGCGGACGTCGAGGCGGGGGATTACCAACTCTATCTGGCCGTCGACCCGCTCACAGGCGACGCGCTCGATCTGGGCGCGATCCACGTTCGCACCAGCGAACGGCGCTGGACGCCGCCGGCGTTCGATCACCCGGTCGGCGCGCGGCTGGGCGACAAGGTGACACTGGTGGGCTATACGTTGGACGCCACCGGCGTTCAACCCGGCGGCACGCTGCACCTGACCCTGATCTGGCGATGCGAGAACGAGTTCGAGACAAATTACACCGTTTTTACCCATCTGCTCGATCACAACGAGCAGGTGCGCGCGCAGCAGGACAATCCGCCGCTGCGCGGAACCTACCCGACGACCTTGTGGGTGCGCGGCGAGGTGGTCGTGGACGAGTACGACCTTGCGGTTGACATCGACGCCCCGCCGGGCGAGTACGCGATCGAGGTCGGGCTGTACGATCCGGTCACGATGCGCCGTTTGCCGGTGTTCGACCCGACCGGCGCAGCGGGGGACCGGGTGCTGTTGGGCACAATTCGGGTGCGGTCAAATTGACGCAAAGGTTCGAGGCATCAAGATTCAGGTTTTTGACAAACAGAAAGGACAGTTTAATGATTGCGATCACCAATGCCAAAATTCTCACGATCACCCAGGGCGTGATCGACAAAGGCACGGTTCTAGTCGAAGGAGGACGCATTGTCGCCGTTGGCGAGTGGATCGAAATTCCCACCGACGCCGAGATTTACGATGCAGAAGGAAAAACAGTGATGCCCGGTATGATCGACGCCCACTGCCACGTCAGCTTGTTCCCGGAGGGGATTGGCTGGAACCAGGCCGATGGCAACGAGATGACCGACCCGATCACGCCGCATCTGCGCGCGCTCGACGCTTTCAATCCCGCCGACCCGGCCGTCGAGGAAATCATGCAAGCCGGTGTGACCACCATCCTCACCGGGCCGGGCAGCGCCAATCTGATCGGCGGGCAGTGGTTGTGCGTCAAGACCGCGCCCAAGGCCAATGTCGACGAGATGATTTTGCTCGAACCGGCAGGGATGAAAATGGCGCTGGGCGAGAATCCCAAACGGGTTTATGGCGGGCAAAAAAAGACGCCCTCGACGCGGATGGGCAACGCCGCGGCGCTGCGCGAGGCGCTGGTGCAGGCTCAAAATTATATGCAAAAGTGGACGCGCTATGAGGCCGATTGCGCCGAGTATGAGGCTCGCAGCAAAACCGGCGACGGCGAGGCCAAAAAACCCACCGCGCCCGACCGAGACCTGAAAATGGAGGCATTGGCCAAGGTGCTGCGCCGCGAGATGAAGGCGCGCGTTCACGCGCATCGCGCCGACGACATGCTCACCGCAATCCGCATCGCCGAGGAATTCAACCTCGATTTGAACCTGGAGCACGCTACCGAGGGCTATAAAATCGCCGATATTCTGGCGCGCAAAGGCATTCCGGTCACTGCCGGGCCGATCTTGTTCTCGCGGGTCAAGTACGAGCTCCAAAATATGACCCCGCGCAATCCCGGCCTGATGAGCAAGGCGGGGGTCAAGGTGGCAATTCAAACCGACGAGGGATCGGCGGTCAAGTACCTGCGGATCAATGCCGCGCTGGCCGTGCGCGAAGGGATGGACGAGTCGGAGGCGCTCAAGGCGATCACGATTCATCCCGCCGAGATCATTGGCGTGGAAAAGCGCGTGGGCAGCATCGAAGTCGGCAAAGACGCCGATTTGGTCGTGTTGAGCGGTCATCCTTTTGACTATCGCAGCGTGGTTGAATTGGTGCTCGTCGATGGGCAGGTCACCTGGCGGCAAGCATAGCGCGCGTACCTGCCCAGACCCACAAAAGCGGCGCGGAAAATTGGGCAAAATGGTCGCTGCTCCAAGGGGATTCCCAAATCCCCGCCGGCGGTGACTTGGGAATTGAACAGCTGAAACACACCAATTTGCAACAAACATTACCCAAACATCTATGGAGGTCGAGATGAAACTTGGAAATGCCGGACTGACCCTGATCCCGCTGTTCATCCTGATCGGCCTGGTGGCCTGCACCGTCACCTCCTCTGCCTTTCCGGCAGACAAAGGAGCGGCTGCCGCGCCGCCATCACTCGACGTGACCGTGACCCCCACCATCTATTTGCCGCTGATCAGCCGCACAATGTCTGCTCCCCAGGTGGCCGGGTGCCTGGTTTTTCCCGCCGACAGCGTCTGGAACACGCCCGTGGACACGCTCCCCGTGGACAAACATTCGGACGCTTATGTCGCCGCCATCGGCGCGGACGAACATGTCCACGCCGACTTTGGCTCCGGCACCTGGGAGGGCGGCCCCATCGGCATCCCGTTTGTGGACGTTGATTCGAGCCAGGCAAAAGTACCGGTCAGCTTTGAATCTGCCGACGAGAGTGATCCCGGGCCTTACCCCATCCCCCCCGACGCGCCCATCGAGGAGGGCGCCGGCAGCAATGGCGACCGGCACGTCCTGGTGCTGGAGCGAGATTCTTGCACCCTCTACGAGCTTTACAACGCCTGGCCGCAGAACGGAGGAAGCAGTTGGCGCGCCGGCTCTGGCGCCATCTTTGACCTGAATTCCCACGCCCTGCGCCCCGACACCTGGACCTCGGCCGACGCCGCCGGGCTGCCCATCCTGCCGGGGCTGATCCGCTACGACGAGGTAGCGGCGGGCGAGATTCGCCACGCCATCCGCTTCACCGCGCCGCAGACCCGCGACGCCCACGTCTGGCCTGCCCGCCACGACGCCTCGTATCTCAGCGACGCCCAGTACCCGCCGATGGGGCAGCGCTTCCGCCTCAAGGCCGGTTTCGATATTTCTGGATTTTCACCGCAGGTCCAGATCATCCTCCGGGCGCTCAAGACCTATGGCATGATCCTGGCCGATAACGGCGCGCCCTGGTTCATCTCTGGCGCGCCGGATGAACGTTGGGACAACGATGCGCTCCACGAACTGCACACCATCCCCGGCTCCGCTTTCGAGGCGGTAGACGAGTCGTCGCTGATGGTGGACGCTGATTCGGGACAGGCGAGAAAGCCATAACCACCCAGTACCCGGCGCGATCATCCAGGCGGTTGGGCAAAAGCGGCAAGGATGGACACGCGGCGCGATCTGGCATATAATAGGGGTGCAGGAC
>CAYZYE010000177.1:0-8349 GCA_964481205.1 uncultured Anaerolineae bacterium | reverse complement strand
GTTGTGTTCCACCGCCCGCACCGCAATTCCCCCAGACGGGGGTTTTAGGGGGCATTGTGGTGTCCATAGGGGTTGCCCTCAGTGGACACAACAGGGCATGGTTGCCCCCTAAATTGATTTGGGCGTCCGTGGCATCGCCCTTTGTGGGTGGGTGGAGCAGCTGCTCCCGCCGGATCTGGCGATCCGGCGGCTGAACAAGCTGAACACGACCGGGTTCGCCATTTTGGGCCTGGATTTGGCAATCCAGGCCGAGCACAAAGCGAACGCCGGTACGTTTTTATGCTCTTATTGGCCTTTGAACCACCGTTTTGGCGCCCAGCGAGTCAAGATGCAATTGAACAATCCTGGGAACTGGTTTGCTTGCAGGCAAGATTGGAGGTACAATACATTGCCAGCCGGTCCATTCACGTCAGGCAAAGGAGAAGCAGTTGCCCGGCCAAGTATATGCGATTCTTTGTGCCTTTATCTGGGCACTGAGCAGTGCGTTGCTCCAAAGTCAGACGTACAAGATACACATTGTCTCCATGAGCACGTTGCGGACGTTGCCTGCTTTGCTGCTATACTGGGGCATTGTGCTGTTTTCTGCCAGGTGGGACGCGCTGCGACATTTGCCGCCACGGGCATGGATTTTCTTGTCCGCTTCGGCGTTTTTGGGGCTGGTTGTCGGCGATCTGTTGTATTTTACGAGTATGAAACTCGTCGGGTTGTCGCGGGCGATGCCCATCTCGGCGACGTATCCTTTTTTCACCATGCTGTTGGCCGTTTTGTTTTTGGGCGAGCATCTGGACTGGGCCACGCTGGGAGGCGCGGTACTGATCGGCGGCGGCGCGTATTTTATCGCCTTTACGCAAAAGAGCAAGCGGGTCAAGCTGGATATCAAGGCGTCCAAGATCAATTTGCGCGGTATTGCCCTGGCTTTTGGCGCAGCGATCTGCTGGTCGTCGAGTACGGTGATGTTGCGCATTGGCCTGGAGGGTGTGGATGCCACCGTCGCCAACGCGATTCGCCTCTCGGTGATGGTGATCTTTTTGGGGCCAATGTTCCTCAGACAGAACAAGATTAGTCCGGTTGAGACATACGGGCAGAGCACGTTGTTGATCATTTTTCTTTCGGGCATTATCGGCACCGGGTTGGGTACCTTTTTTTTCCTCAAGGCTGTTCAATTGATCGGCGCAGCCAGGACGAGCATCCTCACGGCGATGACGCCCTTGTTTGGCATTCCCTTTTCCCTCTTTTTGCGAGAAAAACTCTCGCGGCGGACGGTGTTGGGCACGGTTTTGACCATCACCGGCGTCTGGTTGACGATATCCTAGTTTGAAACGGAGAAAATGGACGTGAACACCAAGCAGGATGTGATTCAGTGGCTGCAAAGCCACGAGCAACAGTTTGTTCAAATTGCAGATGCGATCTGGCGCACGCCCGAGGTGGCCTGGCGCGAGTTCAAATCCTCAAAGTTGCAGGCCGATTTCTTGCAGGCGGATGGGTTTGACGTTAGCTGGGACATCGACGGGATCAACACGGCTTTTGTCGCCGAATGGGGCCAGGGCCGCCCGATCATTGGCTTTATCGGCGAGTATGACGCCCTGCCCGGCCTTTCGCAAAAGAATCAGCCGAGCAAGGAGGCTGTGGTCGAGGGCGGCGCGGGGCATGGCTGCGGCCACAACTTGTTGGGAACCGGGTGTCTGGCTTCGGCGCTGGCGATCAAACACTGGCTCGATGCGACCGGCCGGCCGGGCACGGTGCGTTATTATGGCTGCCCGGCCGAGGAGCGGACTTCGGGCAAGACCTTTATGGCGCGCGCGGGGGCGTTCGATGACCTGGACGCGGCATTCAACTTTCATCCCAGCTCGATGAATATGGCCGGCAAAGGCAGTTCTGTGGGTCTCTATGATCTCAAATTTTGTTTTCACGGCACGGCGGCGCACGCCGGCGGCGCGCCGCACAAGGGGCGCTCTGCACTCGACGCCGTCGAGTTGATGAACATTGGCGTCAATTATCTGCGCGAGCATGTGACGGAAAAGGTGCGCATTCATTATGTGATCACGCATGGCGGCGATGCGCCCAACATCGTCCCGCCCGAAGCCCAGGTGTGGTATTTTGTGCGGGCGCACCAGCGCCGCGAACTGGACCAGGTTGTGGCCCGCGTGCGCAAGATCGCCCAGGGCGCGGCGATGATGACCGAGACGAGCGTACAAGAGATATTTCAGGGCGGCTGTTCGAGCGTTTTGAACAACCACTGCCTGGCCGATTTGCAGTATGAGGCGATGCAGCTTATCGGGCCGATCTCGTTTTCGGAACAGGAAATGGCCTATGCGCAGCAGATCAACGATGCTTATCCGCAAAAAAAAGAGCGCGATTTGTTTGAACACCTCCGCGTGCCCGACGAGTTCAAGCCGGCGGTCCAAGCGGCGCGGGGGCAGCCTCTGCTGGGGCAAAACTGGCCGTCGATGAATCAAGAGTACATTAGCACAGGTTCGACGGATGTCGGCGACGTGAGTTGGATCACGCCGCTCAGTATGTTGGGCACGGCTTGTTTTGCGACCGGCGCCGCGGGGCACAGTTGGGGCGTTGTAGCGACAAGCAATATGTCGATTGGGTACAAGGGCATGCTGCACGCGGCCAAGATTATGGCCGTTGCGGCGATGGATTTGTACACCGACGCCGAGCTTTTACGCCGGGCGCGCCTCGAGTGGGAAGCGGCAACCAGGGACAACCCCTACCGGACGCCTTTGCCGGATGGGGTGAGGCCGCCGCAGTTTCCAAACCCGGAGCGGGATGCGGCCTGATCGAGCGTCATGGCGTTCGGCGGAGCGGGCAGGAACCTGATTTTTTGTCCTGCCCGCCTGAATACGCGCGCTTTTTTTAGGTCTGCTTGGTGTATAAAGTACACAAAGTGGGAGGTAGAATGAGCCGTTTCAATGGTAAGAGATTAAATAACACCACGTTCAAATTGGACATCGAGCGAATGCGCCGCGCCTGGTATTCGGATAAATATTTTTGGAATATCGCCGATACTTTGAGCAAATTGGCGCAAGCCGAATACCGCTTTCAAGGCTCAAGCCAGGTGCTGGCTCGCCTGGGCATCGACCCGCAGACGGTCAACGTGGGCAACATGCAAGTCGAGATGCAAGTGTTCACCCGGCGTTCGCCCAGCGTCGTCGTCTGCGGCATCGACAAGGCGTTGACCATGCTGCGGCATTGCACCGGCTATTTTGAGGGCGAGGCTTTTGTCGAAACCTTTGACCGGCTTGGCGTCTGGGCGGTTCAGGACGGGGATGTGGTGCATTATGACGGGGATCCAATGCAGGTGCAGCCCGTGCTGCGCATCCGCGGCCGCTACCGGGACTTTGCCATTTTAGAGACGGCTGTTTTGGGCGTTCTGTCCCGCGCCAGCCGCATTGCCACCAACGTTTACAATGTGCTCAGAGCCGCGCGCGGCAAACCGGTGTTGTTCTTTCCCGCCCGTTTCGACGTTCACGAGGTGCAGGCGGCAGACGGGTACGCTTATGACATTGCCGTGCAGCGCTTTAACGCCGATTATGGCCGCCAGGTCTCTTCGGCGGTCTCGACCGACGCGCAGGGAGATTGGTGGGGCGGCGTGGGCGGCGGAACCATCGCCCACGCGGCCATTGCCTGCTTTCTCGGCGACACGGCCGAAACGGTCATCGCTTTTGCCGAAACCCGCGACGTGACCATACCGCGCATCGCGCTGGTCGATTTTTACAATGATTGCATTGGCGATACCCTCAAGGTAATGAACGCAATGTTTGCCCGTTATCGACATTATATCGATACAGGGCAGCGCGAGGAGGCGCAAAAGTTCAAATTGTACGGTGTGCGCCCCGACACAAGCAGCTCGCTGCGCGACGTGCGCGTTGAGCCATTGGGCGACCCCAGCCTGGATTGCGGCGTGAATCCACGGCTGGTCTTTGACATGCGCCGCGCCATCGACAGCGCCTATTTGCACTGGGATTTGCCGCCCGACTGGCTGGAACGGGCCCGGCAGTGGTGCCGCGATGTCAAGATTGTCGTCACCGGCGGATTCAACCCGGACAAGATCGAGCGCTTTGAACGCTTGCAGGTGCCGGCCGACATTTACGGCGTGGGATCGCATCTGCTCAACTCTTGCGCGGCGTGCGGTACCAACACCGATTTCACCGCCGATGTCGTCCGCGTGCGACTAAACGGCCAGTGGGTGGACATGGTCAAAACCGGACGCCAGGCGTGCGACAATCCCGACCTGCACCAGGTGGACTGGCAGGCGTTCTGAGCCGGGCCGGCGGCGAAATGCGCCTTACCAACTGGGCGCCTGTCAATTTGGGGGTCAGGGGGTGGCGCTCGCTTTGCGCTCGGCCTGGATTGCCAAATCCAGGCCAAAAACGGCGATTTGTCCAATCCGCAGCCTCGGAATCCCTATTCCGAGGCCCGGTTTCGCCCCAATAGGAAATACACCCTACCAACTCGCGGGGTAGCCACAAAAGCCTTTTTCAGGTATAATATAACGTATGTCATCGAACAAGAGCAACCTGGTGGTCAGAGACAACAAACGATGGATCGTCTATGCGGTATTGGCAGCCACACTGTCCTGGCTGGCGCTGTGGGGGATCATTCACGTGCCGGTTAGCGGCGCGACCAAGGTCTTTTTTCTGATCGCGCTGTTTTTCGCCGTGACCAGCACCCTGATGCCGGCGATCGCTTATCTGAACGCTCGCTTTGGCGGTGCGGTCCCGGCGCGGGTGTACCGGCTACGTTTTGTGCGTCAAAGTGGGCAGATTGGCCTCTTTGTGACCGTGGTGGCCTGGCTGCAAATGCAGCGCGTGCTCGATCTGACCATTACCCTGATCTTGATCGGCGTTTTTGCCCTGGTGGAAACTTTTTTGATCACACGAGACACCCCGTCCGGGCCGCCTTAGGAGCGTGCTGAAAAAGTCAAGATTAACCGCAGGGGCTATTTGGTATTTGTGAACATTTACGGTATTCTGCGGTGTATATTGATGTTTTCTTTCTTGGCGATCTCGGCGCTCTCTGCGGTTGGCAGGTGTGTTGGGGGGCAGTACGTTCCTGGAGACCCGAACAATGGAGTATGGCGCGATGGCCGCACAAACAAAACTGCGCAATTTGCCCGGCGTCGATACACTGCTGCAAATGTCCGACTGCCAGGACTGGATTGAGCAATATGGACACGCTCTGGTCGTCGAGGCGGTGCGGCTGGCGGTGGCCGATGCGCGGCGCGAACTATTGCAAAGGGGCGACGTCCCGTCGCCAGAGGCGCTGATCGAACGGGCCGCTCGTCATCTGCGTCTTTTGACCAGGCCAACGCTGGGGCCGGCGATCAATGCCACCGGAGTGATCGTCCACACCAACCTCGGGCGCGCGCCGCTGTGCCAGGATGCGTTGGCGGCGATGGCGGCGGTGGGGCGGGGATACAGCAACCTGGAATACGATCTGGATGCCGGACGACGCGGCTCGCGCTATGTACACGCCGAACAATTGCTGTGTCGATTGAGCGGCGCCGAAGCGGCGTTGGTCGTCAACAACAACGCCGGCGCGGTGTTCCTGGCGCTGATCGCCCTGGCGCAGGGGCGCGAGGTGGTGATCTCGCGCGGGCAGCTGGTCGAGATCGGCGGCGGGTTTCGCATTCCCGACGTGATGCGCCAGAGCGGCGCACGCCTGGTCGAGGTGGGAACGACCAACCGCACCCATTTGCGCGACTATGCGCAGGCGATCACGCCCGACACGGCAATGTTGATGCTGGCGCACCAGAGCAATTTTCGCATCACCGGTTTTACCACCCAGGTTGGAGCGCGAGAATTGGTTGAACTGGGGCGCACTCACAACCTGGTGGTGTATGAAGACCTGGGCAGCGGCACGCTGCTGCCCACCGAAAAGTATGGGTTTACGCACGAGCCGACCGTCCAGGAGGTGATCGCTGCGCAGGTAGACCTGGTTTCTTTTAGTGGCGACAAGCTGCTAGGCGCGCCGCAGGCCGGGATTTTGGTTGGAAAACAAGAGATCATTGCCCGTTTGCGTCATTTTCCGCTGACGCGCGCGCTGCGCGTCGACAAAACCACCCTCGCCGGCCTGCAAGCGACGCTGCTCCATTACCTCAAGGGCGACGCCGGGCGGGCCATTCCGGTCTGGCAGATGGCGTCTATGCCGCTCGACGTTTTGAAGCGGCGCGCGCGGCGCTGGAAAACAAAGCTGGTCGCCGGCGGCGTCGATGCGCGGGTGGTCGCCGGGCGTTCTATGGCCGGCGGCGGCAGTTTGCCGGGCGAAACGTTACCCACCTGGCTGCTCGTCGTTGCGCCGCCTGCGCCCAACACCTTTACCGCTCGGCTCAGGGCCGCCAGTCCGCCGATCATCGCACGCATCGAGAATGACCTGGTATGTTTCGATCCGCGCACCGTGTTCGTAGAGCAAGAAAAGCCGCTGTTGGGGGCCATTCTGGCCGCCTGGCTTGGAGACACATCGACGCCCAAATAGGCACAACTTGCGGGGGGAAAAAGGGATGCTGGAGCAAAAAACGCGCGATCTGGTCTTGATTGTCGAAGATGACCCCAATATTTCCGACATGCTCCAAACTTTTTTGCGCACCAAGCAGTACCGCTTGTCCGCGACATCGCTGGGAGAACCGGTGATCGAGATTTGTCAGGCGCAAAATCCAAAATTGATCCTGCTGGACATCAACCTGCCGGACATAGACGGCTATGAAGTCTGTCGTCGTCTGCGCAGCAACCTGGCGACCAGCCACATTCCGATCATCTTTTTGACGCAGCGCAGCCGGCGCGATGACAAAATTATGGGGTTGAACAGCGGCGCGGACGATTACATCACCAAACCATTTGACATGGAAGAGCTGCACCTGCGTATGAACAGCGCTTTACGGCGCGCCAGGTATCGCGCCGGGATCGACCAGGCGTCGGGGCTGCCCAGCGGGCCGTTGATCGAGGCGCAGCTCAAATTGCTTTTGCACCGTGACGATTGGGCAATCTTGTTCGTCGCTGTAGGCAATTTTGAGTGTTTTACCGCCCGGTACCAGCATTTGAAAGACAAATTTGTCAACTATGTCGGCCGGATGGTGCAACAGGCGGTTGACCAGGTGGGCAATTTCGAGGATTTTGTGGGCCGGGTGGGGGCGATCGAGTTTATCGTTGTCACCACGCCGCCGCGCATCAAGCGTTTGCAGGCGCAAATCGGTCAAAAATTCTCGCAGGCAATGAACCCGGATGGCGTTCAGGGCGACAACAAACCGCTCACCGCCGACCTGTATCTCGAATTTGGCGTGGTGCAGGCCCACGACGGCCCGTATGGCGATGTGCGCTCGCTGGGCGAGGCGATCACACGGTCGCGGCGGGAAACCGAGATATAACGCTGATACAAAAACTAGAGACAAATGACGCTTGCCCTATTGATTCTGGTTTATCCAGGTTAGGAGACCAAGATGGCACAAATTATTTCCGTTCACTCGTTTCGGGGTGGAACAGGCAAGTCCAATACCACGGCCAACCTCGCCGCCTTGTTGGCGATGAGAGGTCTGCGCGTTGGCGTGGTCGATACGGACATCCAATCGCCGGGCATTCACGTCTTGTTCGGCATGGAAGAAGAAGAGATGACGCGCTCACTCAACGATTATTTGTGGGCCAAGTGCGAGATCGAAGAAGCGGCCTATGATGTCACACCGCGCCTCAAGGGCAATGTGACGGGCACGGTCTTTTTGATCCCGTCCAGCACCAAGACGGGCGAAATCGCGCGCATTTTGCGCGAAAGCTATGATGTCGGCCTGCTCAATGACGGTTTTCACGACTTGATCGAGCGGCTCGACCTGGATATTCTAATGATCGACAC
The DNA here is from genome assembly GCA_964481205.1 of uncultured Anaerolineae bacterium. GTDB lineage: Bacteria > Chloroflexota > Anaerolineae > JAFGEY01 > JAFGEY01 > CAYRXM01. Next base: position 504 of record CAYZYE010000177.1, on the reverse strand, counting down.
GCACCCCGGCCTCAATGAAGAAACGCTGCTCTCGATTGCCATCTCGGACGTGCTCATGATCATTATGCGCCCCGACCAGCAAGACTATCAAGGCACCGGCGTGACCGTCGATGTGGCGCGCCAGCTAGACGTGCCGCAAATGTTATTGATCGTCAACAAGACGCCGCAGGTGTTTCCCCAAGACCAGGTTCGGACGCGGGTCGAAGAGACTTATGACTGCCAGGTTGGCGCTGTGCTGCCGCATTCGGACGAGATGATGGTTTTGGCCAGCGCCGGTATCTTTGTTGTAGAATATCCCGACCACGAAATCACCAAAAAGCTCGAACAAGTGGTTGTCCAAATCGGATACTAGAGCGTGCTGAACCAGGTTCCTAACCGCAGAGAGCGCCGGGATCGCAAAGGAATGAAACATCAAGTAGCGCCATAGATATTTACAAGTGATCCCGACGTCCTCTGGTTGATGGGGCAAAAGCATCTATATTTTCCAACCTGCCGGTTGCGTTC
>CAYZYE010000176.1:0-8377 GCA_964481205.1 uncultured Anaerolineae bacterium | reverse complement strand
TCGAGCAAACCTTGGCTTTTGGGGAGTTTGAGGGGCGTAGCCCCTCAACGGGGTTTGGCAAGGGGCTGGCCCCTTGCCAGAAAAACCCGTTTGTGTAGGTTGCCGAATAAAACTGTAGGGTGGCTGGTTGGCCAAGTAGGGGGACGACAAGGAATACAAATGATTGTCGCCTTGTGCTTTGTGTTTTCGATATATCCCCCGGTTAACGCGGCAAATGCGGTGATCCGCTGGCGGTTCGATCCGGCTTCGGCGGTGATCGGGTTGTTCATCGGGTTGCTGCTGGCGTTGGGCGTTTACCTGCTGCGGGATCGATTCTCCCGGCTTCGAGAGATGATCGCCTCGCGTGTGCTCCACACGCGCAGCCGCCTTTCGGCCAGTACGCAGGCGCGTTATTGTCGCTACATTATCGAGATGACCGAGAACGCACATTTGCTCAACTATTATGCCCCGCTGTCCAGCGTCTTTGTCGAGCCGCGTCTGATCGTTCCGCCGATGCGGTTACATGCTGTTTCCAGCCCGGATGATGAGCAAAACCAGGAATATTGGCGCAATATGCGGATGTATGACCTGCTCTATCCCACGCCGGAGACGATTCTGATTGGCGATGCGCTCAAGCAGTCGCGTCACCTGGCGCTCTTGGGGCCAGGCGGCAGCGGTCGGACGACGATATTGTTTTCTCTTGCGCAGCGATTTGCCCGCCGGCCGGGCGATCCGCCGGTCGATGATCAGACACCCATGTTGGCCGAGCCGCCGGCGCAAGACGCCGCGCCGGAGCGATTGCCGCTCTATCTCGAGTTGGACGCGCTCGATCGCGGGCTGTTCGCCGAGCGGGGCCGGCACGCGCTGCTCAAACCAATTTCGGCTTATTTGACGGCGCGGCTGCCCAAGTCGATCGCCGCGCCTTCGGCCTCGATGCTTCGTTCCAGGCTGATCAACGGTGAATGTGCTATTTTGTGCGACAATTTGGATTTGCTCGACGCGCGCGCCCGCGACCGGTCATTGCGCTGGCTGGACCAGCTGGCGCGGACCTATCCCGCCAACGTGATCGTGATCGGCGGCGCGGCCGAGGGATATGGCGCACTGATTGAGCTGGGATTCGTTCCCCTGTTGCTAAAAGGCTTTGATCGCCGCGCAACGCTGCAATTTGTCGACAAGTGGGATGCGCTGCGCGAAGCCGCGATGCTTGAAGCGTGGAACGCCGAGATGACGCGCGCGCAGGTCGAGTTTGAAGCGGCGAGAAACCAGGCCCGGCGCGAGGGCCGCCCGCCGCCCGACGAAAACGATCTGCAACCGCCGGCGATGCCGGCGCCGCCGCCCGATCTTTTGGCTTTGTGGCCTCGAGGCCGGCGCTCGCCGGTCTTGCCGCTCGACCTGGCCGTGGCGGCAATGTTGTGGCGCGAATACGACGAGGTCCCGGCGACACGGTTGCTGTGTTTCGACCGCGTCGTCGCCCTGGCGTTGGGGCGCGCCGGACACAGTTTGCTTTCGCCGCCGCACTGGGGGCGCGTTTTGACAACCTGGGCCTGGGAGTTGCACCGGCAAGGGCGAGATAAAACGCCGCGCAGCGATCTAGAGACGCTCATCGCCGATATGTTGGAGCGGTCGATGCAGCAGGCAAATGGCGCCAAGCCAGCCTCGGACTTGGGCAAACTCGCGCGCACGGCGTTGGACGCGCTGCTCAAGGCGCAAAATTTGCTGGTCGACGCGGGCGGCGATCAGGTTACTTTTACACACCGTGTGTTTCGCGCCTATTTTGCCGCGCAATGCGCTGCGCGCGACGACCTGGTGGATCGGTTGATCGAACATGTTGGTGACCCGCATTGGCAGGACACGTTGTTGTTTTTTGCCGCACTGTCGTCGGCCTCGGCGCTGGTGATCGAGCGGCTCAAGGGCAACGACGACGTTTTTCTCTCCAACTTTGTCGCCGCAGCCGAATACCTGATCGCGTCGCCCGAATCGACCAGGCAGCTGTTGGGCGGCGTATTGGCCGAATTGGCGCAGGTCTTGTTGAACCCCAGGCGGCCCACGAGTCTGCGGCGCCAGGCGGCCGAGGTGATCGCGCGCGCTGAGGCGGCCGGCGCTCTGTACCTCTTTGGACAGGCGCTCAAGCACGACGATCCGCACATTCGCGCCGTTGGCGCGTGGGGGTTGGCGCATGTAGAAAGCGAGCAGGCGCTCAGGCCGCTTTACCGCGCTTTGTCGGATCGAGATCGTCTGGTTCGGATCGAAGCGTTGCATGCATTGGGGCAGCGCGGGGGAAATCGGGTCATCGAGGGGATCATCCAGGGGTTGCAAGATGAGGACGAGTTGGTTCGTCGCGTTGCCGCCGAAGCATTGGCCCGGTTGGGAAAAGAAGGATGTACCGCGCTCAGAGAGGCAATCGCAAGTTCCGATTTTGCCATTCGACGCGCGGTGATTTATGGTTTGGCCCTGATCGACGCGCCCTGGGCGTTCGAGATTGTTGACCGGTTGTCCCGAGATGATCCAGAGTGGTTCGTGCGTTCGGCGGCGCAAGATGTTTTGATCAAGATTGATGCCGGCCCCCCTGCCGTGCTGCCCGAATGCCGGCCGGAAAAGGCCAACTGGCTCGTCAACTGGGCGATCCGGCACGGACGGCGTCTGCAAGCCGGCGACGACGCTCTTGCGCTTTTGGAACATGCGCTCGCCAAGGGTGATGAATGGACCAGGTTGGCGGCGATCGATGCGTTGCAGGCTTGCGGCGGCAAGAGCGCCGTCGGGCCGCTAGGGGCGGCTTTGGCGTCTGACAGTTTGCTTGTGCGCGACGCGGCATACTCGGCGCTGTGCGAGGTTGGCCGGCGCACGGGCGTGCGTGTCGCGGTCAAGTAAAAGTCTGTCGAAAAATTTGCCAACACGCCCATCGATCGCCGGGAACGCCAGGAGTCAAAACATCAAAAACAATCATCAATATTCAAAGGCATATAATTATCTCGACGTTCACGGATGGACTTGATCCGAGACGTCCCTGGCAGTCGATCTTGGGGTTTTTCCAGGAAAGCCATTTCCAGATATAGAAAAGGGGGTTCAATATGAGCACCGTACCTGTGGTTGTCAACGTTGAGCAATCTGTACTCGACAAAGCCCGCGCGCGCGCCCAACAAGAGGGCAAAACTCTGGATCGGGTTGTCGCGCAGATGTTGAGCGACTGGACCAAATCGTGGAGCGCGCTTCCCAAAACGCCCTTCCCGGCGAAAGGGCAGCAGTATGTGGTCAGACGGGGCGACACACTGGCACAGATCGCGGTCCGGTTTTATGGTGACGCCAAGCGGTATGTCGATATTGCGCAGGCCAACAATGTCACCAATCCGGCTTTGATTCGCGTGGGGCAAACGCTGCGCATCCCGGATTTGAGCACGTTGTCGACGCCGCCGCCGCCCAAGCCTCAGCCCACGCCCGCGCCATCGACGGGCGGCAAGCCGCCGGTCAAGTTGAACATCGAATTCATCCAATCGCAGCACTATAACCAGCGTCCGGCCGGGGCCAAAATTTGGGCGATCGTCATTCATTCGACGGCCAACAGCACGCTGGAAGGGGTGATTCGATGGTTTACCAATCCGCAGGCCTTTGTCAGCGCGCACTATAACATTGGCAAAGATGGGCGCATCGTGCAAATGGTGCAGGACGAACTGCGGGGCTGGCACGCCGGCAAAAGCGTCTGGAAGGGGGTCTCGAACGTCAACGATTTCTCGATTGGCATCGAGCTGGTCAACAAGAACGACGGCAAAGACCCGTATCCAGATGTTCAATACCGCACGCTGGTCGCGTTGTGCAAGATGCTCACGTCCAAGTACGGCATCAAGGCCGATAACATTATGGGCCACAAGGACATCTCGTTGAGCGGCAAGACCGACCCCGCCGGCTTTGATCTCGAACAATTGCGGCGAGACGTTGGTTAAAAGGCGTCGCGGAAAAACAAAGATTAACCCAGGACTGTTCAATTCTATAGTCCAGCGGTTGAAACCGCGCCTGGCGAGCCGTTGGCTGGTCGTCACCTTATGGCGACGAGTCCCCGCCAGCGAGGACTTGCACAAATTAGCATTGAACAGCCCTCAAGATTAACCGCCAGAGACGCCAGGATGATGATGTTGGTTTCTTTGCGTTCTCTGCGGTTGGCGGGTGCGATGTGGGTTTTTCAGCGCACTCCTGGCGTCAGGCCGGTTGACTGACCGGCGGAAAGACAAGCCAATGCACGTGATCCGTACCGAGGGACTGAGCAAAATATTTCCGGGCGACAAAAAAGGCGCAACCATCCTCGCCGTCGATGGTTTGAATCTGACCGTCGAGCAAGGCGAGGTTTTTGGTTTTTTGGGGCCGAATGGCGCCGGAAAAACCACGACCGTGCGCATGTTGTGCGCGCTCGTGGCCCCAAGTCGCGGTCAGGCCTGGGTGGCCGGATGCCAGGTGGGTCGGGAGAATGAGCACATTCGGAGCCAGGTGGGGATTCTTACCGAGACGCCGGGGTTGTATGCGCGCCTCGACGCCACGACCAACCTGGCCTTTTTTGCCCGGTTGTACGGCGTCGATGACGTCGAGGGACAGGTGGCAAAATATCTCAAAATGTTGGGGTTGTGGGAACGTCGCGGCGAAATGGTGGGCGGTTTTTCCAAGGGGATGCGTCAAAAGCTGGCCATCGCCCGCGCGCTGCTGCACGAACCCCCCGTGCTGTTTCTCGACGAGCCGACCAGCGGGCTTGACCCCGATGCGGCGCGGATTGTGCGCGACTTTATCCAGGATTTGCGCCGCCAGGGACGAACCATTTTTATCTGCACCCACAACCTCGATGAGGCCGACCGGCTGTGCGATCGCATCGGCGTGATCAAGCAGCGTCTGATCCAGGTGGACACGCCGGAGCGGCTGCGGCGCAGTCTGTACGGCAGCAGCGTTCTGGTGCGGCTGCGCGTTGTCGCGCCAGAACACGTCGCCGCCGTGCAAGCGCTGCCTTTTGTCGAGCAGGTGACGCAGAACGCCGGCGGCCTGACGATCAAGTTGGACGAGCCGCAAATGCGCAACCCGCAGTTGATCAGGACGTTGGTCTCGGCGGGGGCCGACATCCAGTTTGTCGAGCAGGTCGAGCACTCGCTCGAAGCGGTCTATTTTGACTTGATGGCGCAAAGCGCGTCGCGCCATGAGGAAGCGGTATGAACGTCAACTGGCATCGCATAAAGACGGTGATCGACAAAGAGTGGGCCGAACTGCGTCACAACAAGACGATCTTGTGGACGATGGCGCTGCTGCCGGTTTTGTTGGTGGTCATGATTGTCGCCACCGACTATTTTATTTTGCGCGCGGACGCTTTGGGGATGGATATGGACGCCGATGAGTTGCCCACGCCCAGGCAGCTTGAACATTTGCCACAAATAGAAGTGTTTGTCATTCAAATGAACGAGCAATACATGTTTTACCTGTTCATGATTCCAATGATGCTGCCGGTGTACATTGCCGCGTTCAGCATCATTGGCGAAAAACAGAGCAAAACGTTAGAGCCGCTGCTGGCGACGCCGATATCGACCTGGGAGCTGTTGGCGGGCAAAAGCATCGCGGCAACGCTGCCCGCCGTGTTTTTGACCTGGATCAGCTTTGCGGTGATGTTGATCGGGCTTGAGTTTATCGTCCCGCCGAGCGTGTTTGCGTACAGCGTCCGCGCGGTGTGGGTGTTGAGCATGCTGCTGCTCAGTCCGCTTTTGGCCTTGCTCTCGGTGCTGTGCGGGGTGATCGTCTCTTCGCGGGTCAACGACCCGCGCGCGGCGCAGCAGGTCGCGGGCATTTTTGTCATTCCGATCATCAGCATCAGCCTGGTGGTGTTGGCCGGCTGGGTGTTTGTCAACGTGCAGATGGTGATCTGGGCGTCGCTGGTGACATTGATCTTGGATCTGGCGCTGTTGTACCTGGCGGTCCGAGTTTTCCAGCGGGAGACGATTTTGACGAGGTGGAAATAGTTGGCGAGTTCCAGAATTCAAGTTATCCCAACCTGCTCGGCCTGGATTGCCAAATCCGGCAAGAGCAATGTGGAGGAGCTATTTTACTGGAAACGCCTTATCGCGCCTGGATCAACGCCGTGGTCGAGGCCCAGTTGACCGTCTGGTTGAGCAGCGATCGCTCATACCTGGCGCGTACTCGGGACAATTCGTCGGGGGTGAGACGCTGCGCCAGGTGTTGGGCATAGGTGGGGCGCGGGCCGGCACTCGAGGCGGCAAACCAGCGCGCAAACAGGGATGGGGTGATCAGCATGTCGGACGCTTGTTCTTGCCGGCGGATGTCGATCCGGGTGAAATCGGCGCCGGCAAAAGCGCGTTGTAAATCCTCAATGTCCCAGTTGGTCCAGCGATCGGTCGAGTCGGCATAGATCGCTTCTTCGGCCTCGCTCACGCGATGCACAAGCTCTTCCGGCGTGTCGCCCCAGTCTACCAGGCGGTACAGCCGTTGTGTGTGCCGGGGGACGACCTGCGCCAAACTGACCGCGCCATTTTCGGCCAACCACTGCGCCAGGAGACGCGCGACCTGTACGCGCTCGGCGGCGCTCAACGTCGTCAGGGCGTTGCGCCCAACGATGGCATCGAAGCGCAGTTCTGGGTCACTGGCCGACAGCAATTCGCCCAGTTGCAGAATTGACCCGCTCAAAATGTGCGGTCGATCCAGTTCATCGAGCTGCGCGGCTTGTTCGCGCAAAGCGTCGGCCGTCTGCCCGGTCGTCGCCAGCGCCCACACGCCGCCCTCTGGCACGCGGCGAACCGCTTCCCAGGTCAACAGCCCGCTGCCGGCGTTCAAATCGAGGACGATGTGGTGGCGTTCGAGTTGGAGAGCATCCAAGATCGCGTCGCGTACCCGGCCAATCTGCCTGCCGGCAGCGCCGATGGAACGTTGCAACCAACGCTCCCGGTTTCGATCGCTGGGCGACCAGGTCAGCACTTGCGGGGGCGCGGTGGGTCCCTGGAGCATCGCGGCGAGCTGCGCCTCCCGGCGGCGGATGACCTGGCTGCGGATTTGCGCTTCGTAACCTTGATCGGAGGGCTGGTAAAAGACGCGCCCTTGAAGCGAGGTGGGCAAGTACTGTTGTTCGACCCAATGATCGCGGTAGGCGTGGGGGTACAGATACCCTTGCCCGTGTCCAAAACCTTCTTTGTCTCGATTGCCGTCGCGCAAATGCGCAGGCACCTCGCCTTCGCGCTCTTGTCCCACCACATTCAGCGCATCGAAAAGGCCAAAAGCAGAATTGGACTTGGGCGCAGTGGCCAGGTACAATGCCGCTTCGGCCAGATGAAATCGTCCTTCCGGCAGGCCGATGCGGTCGAATGTCTCGGCGCAGGCATGGACAACACGGATCGCGTTTGGATCGGCCAGGCCAACATCTTCGCCGGCAAAGATCAGCATACGGCGGAAAATAAAGCGGGGGTCTTCGCCGGCATAGACCATTTTAGCCAGCCAATATAGCGCGGCGTCGGGGTCCGAACCGCGCAAACTTTTGATCAGCGCCGAGATCGTGTCATAGTGCGCGTCGCCGTCCTTGTCATAAAACACGGCACGCCGCTGGATCGACTCTTCGGCCACCGGCAGGTCGATGACGATCACCCCGTCGGCGTTGGGCGGCGTGGTTTCGATAGCCAGTTCCAGCGCGTTGAGCACGCCGCGCGCGTCGCCGTTGGCAATGTTGACAAGATGATCCAGCGCGTCGGCGCGCAGATCGACGTGCAGTTTGCCGTATCCCCGCTCTGGGTCTTGCAGCGCGCTGCGGGCGATCTGGCGCAGATCGTCTTCGGTGAGCGGTTCGAGTTGAAAGATGCGGCTGCGGCTGACCAGCGGGCGGTTGACGGAAAAATAGGGGTTTTCGGTGGTTGCGCCGATCAGGATGACGGTGCCGTTTTCGACCCAGGGCAAGAGCGCGTCTTGCTGCGCCTTGTTCCAGCGATGCACCTCGTCGACAAAGAGCAGCGTGCGTTGCCGGTACAAGCCGCGACGTTCTTGCGCCGTAGCAATGGCCGCGCGGATGTCTTTGACGCCAGAGAGCACGGCGTTGATGGTGATGAAATGGCTCTGTGTGGTGCGCGCGATCACCATCGCCAACGTGGTTTTGCCCACGCCCGGTGGGCCGTAAAAGATGAGCGACGAGAGTTGATCGGCTTGGATGGCGCGGCGTAACAACCGTCCCGGCCCAACGATATGCGCCTGACCCACATAGTCGTCCAGTGTGCGTGGGCGCATCCGCGCCGCCAAGGGCGCTTCTTGTTCGATCTGTTGTTGGCGAGCATAGTCATACAAATCCATGCCGCGTATTGTACAGGACAACGTTTGAACGGTCAAGGCTAGCCACTCTACAGTTTTGTTCGGCAACCTACACAAACGGGTTTTTCTGGCAAGGGGCCAG
>CAYZYE010000175.1:0-8415 GCA_964481205.1 uncultured Anaerolineae bacterium | reverse complement strand
AAATGGACGTATTCGGGCAAGCCCTTGGCTGCCTAACTGGTGATGGATTTCTGTCCGGAAGTACTAGTCTGGCCCCTTGCGGGCAACCTATTGTAGCACAACTCGACGGCGGCGCAAAAAAACCCTGGCTCGATCGATCGAGCCAGGGTCGATCAGGGCAAACCGGGTCAGGCGCCGTGCTTGTCCAGCTCTTGCAACCCCGACAAGATCAACCGGCGCGACCAGCCAAACTCGCGTTCGGCTTTTTGCGGCCCACCCTGCCCCAAGGCCTGAACCGCGCGCGCGATAAAGAGCCGTCTGGCTCGCCCCCGCAGCGACCGCGCCGTCTCGACCAAAAGCTGCCTGAGTTCGGGCGTGAGTTCGACGGGCGGCGGCGCAGCGGCGCTTTCAGGCCGCGCGAGTTCCTCGACGGGCGCGGCGGCGCGCCGGGCATAATACGGCGATTTGCTCAACAGCCAGCGACGCACCCACGGGCGAAACAGTTTGACCAACGTGCGTCTGAAACCCAACACCGTTTTCATTTCCGCTACATAATCATCCAAATCGCGTCGTTGATAATCCAAAAGGCGCTGGCTCACCGTGGTATCCACCCAATCCGTCGGAAACGGCACCGCGCTAAACGCCTCATCGGGCAGCATACCCACGCCCACCGCGCCCAGGATGCGCTCGACGATCTCGCGGAAGCGATATTGGCAGCGCGGCCCGCCGCCGATCAGCAGCAGCCGGCCCCACACATTGTCGTTGACGATCGCGTTGGCAATCGCCAGCGCCACGTCGCGCGAATGCACATACTCGATGCGGTTGTCCAGCGGCACGTCAAACATGCCGGGGTCGAGCTGAATGGCAAAAGGCAGCGCCGCCGACAGCCGGAAAATAGCCCACGCCACCCCCGAGGCCTGCACCATGCGCTCGCATTCGACCTTGTGCAGCGCATAGTGCTCGATCGGCTGAACCGGATCGAGGATCGTGCGCGGCGGCGGCCGGTCTTGGGTCCGGCCATACACATGATAAGACGAGGTAAAGAGAATTTTTGGCGGCGCCGCCTGCGCCTTGATCGCCGCCAACAGATTGCGCGTGCCGCCCACATTGATCTCGCGCGCCCAGTCCGGCGCTTGCTCCGACTCGACGCCGGTCGCCGACATTTTGGGAATGATAAACGCCAGATGTACCACCACCTCTTGATCGCGCACCGCGGCCAACAAATCCGCCGGACGGCGCAAGTCGCCCCACACTACCTGGAGTCGATCGCCGTACCGGGCCAAAAATCGAGACGCCGCCCGGCGATTTTTGCGCGTCGGCACGTCAAAGCAGCGCACAATGTGCCCCTGCCGAACCAATTCATCAATGGCGCTCTGCCCCACATTGCCAAAAGCGCCCGTCAAAAGCACCTTCATCTCGCATACCCTCCTACAAATTGAGCAGCGTCTTTACGCTGCGCCGCGCCACATCGCCCCAGTCCGTCCCATCGACATCCAACAAACCTTGCAACAACAGCCCCACCGCCAACGAAACCAACATTTGCGCGAGCAGCTCTGGATCGTCGGTATGCAGCACGCCTTGCTCCACGCCCGTCTGGATGATCGCCGCAAAATAGTCCCGGTAACGCCGGTACGGCGCAATGGTCGCCTGCCAGACGTCGGGGTCGTGTCCGGCCTTGATCCAGAACTCGAAAATAATGGGCAGTTGGCCCTTGCGTTCCTGAAAAATGGGGATCACCATCTCGACCATCTGCAAAATCGCCGTGGTCACGTCCGGCGATTCGGCGTGTATGGTTTGGATTTGCGCGTCAAGCCGTTCCAGCCAGGCATTCAACAAGGCCAGAAAAAGGGTTTGTTTGCCGGCAAAGTGGTGATAAAACGCGCCCTTGCTCACCCCGGCGCGGCGGCAAATCTCGGCGATCCCGGTGGCGTCATATCCCTGACCGGCAAAACAGGTCTCGGCGGCCTGCATAATCTTGCTTTTGGTCTCTTGAGCGCGCGACTGTAGCTCCATATTTCCTCCCAAAACATACCGACTGGTCGGTTTTATTATAACGCGAAAACGACGCCTTGTCAATCCACAAAAAAACCGCTCACCAGGTGAGCGGTTTTGCGGGACAGACGACTGGCCAGATCAAGGCTCGGCGCCAAAGCGCTGGCGCTGCCAGACCGAGAACGCGGCCAGCAAGAGACCCAGCCCAATCGACGCCAGCCGGGGACGGAGCACTATTGTCCAGAACAGATGGCTCGGAACCAAGACCGTGCCCAACTGCTCAATCACCTGAAACACGAGTTCCAGATAACCCTGCAAATACCACATCCCAAACGTGTCCAGTCCCAGGCTCGCCGTAAGCCAGAGTTGAAACAAGGGATGCCGGGGATGATTCAAGTTGGTCATCGCCGACAGCGCAAATGGGCCCAAATTAAACAAGATCATGATTATGCCATAAGCAATGCCCCGCATCACGTGGTGAATGTGGAGGACGTCCAAGAAAAGCGGCAAAGCGGCCAATAAAAACGCGCTGCCCAACGGAAACAATAATCCCGGCCACAAAAAATCGGGCAAAATCAAGGCGCTTGCGCCGCGAAACGGGTACGCGATCAGCGCAACGACATAGGCGACCAACGTAAAAAAGAGCAATGTGACCACATTGGCCACATATTGCAGCGCCACAAACGAGGATTCCGACAGTGGGAGCGATGCCAACAACTCGTCCAGACCAATGTCGCGCTCCCGGTCCAGGCTGTTCAACAAAAACAAGACTCCAAACAGGGTCATAAAACTGCTGGCAACCTGGGCGATGCCCAACCCGGCCAACCGCGCATCGGAAAGAGGCGGATAGCCCAGTTCTTGTGCGCGCGCCAGAAAATCGGCCTTGCTCATACCAATACCCGGCACCGCCACACTCCAAATCACCAACGCCGCCAACGCCGCCCAACCCCAAGGCCGAAAGACGTTCAATACCACATTGACATACACTGTACGCCATAACAGATTCAATTTATTCATATTTTATCACCACCAGGAATCAACGATCACAAGCCGGCCGCGTTGCGCCGACGCATCTGATACAAATAGGCATCGACGGGCGTGGGATCGACCAACGCGGCCTTTTCCCCCGGACTTGCATCGGCCACAATACGCAGTTGGACGCGCTCGCCCTGCCGGGTCAAATCACTGATCAGATATTGCCGTTTGATCTCGACCAGTTGGGTTTGATCGACCGGCATGGCCCACACCTTGCCCTGCACCGACCGGAGCAACTCATCGGGGGAGGCATCCCAAACCACCTGCCCCGCCTGGAGTAAAACCAGGCGTCCCGCCAGCGAGGCCACATCGGCGACGTTTTCCGTCGCGATCAAGACCAGGGCTTGTTCCAAGACGCCGGCGGCCAAAACCTGCTCCAGGCAACGGAAAAAACGCTGCCGCTCCTCCGCCGGCAGGGCCGCGCCAGGCTCGTCGATCAACAACAGCCGGGGTTGCCCCAGCAGCGCCTGCGCCAGCCCCACCCGCCGCCGCAACGACAGGGAATAACCGCCCATCTTTTGATCGGCCACCTCTGACAGCCCAACCTGGTCGATCGCCTGCGCTACCGGCAACTGACCGGCCTCGACGCCCTTGATCGCCGCGACATAGTTCAAAAACGCGCGCGCCGACAGCCCCGCATAGATGTCAAAGCGCTGCGGCAAATAACCCAGCCGGCGTCGAAAAGCCGCCGCACGCCGGCGAATATCCCGCTCGTCCGCCAGCACTTGGCCCTCGGTCGGCGAAATGACCGTGGACAGCAAACGCATCAACGTCGTTTTGCCGGCGCCAACCGGCCCGACGACGCCGACAACGCCCGGCGCGAACGACAACGAGAGGGCGCGCAGCCCCCAAACGCCGTTCCGATATTGCCTTCCCAAATTTTGGAGAACCAATTTCATTGCACGTCCTTTTTCCGTGACTTGATCCGCCGCCATCGCGCGCCCAGATCCGCCTGCCCCAGCCCGGCCAGCAAAGCCAGAAAAGGGATCGCCGGTATCCGGTAGCGAGCGTCATAAGAGACCGGCCCGGTGATCATTGCAAAATAGCCAATGACGGCCAGCGTGAGCAAGAGAACGCCCCAACGCCTGTCCCGCAAACACGTCACCGCGCCCCACAACGCGCACAGATCGATCGCGGCCAAATAGAGCAGCTCATAGCCCACTGCGCCAAAAAACAACCAATCCGCATCGCCAACGTGGCCCAATTGTCGATGAAAATCCCGAAAAGAGCGCCACGTATCATCCAACGCGCGGCCCATCAAATTGGACAACAACCCTGTGCGCACGCGAACCCACCCCAACGCGCGGGCCACCGTGCCGGCGGTCGGGATGACAAAAAACAACGCCGCGCCTTTCAAATGAACCACCGCGTAATCCACCCAATTCGCCCGAATCTCGGACACGGCCTTGCGCTGATAATAGTCCGCCAACCGCCCCGGGTGTTCGAGCACCTCGTCCGCAAGCTCGCCCCGCGCTTCTTGTTCCAACTGGACGCGCGCCTCCTGATAAGAAATGTGCTGCCGGGCAGCGCGCAGGTGGCCGACATTAAAGAAAAACAGGTTGCGCGCCTGGATGACGCTCAACTCGGCGCGCTGCATGATTGCGTAATTTCTGGTCATCCACGGGGCCACGATCAGCCCCACGGCCAGGAGCATGGTCAGCGCCGCCCGCCAGCGCCCTCTGGCGGGGTACAGCGCCACGGTGAGCACGCCGACCGCCAGGGCGAAATAAAGCAATACCGGGCGAATCAACGCCCCGGCCCCCAGCAGCGCGCCGCACAAAAACGCACGGCGCCACCGCGCGCGCCGGACGATCACGCTCCAGACGATCATTGCGCCGAGCAGCGTGCAGCTGAACAAAGTTTCGGTCATCACCTGGTTGGCATAGATGACGCTGCCCACTTCGACGCTGAGCCAGGCCGCCGCCCACACGCCCACCCGCGCGCCCGCCCACAACCGCGCCAGCCAAAAGGTCAAAGCCACGCACAATGTGCTGATCATCACCTGCAACAACATTACCGCCGCCGGCGTCAAGCCAAACAGGGCATATACGGCGGCCAAGAACAACGGATAGGCCGGCGTGCGGTTGACGTGCGGCGACCAGACGCCGGCAGCGTCATACTCGCCAAAGCGATGAAATCGCAGCAAATTGAGCGCCAAGTCATGATAGCCGGCCGAATCCGGTTGAAAAAATCGCTCAGGATGCGCCGCAATCGCCCGAAAGAAAGACAGACGCAGCGCAAAAGCGACAAACACAATGGCAAGCGCCCAGCGCCGGAATTTGGGTATGCGTTCGACCGCGCGAGGTACGCTCACAACTTTTGCTCCTCCAAATATTCGTCATCGGCATTGATCGCCCAGACATCGTGCTGCGCGCCAAACAAGTTTTCTACCGTGAGCAGCGCCGTCAAGATCGAGTGATCGGAATTGTTGTATTTGAACAACCCGCACCGTCCAACAGGATACACATTGTCAAAACGTGCCAAATAATCCCGAATGACCTGCAAATGTTGTCGATAAGTGGCGTCGTACACCGGGTAGCAGCGGGGCATGCGGATCACAAAGGCGTCAAAAACATCTCGCGGATCGCAAAGCTGCAACACGCGCATCTCTTGCCTGGCGATCTCGATCAAGTCCGTGTCGTCCATCTGCCACAACTCGTCGCCGGCGGTGCAAAAATACTCGAGACCCCGCGACGACCAGGTGGGCCTGGGCACCATATCGGGGCTCCAGTTCCGAAAACATTGCACCCGCCCCACGCGCACCTGGGGGTCGTGGATGTAAATCCAGGTGTCGGGCAGCTGTTCGGTGCGGTCGAGCAGCAAATTGACCGTGAGCAGCGCCCGGTAGTGGAGCCGGCCGGCGGCGTCCAGCACAGGCGCCGGCGGCGCCGGCGACAGGCATCGCACCAGTTCGGTGAGCGGCATGCTGCTGATCAGGTGACGAACGTCGTATTGGATCTCGCCGCCGGCGGTGCGCACGACCGCGCGGGTAACGCGCCGCCCGTCATGGACCAGTTTTTCAACCCGGTGGCCGAGCAAGACGCGGTTGCCCATCTCGCGCACCCGTTCGGCCATCCGCTCGTACATTTGCCCCGGCCCCAGGCGCGGATACTCGAATTGCTCGATCAAACTCTTGACGTGCGGGGCGCGCGACTTGAACAGCGCGTTCTGCACCGTCGAAAGCAGTGAAAGCCCCTTGATCCGCTGCGCCGCCCACTCGGCGCGGATCTCGGTGCAGGGAATCCCCCACACCTTTTCGGTATAGGCTTTGAAAAAGTGGCTGTACAACCGGTAGCCAAAACGGTTTGCCACCCAATCTTGAAAAGAGGCCTCCGGACGTCGAGGAAAAAGCTGCGCGCGCGCATAACTGAGGGCAATCTGCAACGATTCCCACACGCCCAGGTTGAGCAAGGCGTTCAACGGGCGAATGGGATAGTAAAAGAAACGCTGGCGATAATAGATGCGCGAAAGGCGCGAGCGGATTAGCAATTCGTCGGGCAGCACCTCGCGCCACAGGTTGCGCACCACCTCGTACTTGGTAAAAAAGCGATGTCCACCAATATCAAAACGAAACCCACGATATTCGACGGTGCGAGAAATGCCGCCCACCAGCGCGTCGGCTTCCAGGCAGATAACCGCCTGACCGCGTTTGGACAGTTGGTAAGCCGCGGCCAGCCCGGCCGGCCCGGCGCCAACGACGATCACCGGGGACGAAAAAAGGGGCGAGTGGGCGTCAGGGGTGATCATTCAGTCCTCTGGATTCCAATAGACGCCGGCAATGTAATCGAAAAAGCGTTCCGGCGTATGCTGGTTCAAGACACGTTCCCTGGACGCCCGTTGGTACTGCGGCAGCTGCGGATCGTTCAAAAGTCGAACAATGGCCCCGGCGATCGCCTCCGAGCTGGCGGGCACGCGGGCGCCGTTCGTCTCATCGACCAGCCGCCAGGTTTCGCCCACGTCGGTGGCGACGATGGCGTTGCCGCAGGCCATCGCTTCGAGCAAACTTTGCGAAGGGTAATTGTCTGCGGCTTGCAGCGAAACAAAAATACTGGACTGGTTCAGGATTTGGGTTGGGCGGGGATCGAAGCGGATCGTCGTACAGGCGTCGATGTCCAGCGACCGCACCAACGACTCGAGTTCAGCTTGCAACGGCCCTCGCCCCAAAATATAAAAACGCGCGTCCGGCGCCTGCTCGAGAATTTTGGGAATGGCCCTGGCAAACAACAGGGGATTCTTGTATTCGATCAACCGGGCCACAAAGACCACCCACCTGGCGCGATGTTCCGCCGGCTTGCACAATGATACGTCGGTAAAAGAACAAGGGGCAACGTGGATTTTGGCGTCGTCGATGTCTCGGGCCAACAAATTGTCCCGGATCGACGGCGTGAGCGCGTCTATTGCATGGCATCGCTGCAACGCATACCGCTTGAGTCCGGCGGCAATGTCCACCGAACGGGCCGTGTGCATGTATTCGCGCGGTCTGAACAATGTGCTGTAATCCGACATAACGTAGCGTATATTTTGCTTGAACAACATCACCGGCAGGCTCAAGTACATTCCGGTCAACAATGGATGAACCACATCGGGTTGGAGCCGCCCCACCACGCGCCCATATTGCCAGATAAACCAGAGCACGTCGAGCGCGGTCAGAACGAAACGCAGCCACCGTCCGATCAGACCGCCTGCGTTTTCGGCGCGCACCAGGCGACGAAACGGTGGGTCGAGGACAATCAGGTGCGGCGCCTGGGCCTGAGAAAAGATGCCGGCCGCCTCGAGCAGCGCCAACATTGCGCGGTTGATGAGCAGTTTGTGCCTGGCGCCGGGTTGTGCGACCAGCATCTTGAACACGCGCGCATAGCGCTTTTCGGCGCCGCCCAACGAACAGCGCATACAGAGCATCACCATCAGCACAACGGGGCAATTTTCCGGCGTCGTCATCGCTCATATCCCATTGTTGACAACGCCGCCACAGTCAGGCTCGCCGCCGCCGGTGCGGTGGTCAGGACGAGGATGGGTTGAAAGCCGTTCATAACGCGCTCCGCCGATCTATGCTGTGTATGGTTGCTCAAAAAGTACAGACGGGTCATAGCTTGCAAAATAGTGATCTGCCGATCGACGCGGTCCCTTGTCGATCGACGGCAACTCGTCCATTTGCAACGGCCAAGCCACGCCGCTATTGAGAACCTGGCGGCAATACTCGGACACACTTGGCACAAACAACACGTAATTACACACATCGTACCGTGTCGCTTCAAAAACCAGGCCTGAATAAACGCCGATGTGTATATCGGCCTGAGCCAAAAGCTCATAAGCGCTCCTGGCAGCCAGAGTGACAAAACCGGTTTCAAGCAAGCCGGCATAAGCCCCGGCATCCTCATTGGGATGCGGTTTAATGACAATTTGCCATTG
>CAYZYE010000174.1:0-8456 GCA_964481205.1 uncultured Anaerolineae bacterium | reverse complement strand
CAGGAATTTCGCCCTCAGCGGGCCATTGGCCGGTCATCGGCCGGCGCAGACGAGAGCGCCGCCCATCAGGGGTGGACCCAGGTGCCCGTTTGACCGGCCAACGCGCGCTCGATGTTTTCCGGGTTGGTGATGAGCGCCTGTTTGCCGCCGGCCTCGATAAAATCAATGATGGACTCGATCTTGGGCCGCATACTGCCCGGCGCAAAATGCCCTTCATGAATGTATTGCCTGGCCTGGGCGACGGTGAGATGATCGAGAGGCTGCTGATTGGGTTTTCCAAAGTTGAGGCTGACCTGTTCGACCGCGGTCGAGATCAGAAACAGATCGGCCCGGATGTCCCGCGCCAGCAAAGATGAGGCGCGGTCCTTGTCGATGACGGCAGCAACGCCCTTGAGCCGGCCTTCGCCGTCGGCGACGACGGGAATGCCGCCCCCGCCGACGGCAATGACGATATAGCCAAGCGAGATCAAATCCTGAATCGCGGCTCGTTCGACCACGCGCACCGGCCGCGGCGACGGGACGACGCGCCGCCAGCCCCGCCCCGCGTCCTCGATCACGCGCCAGCCATCTTGATCGCGGTGACGCATCGCCGTGTCCCGATCCATAAATGAGCCAATCGGTTTGGCCGGGTGTCGAAACGCGGCGTCATCGGCGGCGACCTGCACCTGGGTGACGACGGTCACGACCTGGTGCGACATCTTGCGCCGTTGGAACTCGTTCTGCAAATTTTGCTGCAAGGCGTACCCCAACGCGCCCTGCGTATCGGCCACACACGCATCGAGCGGCACGCGGTGCAGTTCCAGAGCCGCAATCTCGGAGCGGCGCAAAATAAACCCCACCTGCGGGCCATTCCCGTGACTGATCACCACCGTCCATCCGCGCTCGACCATGCTGGCAATATGAATACAGGTCTCGTGCGCGGCGCGGTATTGATCCTCAACAGTGCGGTGATACTTGTCCTTGATCAGCGAATTGCCGCCGATGGCGACGACAGCGACTTTGCGGTCGTTCATATTCAATTTTCTCCTCGTGATGATGCCGTTACACTGTTAAAATGAACAGCAGGTCATTGACATTGGTATTGGTCGGCCCGGTGCGGATCAGATCGCCCAGGCGGTCGAAAAAGGTAAAAGCGTCATTGCGCGCCAAAAAATCGGCCGCCGACAAGCCGAGCGCGTTGGCGCGCGGCACGGTTTGACCGGTGACGATGGCCCCGGCGGCGTCGGTCGGCCCGTCGCTGCCGTCGGTTGCCAGCGCGACAATCATCACCCCATCGCAACCGTCGATGGCCAAAGCGGCGGCCAACGCCAGTTCCTGATTGCGCCCCCCCTTGCCGTCGCCGCGCACGGTGACGGTGGTCTCGCCGCCGGCGATGACGCACGCCGGTCTGGGCAGCGGCCGGCCGTCGACGGACAGACCGGCGGGGTCAAGCAACGACCTGGCAATGCCGGCCATCACGCGCGCCACCTGACGCGCCTCGCCCTCGATATATGTCGAAAGCAGCAGCGTGTGAAAGCCCAGTCCGGCGGCCTCCCTTTGCGCCGCCTGGGCGGCAATGGCGTTGCTGCCGACGATCACGTTTTGCACGCGATCAAAGACAGGATCGCCGGGCTTGGGCGTTTCCGGCGCGCGGCCGCTCTGCCCCCGGCGCAAATGCTCGACGATGCCGGGCGGAACGACACCGGCGATGTCGTATTTGTTCAAGATACCAAGCGCATCGTCAAACGTGGTTGGATCGGGCACGGTGGGGCCAGAGGCGATCACATCCAGGGGGTTGCCGACCACATCGGATAAAATCAATGCGACCACCGTCGCCGGGAATGCGGCGCGGGCCAACTGCCCGCCTTTGAGCTGCGAACAGTGCTTGCGCACGGCATTGATCTCGTTGATCGTCGCCCCGCAGCGCAACAACGCAGCGGTCAACGCCTGGAGGTCGTTCAGGGTGACGCCGTGGACGGGCAAAGGCAGCAGCGCCGAGCCGCCGCCAGAGATGAGGCAAAAGATCAGGTCGCGCGCGGTGGCCTGCCGGGCCATGTCGATGATCCGTTGCGCGCCGTACTGGCCGGCCCGGTCTGGTAGGGGATGCCGCGCCTGGTGAATGGTGCAGGTTGGCGACAGCGGCGCACCAGTCGTGTACCCTTGCCTGACGTTGACCCAGCCGGCAGTGAGCCGTGGGCCAAGCATCTCGCCAATCGCTTGCGCCATCGGCGCGCCGGCTTTGCCGCCGCCAATGACAAAGATGCGTTCGTATTGTTCCAAATCGTATCTTTGTTGTGCAACAAGCAAATGCCGACCATCTCGACGCACAAACCTGCGGATCGCTTGCGCCGGATCGACCGCTTGCAGGGCCGCGCGGATCAACCGCATGGCCGGGTCGCGGGTGAGCGGCCGGCGAGCCGGCGGCGTCATGGGCCGGCCTCCTGCCCAACCGCGTTCAACACATTTGCGGCGGCCTGCTCTGGCGGCACATTGTCGCGCAACACATCATCGACCGCGCTCTGCATGGCGCGATAGATGCGCTGGTGCGTTTCGGAGGATGGAAAGGCTCGCGTATTTTCGAGTAGCGTGTACATGTACTTGACATAAGCATCGCGGGGCATCTGCTCAAAAGCAGAGCGCCGTGTGGGCAAATGCCCGGCGGCTTGATTCCAGGCCGCGAGATGCGCCGGGTACATCAGCCATTCCAGCAATTGGACCGCCGTGTCCCAACGGCCGGGGTCGCGGGTGGTCAGCGCCCAGGCATGTCCACGGCTGAGGGCAATGGCCTGCCCGTCGCGAGTGGGGATCGAGGTGACGATGCTGACCGGCTCTAGCAAACTGCGCCCCGACAGGTACAGATTTGAAGAAATGTTGCTCAACACCACCTCGGCTTGCAAATAAGTGGGCCAACAGTCCTCCACCTTTTCATACTGCAAGACATCGGTCAAAATGATCCCGCTTTCGATGCCCTGCCGGTAAAACGTCAGCACCTGAACCAACGCATCCCGGTCGAGCGCCGGGTCGCCGTTGGCATCGACCAACTCGGCGCCGAGCGAGAGATATTGTACCAGAAACGCATCGTTGACCAGACCATCCTGGCCGGCGGTGGGAAAAATGTACGTCGCGCCGCTGGCAAAAATGTCCTCCCAGGTCAGCGGCGGCACGGCGATCTTGCTGGTATTGTACACGGCGTGTTCGATGCTGGCCTGAAACTGGACGCACACGAGCCGCTCGTCGACCGTACAGGCATCGACGGCAAATGGATACAGGTCCGACAGCAACGCCGGCGAAACCAGCCCGTCGAGCGGCGCCAGCAACCCCTCGCGGGCCATGACGCCCAGCGTTTGCGTGTCCAGGGCAATCAGATCGGGCACCACCGCCGGGGCAACGGCGCTGGCCGTGGTCACAAAGTCGCGGATGCCACCTTTGCCCTCGCGCTTTTTGTACCGCACCTCGACGGTCAAATCGGGGTGCGTGGCCTGAAAAGCGGCGATCTGTTGCTCGAACAAGATCGACTGCCCCGCGCCTTCGATGGGCGCAACCAACTCGATGATCCACACCGTCAATCTTTGCGGATCGCCCGGCGGCGGTGTAGGCGTTGGCGTGGAGACAAGCGGCCGCGTTGCCGTAACCGCCGGGATCAGCGCCGGCGGTCCGGTCGTAACCGTGGGTGTGCGCGCCGCCGGAGACATACACCCGGCGCAGGCCAACCCCACCAGGATGACAAGAGCCAAAGCGTCCAACCGTACTCGCTGCATCAAATCTCCAAGTCTGTTGAAAACTCGCCAACGCCTCAAACCATTTGAAACAAACCCCAACTATTTGCCCATACGTCGCAAAGCTTCCAGGCTGCGTTTGGAGACCTCGAAACCGAGGCCATTTGGCCCGCCTTCTTCGACCACATACCACCTGGGGTGATGCAACGTCTCGCACAGCTCAAAAACGGTGTCCCAGTCGGCCTTGCCCTCGCCAATCACCGACCCCGGCGCGCCGCCATAATCTTTGAGGTGTACCGATTTGGCGCGACCGGGAAATTTCTTGAGCATCGCGATCGGATCGCCGCCGCCGTTGGCGCAGTTGCCAATATCCATCTGCATCACCACATCCTGGTTGGTGTTGCTGAACAAGATTTCCCAGGCCGTTTGCCCGCCCAAGCGGACAAAGTCAAAGCCGTGCGCGTGATACCCAACCGACATCCCCAGCGGCTTGAGGTGGCCGGCGACATCGTTCAATATGCCGGCCAATTCCATGATCGAATCGACGGCACTCATCCGCTCCTGATCGGAAGCGATGATTAAAATGTGATTGCCCAATATCTGGTTCAGCTCGATGGTGCGAGCCAGGTTGTCGCCCAACAACGCGCTGGTGGCAAGATGGATGCCGCAGCAGATCAAACCGTTGTCGTCGAACATTTTGCGGACATCTTGGACCGGCCAGCCCATCCATTCGAGTTTATCGCCGCCATAGCCCCACGGTTCCGCGCCGGCATAGCCGATTTCGGCGACGGCCTTGAGCGTCGCGGGCAGGTCTTTTTGGCACTCACCACGTACCGAGAACAATTGTAACCCGATAGGCGTCTTGTCGTTACTCATCGTAATCTATTCTCCTATTATCATGAGATATGACACTGGTTTGTTTTAACGTGCGTCGTCATATCGTTGGGGATCATATCACATCGGCCACAGTTGGTCAACTTGGCTATTTGAACTGGATGTTTCATTCCGGTTTGAATTCTCGACAGACCACAAAAATTTCCTTGCCCTCTCGCCGCGTGGCCTCCGGGTAAAATGGTTTGACCGCGCCAAAGTGCCGGCGCAAGTCGATCAACAACTGCGGCATATCCTCGCCGGCGAACACCTTGGTCACAAAATGACCGCCCGGCTTGAGCGCGCGGCGTGCCATGTCGAACGCGGCGTACACCAATTCAATCGACAGCGCGTGATCGCGCAGCGCGATGCCCGACGTGTTTGGCGCGGCGTCGCACAAGACCACATCCACCGGCCCGCCAGCAGCAGCGATTGCCTGCGCCTGCACCTCCGGCGCGGTCATGTCGCCCTGCACCAAGACGACACCGGGGATCGGCGCCATCGCCTGCACATCGACGGCCACGACCTGACCCGCGCGCCCCACCCGTTTCACGGCAACCTGCGACCAACTCCCCGGCGCCGCGCCCAGATCGAGGATCGACTGCCCCCGGCGCAATATCTTGAATTTCTTGTCGATCTGGATCAACTTGTAGGCCGACCGCGCGCGATAGCCATCGGCTTTGGCTTGTTGAAAGTAGGGATCATTGCGCTGATCCCGGCGCCAATGTTTTTTTGCCTTGCGTTTTCGTCTACTCACCTGCCTGACCTTTTTCCAACCCGGCCATCCACTCACTCACATCCTGGCCCTGGGCATAACGCTGCACCTGCACGTACACCGGTTTGAGCATAAAATCGACGGTGACAAAAGTAAAATAGTCCAGATAGCCGGCCCGCGGACGCGGAAAGCGAAACACCCACAACGCCGCCGCGTCGCACCACGCCCACTCTTGCCAGACCAGATCATACGCCCGCAAAGTATAAGCGACGCGCCGTCCGGGACGCACCGCCTTGGTCCACCGAGGGTGATCGTTCCAACCGCCCTCGGTGATCATGACCGGCTTGGCGGCATCGCCGCGATCGACCATGATCGCGCGCAACAACTCGGTGCGCCGAAAATTGATCGCGTCCGGCGCAGGCGCCGCATCGGGAGCAAAGCGCCAACCATAAGCATGCACGGCCAGCGCGTCGAAATAGGGCGCGGCGCCGGCGTCATACAGCCCCTGCAAATAACTCAAATCGTCCATCGCATCCGGCGCGCCGAGCGTCGGCGCAAGCGCGCCGGCCAGGACCTGAACCGCCGGGTTGGCCTGTTTGGCCCGGCCATAGGTCGCGCGCAGCATCTCGGCGTACTCGGCGGGATTGGGCCGACGAAATCCCCACTCTAGTCCCAGATTAGGCTCATTCCAAATGATGATCCGATCGACCTGCCCGCGATAATGCTCGACAAAAGCATACACAAAATCTCCCAAATCATCATAATGTTCCGGCAAAAGATACGACTCGGTGCTGCCGGCGGGTCTGGCCCAACCCGGCACAAACCCAATCCGGGCGACAATCGTCAAACCCTGCCGGCGCGCGTGCCGAACGACCATATCGGCGTGCGTCCAATCATAGACGCCTTTGTGCGGCTCATAATAGGCCCAGGGAAAATACTCGACGATCCAACCGGCGCCCATCTCGCGCACCAGCTCGAGCGACCGTTTGATCTTCCACTCTTCCACCTCATCGCTCAAGCGCGTATGGACGCCGATCTTGGGATTGATGCTCTCGACGCGCTGCTGCGGCCCCAACAAGACAATACCCCGTGGCGGGCGCAACCCCCACACGGCGATGGCGATGACGATCCATACACGTAAAATATTCCAAACTCGCATCACTCGCGCCTGTCCTGGCGTCCACGCACCAGAATTTTACCGGTACGCCTGCGCCTGGGCTTGAAACAAATGGGCATACATCCCATCCAGGGCGATCAATTCGGCATGCGTGCCGCGTTCGACAATTCGCCCGCCGGCCAACACAAAAATACGGTCGGCCATACGCACGGTCGAAAACCGGTGGCTGATAATGATCGCCGTCCGGCCTCGAATCAACTGCCGAAAACGCTCAAAAACCGCATATTCGGCTTGGGCGTCCATCGCGCTGGTCGGCTCATCGAGGACAATGATCTGTGCGTCGCGCAAAAACGCGCGCGCCAACGCCACCTTTTGCCACTCGCCGACGCTCAATTCTGACCCGTCGGCAAACCACTTGCCCAAGATCGTGTCATACCCCTGCGGCAGCCGGGCGATCACCTCATCGGCGCCGGACTGATGCGCCGCCGCATCGATGCGTTCCCGGTCAAAGGGCAGATCGACATTGCCAAACCAGATATTTTCGCCGGCAGTGAGGTAATACTGGGCATAATCCTGAAAAATAACACTGATCTCGCGCCGCAGCGCAGATGTCGATAATTGGCGTAAATCCAGATCATCTATTTTGATCTTGCCGGCCGTGGGATCATACAGACGGCACAGCAATTTGATCAATGTCGTCTTGCCGGAGCCGTTTTCACCCACCAGGGCCACCACCTCGCCCGGACGGATCGTCAGGCTAACATCTTGCAGCACCTTCCTCGCGCCGGCCGGGTAGCCAAAGGTCACGCGCTCAAAAGTAATGCCCTGCTGCATCGGCTGCGGTACCGGCTGCGGCCGGTCTGGCTCGGCGAGATTGGATTTCAATTCCAAAAATTCGTACAGATTGGAGAGAAACAAATTGTCCTCGTAAAGCCCGGCCAGACTGCCCAACAAGGCGCGCAAAAAGCCCTCGCCACGCTGAAAAGCCTGCAAATACATCACCAAATCCCCCAACGTGATCTCGCCGCGCAGCGATTGGTAAACGACAAAAGCATACGCCCCATATACCGCCGCCGTGGCCGCCGCCCGCGCCACCGCCTCGGCCGCCGAACGACCGGTGATGATCTTGAGCCGTTCGCGGTAAAGCCGCGCGCGCAGTTGGCGAAAACGACGCATCAAGAGCTGGCCCAGGCCGAACAAACGAACCTCTTTGGCGTGGGCGCTGCCGGTCAACAGCCAGTGCAAGTAAAACGCCTGCCGCTCAGTCGACGTGCGCGCTTGCTGCCAATTGAACAACCGGGTCGAATATCGCAACCTGACCAGGACATCGGGCAGCGCAGCGACAAACAACACAATCGCCACCCCCCAGTTGAACGACAGCAACAAGCCGGCCACCGCCAGCAGCGACAAACCGTTTTGTCCCAACTGCGCCAGACCATTGACGATCCTGGTCGGACGAAAGGGCGCTTCGCGCTGCGCCCGATGCAGCGTGTCATAATACTGCGCGCTCTCGTAATAGGCCAGATCAACCTCGACCGATTTATCGTGGAGAATGCCATACATATGATCGGTGACGGCCAAAGACTGCGCCTCGTTGACCAGTTTGGACAAGCGGCCAAGGACATCGCCCAGCAGGGCAACGCCGCCCATCAACGCGACGATCCGCGCCAGCGGAGCAAAGGAAAACGCCTGCGCCGCATCGGCCAACCCCATCGTCGCCGCGTCGATCAACCGTTTGATCAAATACAACGAGGCCAGCGGCAACACGCTCTGCACGATCAACAACGCCACACTGCCCACCGTCCACCCCGGCGCGCAATCCCAGACAAAGCGCAATGCCCGCCCCAGGCGCAAATAATTAAATATCTTGTGTTTTACAGATACGTCCTGTTCCGTCGAATTCATCTGTTATTCCAAAACTGTTCAATTCTAGCCAATTTATCAACCTTTATCAACCAACCAGCATTATATCACAGTTCCAAACAACACCCAACCACTGAACACCCTTGATTGCACGATCACGAAAATCGGGTTATAATCCTGGCATCTCGAGGACTCG
>CAYZYE010000173.1:0-8504 GCA_964481205.1 uncultured Anaerolineae bacterium | reverse complement strand
TTTGGGGCGAAACCGGGCCTCGGAATAGGGATTCCGAGGCTGCGGATTGGACAAATCGTGGCGGCGGAATCCCCATTCCGCCGCCACCCCCTGACCACCAGATTGAAATACATCCGGTAAAAATGAGCAGGGCGTTTTCTTGACGAAACATGGCGCCCATGTTATACTCTGGCTGTTCTCGGCGAAACAGCGTCGTTGAACGCATTGTGCGCTCAATGGCAGGTGTATTCGTATCCGGCTAATCCAATTGACAAGGAGACAATGATGTCCGTAGGTGAAATGAGCAAAATCCTCGTGACCGGCGCGGTGGGGCAAATCGGCTCCGAGCTGACCGTCGCGCTCCGTGAGCGGTATGGCAGTGAAAATGTGATTGCCGCCGGTCACCATACCCCCCCATCCCCGGCATTACGCGACGCCGGGCCTTTCGAGTTTATCGACGTGACGCGCAAGCAAGATATCGAAGCGGTTGTCGATCGCCATGGCATTGATGTCATTTACCACATGGCGGCCATCCTTTCGGCGGTGGGCGAGGCCCGCCCGTACCTGTGCTGGGATGTCAATATCAATGGCTTGTACAATGTCCTCGAGATCGCGCGCGAGCGCAACCTGGCGCGCGTCTTTTGCCCCAGTTCGATCGCCGCCTTTGGCCCAGACACACCTCGCAATAACACACCACAAGAAACAATTTTACGTCCAACAACGATGTATGGCGTGACCAAAGTGTCCGGCGAGTTGCTGTGCGATTACTATTTCCACCGTTTTGGCGTCGACGTGCGCGGCGTGCGCTATCCGGGCATTATCAGCAACGTCACCCCGCCGGGTGGCGGCACGACAGACTATGCGGTCGAGATTTATTATGAGGCGATTCGGCGCCAACGATATTCGTGCTTTGTCCGTGAGGACACGGTTTTGCCAATGATGTATATGCCCGATTGCATCAAGGGCACGATTGACCTGATGGAGGCCGACCTGTCGCGGCTCAAGCATCACGCCGATTTCAACATGGCCGGGATGAGCTTTTCGGCCGGCGAGTTGGCCGCATCGATCAAAAAGCACATGCCCGAATTTACAGTCGTCTATGAGCCGGACCCGGTCAAGCAGGCGATTGCCGATTCCTGGCCGCGCTCCATCGACGACAGCGCCGCGCGCCAGGAGTGGGGCTGGCAGCCGGCGTATGATTTGGACGCGATGACGGTTGATATGCTTCGAGAATTGGGCAAGCGCAACCGGGCCGGAAAATTGTAGACCGACCAGAGCGAATATGGAACGCCGCCCAGGAGCGCAACCCGTCAGCGGGATGGCGTTCGTGGATGATCGATTATTTGGTTTATTTGAAAGGAGACCAGGGTGTCTAAAAAACTTGCATTTATCGAACAAGAGTTGGCGCAGCTTGAAAAAGAAAAACGATACATCAACATTCGTACCATGGAATCGCCGGCCGATGCGTGGATGATCGTCGATGGAAAAAAGGTGCTCAACTTTTGCACCAACAACTATTTGGGGCTGGCAAACCATCCCCAGATCAAGGACGCGGCCAAAAAGGCCATCGACGAGTGGGGCGTGGGGCCGGGCGCAGTGCGAACCATCGCCGGGACGCAGGCTTTGCACCTGGAATTTGAGCGGCGCGTGGCCGCATTCAAGTCGGTCGAGGCGGCGTTGTTGGTGCAGAGCGGCTTTTGCGCCAACCAGGCGGCGCTTCCGGCGCTGGTCGGTCGAGACCGCGCCACCGGCGAGCGGGACGTGATTTTCTCCGACCGGCTGAATCACGCCAGCATTATCGACGGCGCGCGGCTTTCGGGAGCCAAGATCATTGTGTTTGAACATGGCGACGCCGATGACCTGGAGGCCAAGATCAAGGAACATTTGTCCGACTATCGGCGCGGTTTGATGGTCACGGACGGTGTGTTCAGCATGGACGGTGACGTGGCCCCGTTGGACAAGCTCTATGCGGTCGCCGAGAAATACGGCGTGATGACCATGGTCGATGATGCGCACGGCGAGGGCGTGCTGGGACGAGGCAAAGGCATCGTCAGCCACTTTGGCCTGGAAGGCAAATTTGATGTCGAGATCGGCACGCTGTCCAAGGCTTTTGGCGTGATGGGCGGCGTGATCGCGGGCAAGTCGATTGTGATCGACTATATTCGCCAAAAAGCGCGCCCCAATCTCTTTTCCAGCGCGCTGACCCCGGCGGACACGGCCGCCTGTCTGGCCGCCGTCGATTACGTCGAACGCCACCCCGAGTTGGTGGACAAATTGTGGGCCAATGCCGAGTATTTCAAGCATGGCATGGCCGTCCTCGGCCTCGACACCGGGGTGACGCAGACGCCGATCGTGCCGGTGATGCTGGGCGATGTCAAATTGGCCAAGGCCTTTAGCGCCAAACTGTTTGAATACGGCGTTTTTGCGATGGCGCTTGGATTCCCCACCGTGCCCCGGGGCAAGGCGCGCATCAGGGTGATGAACACCGCCGCGCACAGCCGCCAAGACCTGGATCAAGGTCTGGAAATGTTTACCAGGGTAGCCAAAGAATTGGGTGTGGCATAAACCACACCTCTCGCGGGCGATCAGCCGGCAGCGGTCAATGATCGCCGCCGGCTGATTGTTGTTTGCCAGCGCCCAAAATTGTCAGGGCATTGTCTGGCAAGGGTCAAACCCGCGCCCCAAAGTGTGGTAAACTGGATGACATGGTTCAAAGAGGTTCAGAGTAGGAGGATAATCATGGCAACGATTTTGGAAAAGGCACAAACACTGGTTTCGGCAAATTTGCACAGCATATTGGACAAGGCGCTCAAGGCCAACTCGCTGGCCGTGCTGGACGAGTACATTCGGCAGGTGGAGCACAACCTGGACGATCTCGAAGATTCGGCGGCGACGGTGGGAGGGCAGGTCAAGACACTCAAGCGCAAAATGAACGAGTTTGAGAAAAAGGCGCAGGATTTGGATGCCCAGATCGACGTGCTGCTGCGGCGCAACAAGGATGATCTGGCGATTGCCGCGCAGCGCAAGTTGAACAATGTTCAAGATATGGCGCAAGAGTATCGAGAGCAGTACGAACGCCAGCAAAAAGAATACAAACAACTGCTCGACGCGCGCCTCAAGTTGGAAGCCAAGCTGACCGAGATTCGGCAGGAGCGCGAGCAGTTACAGGCGTTGCTCGAGTTGGCCAAAGCCAAAGAGGTCACGACCAAAACGCTGCGTTCGCTCGACGATCTGGCCGGCGTGGGCGACGCCGACATTGCACGGATCGCCGACGGCATCCGCGCTCGCCTGGACAAAGCCTCGGCCCAAGCCGAGATCGGAGCCTCGCGGCTGGACGATCAGATGGATCAACTGCTCGAAGTCGATGAAGTGCAGATGCAGTTGGAGGCGCGCAAGCGCAGGTTGGGCATTGGCCGCGCGTCGGATGTGCCGCCAGAAGAAAACGAGGCCGAGTTAGAGTTGTAGCGTCTCAAGATTGAACCAATCTGGATGGGCCAAAGGAGCAGTTGGTATGAACAGAACACGGGTCATCTTTTTTGTCATTATTGGCATCGCTGTGCTGATCGTGATTGCCGGTTTGGCGGTGACACAGATCCCCAAACTCACCAATCCGGCGGCGACGGCGCAAGCGACGCCCGAGTTGTCCGACGAGGCGCTGCAAGTGCGAATTGTGTGCGCCTTGCCAGTTGAACCGTGGGTCAGCGAGGCGGCCAAAATGTTCAACGTTCAAGATCATCGGCTGCAAGGGCGCAAGATTCAAGTGACCATCGTGCCGATGGACGGCTTGACGGCGATGGGCTACTATGATCGCGAGGAAATGGACCCGTATCCCACCGCGTGGATTCCAGACAGCCGCTATCTGGTCGATCTGGTCAACGCCACGTACAAGGGCAAGCGCGACCGCGACGTGTTTTTGACCGATGGCGAATACCGCGCGCGTCCCATTGCCACATCGCTGTTTTCCTGGGGCATTTACGAGAGCCGCGTGAATGTGTTGCGCGCCCGGTACGGCGACATCAATTGGAAAACCATCCACGATGCGGCGATGGCCAAAGGCGGTTGGCGCGAGATCGGCGGGGCCGACTGCGCCGAGTGCGCGCAGTGGGGTTATTTCAAACTGGTTGTGCCCAACCCGCGCAAAAACGCCGCCGGGCTGGTGGCCATGGTCGCTGCGGCGGGCGAGTATTATGACAAAACCACGATCACGGTTGAGGATGTGACCAATCCCGACTTTCAGCAGTGGTTGGGTGAGCTGATGGGCGCGGTCACTGATTATTCCAGCGCCTATTCGGTCGAAGACCTGGCTCTGTTTGGCTATTCGATGGGCGACGGCGGGCAGCTGTTGGAGAGCGATCTGTTGGTCAACATGGAAGGGATCAAGACGCGCTGGTCGGACCCGTTGTTTATCGAATACCCACAATATCTGACCTGGTTCGATTTTCCCTTTACGGTGTGGATGGGGCCGGAAACAACCGCTTTGGAAAAGAATGCCGCGCTGGAATTTCAAAAATATTTGCTTGTGCCAGAGCAGCAGCAAGAGGCGCTCAAGCGCGGCTTGCGCCCCGCCTATCTCCAGGTTTCGCTCGAGACGCCGGACAGTTTGTTCGTCAAATGGCAAGACCAGGGTGCAATGACCCAGGTGCCGCGCTTTACGCGGATGCGTTCGCCGGATCGAGATGTATTGCTTGCACTGTTGCGCTGGTTTGACCTGAATATGGCGCAATAAGGCAAAGTGGAGAGGAGGGGCAGCGATGAGCGTAACAGGTGCGGGCGGCGGCTGGAAAGCCAGCTATATTCTGGTTGCAGTTTTGGTGCTATTGTTTGCTTTTTTGGCTTTTTGCTGTCTGAGTTTTCAGACGTTGGGCAAACTGGTTCCAGAAAAGACGACCAGGGCGGCGCTCAAGCCAATCGAGCCGTCGACCATGGTCATTGCCTATTCGCCGGAAAAAGAAGAGACCTTTACCGCGCTGGTCGACGCTTTTAACGACCAGATCGCGGCCGGCGCCGATCAGGTGCTGACGATCGAGGCGCTGCGTTATGATCCTGACCTCATGGTCGAAGCCGCGCTAGAGGGCAAACTGCAAGCCATGTCACCAGATTCCTCGGTGTGGTTGGATGCGTTGGATCGCGAGTGGCAGGCGCAGAGCGGACGCGAGTCGCCGTTGGTGGGACAGACCGAACGTTACGCCGTCTCGCCGATCGTCATTGCAATGTGGGAGGACACGGCGCGCAGCATGGGCTATCCAGACAAGCCGCTGGGCTGGGGCGATCTGTTGAACCGCGCCCAGTCCGATCCCGAATTCAAGTGGAGTCACGCTTCGACCAACTCGGCTTCTGGCTTGCTGGCGACGTTGGCCCAGTTTTACGCCGGCGCGGGCAAAACGCGCGGCCTGACCGAGGCCGACGCGCAGCGTCAGGCGACGCTGGATTATGTGGCCGCCGTTGAAAAGACGGTGCGTTATTATGGCGAAGGCGAGTGGTCGGTCATTCAGCGCGTGCTCGAACAGGGGCGCAGTTATCTCGATGCCTTTGTCTGCCAGGAACAGCTTGTCGTTTACTATAACGCCCGGTCGCACGGCGACAAACTCGTGGCCATCTATCCGGTCGAAGGCACGCTGTGGGAAGATCACCCGCTGGCCTTGCTCGAAGTCGATGGGCTGACGGCGCGGCAGCGCAATACGTTCAACCGCTTTGTCGAGTTTGTCAAAGGGCGCGAACAGCAGATGGACATTTTGGCGCGCGGTTATCGCCCCACCGACTTGAGCATTCCCCTGGATATTGCCGAATCCCCGTTGACGCCGGCCAATGGCGTCGATCCCACCCAGCCGAAAACGGCCTTGCAGATGCCGGCGCCAGGCGTGGTGCAGGTGGTGCGCGACGTGTGGTGGTACACCAAGCGTCACACCAACGTCTACCTGGTTGTCGATGTTTCGGGCAGCATGCGGGGCAACAAGTTGGACAATGCGCAACAGGCATTGGCCGTTTTCATGGAGCAAGTCAAGGGCGACCTGGAGCGGGTGGGGTTGATCACCTTTTCCAGCGACGCCAATCAGGTTGTGCCGCTGGATGATTTGAAGCGCAATCGCGCCGACCTGGGGTCAGAGATTGAGCGGTTGGAGGCCGCCGGCGACACGGCACTGCTCGACGCCGTCGATCTGGCCTATTCGCAGCTGCAAGAGATTGGCGATTCGGAGCGGATCAACGCCATTGTGGTGATGACCGACGGTCGTGAAAATAATTCATCTACCACGCTGGGCCGGTTGGTGAAACGGATTATGGCCGAAAACGAAAGCGGCGTTCCGGTGGTGATCTTTTGCATTGGCTATGGTTCTGACGCCGATGTTCAGGTGCTGACCGCTCTGTCTGAGGCCAGCGGCGGCCAGTATTACACCGGCGATTTGGACACCATTCGCCGGTTGTATAAAATCCTGTCGTCGTATTTCTGATCTTTTTTCCATCCTGACATAGCAGGGGCGTGATGAGCAAACGTTTGAGCGATGAACTGCGTGAGCGGGCAGCCAAGGAACTGCTTTCGTATGCGATTTTTCGCTGGGAAAGCGCGATTACGGTCGCATTGATGCTCATCTTGGCGACGCTGGCGCCCAACCCATTCCCGTTTTGGCGGTGGTGGTTTTGGCTGATTATGGGCGCCGTCGCCGAGACGGGGATCATTGTTTCCAGCCTGTACGATCCCACCGTGCGCGAGCGCGTGGTGGCCGAAATGTTTCACGAAAAGTTTAACCCGCGCGAAATCAAGAGCAAGGATTACCGGGAAAAAGTCGAGCGGGCGCTCGAATACCGCGAGCAAATGGAGATTTTGTTACAGCGCACGCGAGACGGGGCGTTGAAAATGCACCTGGAAGCGACGGTTGGCGATATTGCCGACTGGATCGGCAACATGTTTCGGCTGGCGCGTAAATTGGACGATTATGACCGCAACCGTGTGCTCAAGCAGGACTTAAAGTCAGTACCGGCCGAGATTCAACGCCTGGAGCAGCGGTTGCAGAGTGAGACCAATACCCAGGTGCGCGCCCAGCTCAAGCAGAGTATTGCCAACAAACGCGCGCAGTGGCAACAGTTGGACCGGTTGGATAACACGATGGAACGCGCCGCATTGCAGCTCGACGATACGTTAAGCGCAATGGGAACAGTTTACGCGCAGATGCAGCTTGTGGGGGCCAAGGACATTGACAGCGGGCGCGCACAGCGTTTGCGGGAGAATATTGCCAGTGAGGTGAGTTCGCTGCACGATATTGTCGAAGCGATGGACGAGGTGTATTTATCATCATCGAGCGCCGCTCTTGTTCAGGGCGACGCTGAAGGAGCGTAGGAAATGAAAAGACGCTTGGTATGGTTGCTGGTGTTGGGGATGGTTTTGGCGGCCTGCAAGCCGGCGGCGACCCGGCTGCAAGAGCCGACCAAAGGCGAGGTCTATGTCTATGTCGGGATGCCGCTGTCGGGCTTTCAAGCCAACGGGGGCCAAACCGTTTTGGGCGGCGTCAACTTGATGGCCGCCGAGTTGAACAGGAGCGGCGGCTTGTTGGGGTACAAGGTCGTCGTCGTGCCGATGGATGACGAGTCGGATTCAGACGTGGCCGTCGATATGGCGGCGCAGGTTCAGGCCGATGTCGCCGCCGGGAAAAAGGTGTTGGGCGTGATCGGCCACTTGAACAGCGGGCAGACGTTGGCGGCGATGGAGATTTACAAGGATTTGCCGTTGATCATTATCACACCCACGTCGAGCGAGGTGAGTATTTCGCACAAGGGGTACGCCAATTTTTTCCGCGTCAATGCCAATGATACCGTGCAAGGGCGGGTCGATGCCGAGTTTTTGGTCAACACGCTGGGCGCAAAGCGGATTGCCGTGCTGCACAATGACACCGAGTATGGGATCGGTCTGGCGCAATCGACTGTGGTGGCGCTGCAAGCGTTGGGCGCCGAGGTGGTGGTGACTTTGCAGGTGGCCGAAGGGCAGGACGATTATACCGCCGAACTGCCGAAAATTCAGCAGGCCAACCCAGACGCTATTTTTTACGCCGGGTACGAGATCGAAGCGCCGTTTTTGCGTTTTGCCGTCGTGCAGGCGGGGGTCAATGTGCCGCTGCTGGCCTCTGACGGCGCGTTCCTGGCGGCGACGATCGATGACGCCGAAGGCGCCGCCGAAGGGATGTATGTCAGCGGGTTTGCGCCCAGCCCAAAAACAGCCGTCGATGCGGCGTGGATCAGGGGCTATCAAGAGGTCGAATACCGCAACCCGGACACGTATTCGATCAATGGGTACAGCGCGCTGCAAGTGCTGGCCGAAGGCGTGAAAAAGGCCAATTCGTTTGACGCCGCCGCGGTGAGCAATGCGATCAAGGGGCTGTCGGTGGGAACGCCGATGGGACAACTGGCTTTCGAGTCCAATGGCGATGTGCGCGAGGCGACGGTATATATTTTTCAGGTCCAAAACGGCGCATTTGAGCAGGTTTATCCCTAGGAGCATGCTAAACAAGTTTCCAACCGCAGAGAACGCCGGGAGCGCA
>CAYZYE010000172.1:0-8516 GCA_964481205.1 uncultured Anaerolineae bacterium | reverse complement strand
TTCGTGCCGAAATCAAGCCCAACTAGGGCCATTTGACGCTCTTTTTCGGCAAAAATCTGGCGTTTGGGGAAGACTATTTTTACACGTTTTCGCTTAACTGAACCGTATTGCTCCTAGATCAGAGGGTACAGGCAATTTTTTGCTTGTCATAACCCACTTGGGAAAAAACGCGCCGGCGGTCTCCGCCGGCGCGTTTCTTGTTATGCTGTGACAAGTGTGAACCCGGCATCTATGCTGGCGACGGCTCAAGACAAGAAGGTCGGAACTTGTAGCCGTATACAATCGTCCCTTCTTGACCAAACTCGCGGATTTTGCGTGTGACCATCTCGACCGGCATACCGATCTCGACCTGATCGGGGTCAATGTCGGTCAACTGGGCCGTGACCAGCGGGCCCTCCTCAAGCTGGACCAAAGCCACAGCATACGGCACATAATCTTGATAGCCTTGCGGGGCGTTAAAGACGGTGGTGTGCGAGTAGACCTGACCCTTGCCGCTAAAAGTATACGGTTCATAAGCCGGTTGGGCGCACTCGGGACACACGTCGCGCGGCGGAAAGATTTTACTGCCGCAGGTGTGACACACCTCGCCGGTCAGTTGATAATGCTGTGACTGTAATCTCCAAAATTGTGGGATTCCCATTATATTCTCCTTGGTTATTTCTGGATCATCATTCTGTTGCTTGCAAGATATGCGTCACCACGGTAGCGCCGCTGCCGCCAATGTTTTGCGTCATCCCCAGGCGGGCGTTGGGCAACTGATTGGCGCCGCATTCGCCGCGCAACTGCTGCACGGCCTCGACGATCTGGTAGACGCCCGTCGCGCCGACGGGATGGCCGCGCCCCTTGAGGCCGCCCATTGTGGCCGTGGGAATACGTCCATCCAAGAAAATGTCGCCTTTTTGAGCGAGCCGGACGCCCTGCCCCGGCGTGGCAAAACCGCTGGCTTCGAGCGAGAGCGCGGCCATGATTGTGAACGCATCGTGATATTCAAAAAAGTCGATCTCGTGCGGGTCGACGCCGGCCTCAAGATAGGCCTTTTGCGCCGAGTATTCGGCGGCCTGCAAACGCAAAGGGTTCTTGCGGTCGTGCAGCGACAGGCAGTCGGTGGCCGCCGTCGAGCCAATGATCCGCACCGGCCGGGCGCCAAACGCGCCGGCCATCTCGGTGGGACAGAGGACGACGGCCGCGGCGCCGTCGCCAATCGGCGATGAATCCATCAGGCTGATTGGCGCGCAAATGGTCGGCGCATTGACAAATTGCTTCATCGTGATCGCACGACGAAAGCGCGCGTTGGGATTGTGTACGGCGTTTTGGTGCGAGTTGACGGCAAAATTGCCAAACGCCTCGCGCTTGATCCCATACTCGTACATGTAGCGCTGCATCAACAGCGCGTTGATGGCGACAAACGACAGGCCATGCGGCACTTCGTAATCGCCGTCGGCGGCAAGAGCCAGCCCGCTGGTCACGAGATCGCCGCTTTCGTCGGTCATCTTTTCGACGCCCAGCGCGATGACAACGTCGGCCATGCCGCCGGCCACGGCCAGATAGCCCATCCGCACCGCCGCCGCGCCGGACGCGCACGCGGCTTCGATCTTGAACGCCTCGATGCCGCGCAACCCGACAAAATCGGCGATCAGCGCGCCCAAGTGCTCCTGGCCGGCGATTTCACCGGACAGCATGTTGCCCACATAGAGCATGTCGGCGCGGTCAACATTGGCGTTGCGCATGGCGGCCAAAACGGCGTCGGCGGCGAGGTGGCGCAGCGATTTGTTCCAGTTTTCGAGGACGGGCGTTTGCCCGATACCAATAATGCTTACATCACGCATGTTTTCTCCAAAGCAAGCTCTCTAGTGCGCGTATAATTTCTTTCTATATCTTATATATGTTCCATAGCTGATCTGCTTGCGGCGGGCGACATAGTCCTGGGTTTTGGGTGCCAATGATTGCCGCTCGACCAGCCGCCCGGTCATTTCCCAGATAAAGGTATCGCTGCCCGCGCCGGAGCCATAAGAGGCGACCAGCACGCGCTCGCCGGGTTTGGCGATGTCGAGTATGGCGCTCAAGCCAATCAGCGCCGACCCGGCATAGGTGTTGCCGATGACCGGCGAGAGCAAGCCCGGCGTGTATTGCTCAGGTGCAAAGCCCAACTGCCGGGCGACGCGCGTCGGAAATTTGGCGTTGGGTTGGTGGAACACGACATACGCAAAATCGGCGGGCGTGTACCCACTTTGTTCGAGAATGATTTGCACCGAGTTGGCGACGTGCCTAAAGTAAGCCGGCTCGCCGGTGAAGCGACTGCCGTGCTGTGGAAAATGCTGGTAGGGACGCCGCCAAAAGTCCGGCGTGTCGGTGACAAATGAGAACGACCCCTGGAGTACGGCCAGCGATTGGTCGGCCGGGCCGAGGATATAGGCCGCGCCGCCGGCGGCGGCGGTGTATTCGAGCACGTCGCCGGGACGGCCCTGCGCGGTGTCGATTCCGGCAGCAAGGGCGTAGCGCCCCATCCCCGAACCAACCAGGGCGACGGCCATTTGCATCGCCTCGCTGCCGGCCTTGCAAGCAAATTCCAGGTCGGCGCCCAGCGTATCGGGCACGGCGCCGATCGCCTCGGCTACAACGGTGCCGGTGGGCTTGACGGCATAGGGGTGCGACTCGCTGCCCACCCACACGGCGCGGATTTGGCGCGGGTCGAGGCCGCCGCTTCGCGCCAGCGCGTTGCGCGCCGCTTCAATCGCCATCGTGATCGTGTCCTCGTCGGGGCCGGGCACGCTTTTTTCCTTGATCGGCGTGCCGCCGGCGCCGCCGGTCCATACCTGACTGATCTCTTGCGCCGGGATGCGGTAGCGCGGCACATAAGCGCCATAGCCGATGATGCCGACCGGACGATCTGGTTGCATGATCTTGGGTCCGGCGGTCATCGTTGTTCCTCCAACTCGTCCAAGATGGCCGCGGCGCGGTCGGCGCGGATTGTTTTTTCGGCAATCATTTGCCGGACGACGGCATCGATCTGCGTTTCCGTCGCCCCGGCGGCGATGGCCACTTGCCGGGCATGAAGCTGCATGTGCCCGCGCTGGATGCCCTCGGTGGCCAGAGCGCGGATCGCGGCCAGGTTTTGGGCCAACCCCACGGCAACGATCACCTGAGACAGCTCGCGCGCACTTGAGACGCCCAGAATTTTAATCGCCGTTTTGGCCGTCGGGTGGACGCGCGTCGCGCCGCCCACCAGCCCCACGGCCATCGGCATTTCCAGCGTGCCGACCAGGTCGCCGGCGGCGTTCTTTTCCCAGTGTGAGAGCGAGGTGTAGCGACCGCTGCGGGCGGCATAGGCGTGCGCGCCGGCCTCGACGGCGCGCCAGTCGTTGCCGGTGGCGAGCACGATGGCATCGACGCCGTTCATGATGCCCTTGTTATGTGTCGCGGCCCGGTAGGGAGTGGCGACGGCAAAGGCATACGCTTCGATGATGCGCTCGACGACGACGTGACCGGGGAAATCGTCCGTTTCGAGGGCCAAAGCGGGAACCAGGCAGCGCGCGGCGGCCAACCGCCGGTCGGCGAGGTTGGACAGGATGCGCAGATTGACGCGGCCGCCGGTGATTTGGGCAATGGCGGGGGACAGCGCTTCGGCGGCAGTGTTGACCGTGTTGGCGCCCATCGCGTCCAGGCAGTCATAGATGAGGTGGACGATGAGCATTGTGCCGGCCGGCGATGTCTGGATCACCTCGACTTCCAGGTCGCGCGCGCCACCGCCCAGCCCAACAATGAGCGGGTCGGTTTCGTTGGCGCGGGCCAGCAGCGCATCTTTGTGCGCCAGCAGTTCAAAACGCGCCGACCAGGGGTCGGCCACATCCAGCACCTGGATTTGGGCGATCATTTCTGCTGGTGTGCTGTATGTCGTGAATCCGCCGCCGGCGCGTACCAGCTTGGCGGCATAGCTCGCTCCGGCCACGACGGATGGTTCCTCGATCACCATAGGGATCAAATAGTCGCGCCCGTTGATTTGAAAATTGACGGCGATGCCCAGTGGCAGGCTGTGCAAACCGATCACGTTTTCGATCATGTGATCGGCTTGCGCCAACTCGAGGCCGGCCGAGTTCAGGATGGCGATCTCGGCTTCGGTTAGCTCGGCCCACTCGGAGACCCACGCGCTTCTTTGTCCGGTCGCAAGACGG
This sequence comes from uncultured Anaerolineae bacterium, assembly GCA_964481205.1. GTDB lineage: Bacteria > Chloroflexota > Anaerolineae > JAFGEY01 > JAFGEY01 > CAYRXM01. Next base: position 4,347 of record CAYZYE010000172.1, on the reverse strand, counting down.
TAAAATCCAGAATATTGAGAGGTTTTATCCACGGGACAGATTTGCTCCTTTGTTCAAAACGCCAACACTCGTTTTTTTCATAAGGCGAGTATACCATACTTGTTCTGTCAAAACCTATCAGGTCTGGGCCAGAGGGGAAAAAAGTGGCGCTCGCTTTGCGCTCGGCCTGGATTGCCAAATCCAGGCCAAAAACGGCGAGGCGAGGCTGGTCGCATTTAACTTGTTCGGCTGCCGGATCGCCAGATCCGGCAGGAGCAGATGGAATGGCCGGACGCTCAAGCCATTTGAAACACACCCGAAAAGCGCCTGGATTTGACAAAACGATTGATTTGCAGTATGCTCATTTCCATCTTGTGTATGGAGGAGTCAGTTTGAATCGCCCGTCGTTCATCCGTCTTGTATCGTTGCTCGTTCTCGTCGCGTTTGGGTCGTCCGGCCTCTTGTTTGCCGGGTGCAGCGCCAACTCGTTGCCCTCGCCAACGCCGACCAAAACGCCCACGACGATTCCCTCGGCGACACCAACGGTGCCCACAGCTACGTTTACCCCGTCGCCAACCGTTGTTTTGCCCACCAGTACGCCAACCCATTTGCCCACCAACACACCGACAAACGAGCCAACGCCGGTGCGGGTTGTCGCGTTGACGCCCACAGCGACCAGCACGGCGACGTTGACCACAACGGCAGCGTTGACCGCAACGGCGACATTGACGCCGGTGGTGGCGGCCAAACCCACGCCACGCGCTCAAGCGGTCGCGCTGCCGACGGCGACGCCGCTTCCGGCGCCTCCTTCTGGAGCGATGCCTTCTTCGGTGCCGCTGGGCGGGGACATCAATCCGTTGACCGGCTTGCGGGTAAATCCCGCCAATTTGAACCGCCGCCCGTTGGGGGTCAAAGTGCCCAATTTTCCGATCGTGGCGCGCCCACAGTCGGGGTTGAGTCTGGCCGATGTGGTGATCGAGCACGAGGCAGAGGCTTTTTTGACGCGCTTTACGGCCATTTTTTTGGGCAACGATGTCGGTTTGTTGGGGCCGATCCGCAGTTTGCGCTTGCCCGATGGCGAGTTGATGCCGATTTTCAAGGCGGCGCTGGTCGCGTCGGGCGGGCACCCGGCGGTGAAAATTCGGATCACGCAGGGCAAGGCCTGGGCGGCGGGGTACAAGCGCGTGATTTGCCCCGAAGAGCCTTTTACCGACGGCGGCGCCGAATACCGGATGCCGAACAAAAAGGCGCGCTACGAGCTGACAATGTACAGCGATACGGCGAGTTTGTGGAACGTCGCGTCGGCGCGCGGCATCAACCAGCGCCAAGATTTTCACAACATGTTTGTTTTTAGCGAAACGCCGCCCGGTGGCGGCCGCGATGCGACTCATCTCAGAATCGTGTATAAACCAACGTACTCAATTGCCGAGTATCGCTATGATGCGGCAACGCATACCTACAAGCGTTTCGATCTGGGCGTGCCAACGATGGACGAGTTGACCGGCCGGCAGATTGCGCCGGCCAATGTCATTGTTTTGTACGCCAATCACTATAACAGCGATATTTTGGCCGACGCGCATGATCCCAATCATCCATATTATTCGATCATCATCGAGTTGTGGGGGCAGGGTACGGCCAGGTTGATGCGCGACGGCAAAGTGTACGACATTCGTTGGGTGCGCGAGAACGCGCAACAGGCCAACGATCGCCTGATTTTCGTCGATGGGCAGGGCAGTCAGGTGCCGTTCAGGCCGGGGGCGACGTGGATTCAGCTGGTGCGCCCCGACGCCCCGATCACGATCGATTGAGTCTGACCGTGTGGACGCCGGTGTCTGCACGAGATGATCAAAAACGAGGAGGTTTTTGAAATGAGTGATTTGGATGGTCAATGGACGACCGATTGGACAACGTCGCTTGCCGCCCGAACGCAAAATGTTTCCAGTTCGATCATCCGCGAGCTGCTCAAGATCACACAGCAGCCGGGGGTGATTTCTTTTGCCGGCGGGCTTCCGGCGCCGGAGCTGTTTCCGGTGCGCGAGTTCCGCGAGGCGTGCGATTTTATTTTGCAAGAGGTGCCAGAGCGCGCGTTGCAGTATGGCACTACGCAAGGTTATATCCACCTCCGCGAGTACCTGGACGAGACGGTGCGCAAGTATGGTGTGCCGGCCGTGCCGGACAATATTTTGATCACCAACGGCTCACAGCAGGCGCTCGATCTGATTGGGCGCACCTTTATCGACAAGGGGGACAAGGTGCTCACCGGCTGTCCCACTTATCTCGGCGCGATCCAGGGCTGGCGCACTTTTGGCCCCCAGTTTGTCACCGTCCCCGTCGATGACCAGGGTATGCAGGTCGATCTGGTCGAAGCCGAACTGAAAAAGGGCGGCGTCAAGTTTATCTATGTGCTGCCCAACTTTCACAACCCCGCCGGCACCACGCTCCCCCTCGAACGCCGAAAAAAGTTGGTCCAGGTCGCGGCCCGGTACAATGTCTTTATCGTCGAAGACGACCCCTATGGCGAACTCCGTTTTGAAGGTCAAGATGTTCCACCGATCATCTCTTTGCACAAGGAAAATGTGATCTATTTGTCCACCTTTTCCAAGACGCTGGCCCCGGGACTGCGCCTGGGGTGGATCATTGCGCCGGAGCGCGTTGTTTCCAAGCTGGTGCTGATGAAACAGGGCGCGGACCTGCATACGGGCACATTTGTCCAACACGTTGCCAACGACATTTGTCAGCGCGGCATTCTCAAGCGGCACGTGTACAAGATTCGCGCCGAGTATCACAAGCGGCGCGATGTGATGCTGGCGGCGATGGAGCAAGCTTTTCCGGCCGAGGCGCAATGGACGCGGCCGCAGGGCGGGCTGTTTTTGTGGGTGCGCCTGCCGGAACGTGTTGATACCGGGGAGTTGTTCCACGTCGCGCTTGAAGAAAAGGTCGCTTTTGTGCCGGGTTACGTGTTTTATCCCAATGGTGGTGGACAAAACACGATGCGCCTCAATTTTTCTTGTATGAAGCCCGATCAGATTGAGCAGGGCATCCAACGGTTGGGGCGGGCGATCAAGCGCGATCTGGCAAAATAAAAGAGGGTGTGCCTATGGCTGGCGAATCTTTGGCTGACAAGATCGATCGGCGAAATTTTCTCAAGCGCTCTTCTCTGGCTGCCGGGGGGATGCTGGTTCAGGCCTGCGCCGGCCGGCAAACGCTCGTCCCGCCGGTCGAGACGCCGTCTCGCACGCTGCCCGATCTTGAGCCAACGTCTGCGCCGGACGATGTGGTGCTGACCTTGCTGCACACCAACGACACGCATGGACATCTCGCTCCGTTTCGCTTGCTCGACTATCCCGATCCGGTTGGCGGGATGGCGCGGCGGGCGACGTTGGTCAGGCAAATTCGCCAGTCGGCAAAGCATGTCCTGCTGGTCGATGCCGGCGATGTTCACCAGGGTTGTTTGATGGCCGACGCATTTCAGGGCGAGCCGGACATTGAGTTGATGAACGAGTTGGGATACGTGGCGATGGGGTTGGGCAATCACGATCTGGATTACGGTTGGGAGACGCTGCTTCAACGTCGAGAGGCGGCCTTTTTTCCCATTTTGTGCGCCAACTTGATCGACGCGCAAAGCGGCGCGCCGGCGCTGGATACGCACACGATCATTTCCGAAGGTGGGATCAAGATTGCGTTGACCAGTTTTGCCGGCGCGGATTGGCCGCATATTGTCCGCGCCGAAAACATGGCCGGGTTGGCGATTGCCGATCCGATTGCGACCGCGCGCGAGTTGATCCCCAGGCTCAAGCAACAGGCCGATCTCGTTGTCGTGCTGGGACACCAATACCTCAAGGGCGACTATGCGCTGGTGAACGCCGCGCCCGGCATCGATATTGTCATCGGCGCGCACGAGCACGCCCGCCTGGCCCAACCGGCGCAGGTGGGCGGGGCGCTGATCGTCGAAAATTACCAGTGGGGAGCCTACCTGGGACGGCTCGATGTGAACGTCAGCCGGGGGCGGGTGAGCAGTTATGCCTACGATCTCGTTCCGCTCACGTCTGACATTCCGTCCGATCCGGGCATCGAGGCGCGGGTGGGGATGCTCGAGGTCGAGGTCAAGCAAATGTACCCCGATCGTTTTGCGGTGATTGGCGCGGCAGCGACAGACATTTCGGATCGCGACATTCGTTTTCGTGAGGCGCCGTTGGGCGATCTGGTGTGCGACGCGGTGCGGCAGCAGGCCGGGGCCGAGGTTTGCGTGCTGCCGTCGCTGACGGTGCTCAATTCGCTGTTTGCCGGGCCGATCATTGTGCAGGATATTTACGACGCTTTGCCCTACCCCAATCAAGTGCTCAAGATGACGATGACGGGCGAACAGGT
>CAYZYE010000171.1:0-8696 GCA_964481205.1 uncultured Anaerolineae bacterium | reverse complement strand
CGCAGAGACGCAAAGACGCGAGAGTGTTGCAAATGGTTCGAGTGTTGTCTCTGCGTTGAATTTCAGATTCCACCAACCAACATGGGATTTACCGAAATTACCCTATGTCTATGAATAGCTGCGGTGCTATTCGATGTTTCCTTTCTTTGCGATCTCGGCGTTCTCTGCGTTTGGCAAGTTTTTCGTCACGCTCCTGGAGCACAAGTTTGGAGGAAGAAAATGCGTATCCTGGCAATTGTATCGGGCGAATATGGCAACCGGCATGTGAGCAACATCCGCGCGCATGGCCCGGCCGAGTGGCAGATTGAGGTGTGGCAAGCGCCGTCGGTGCTGCCGCCGATCGTCGATTATCCCGAAGACCATCTGCCGGATCGTTTTGCTGCCGCCGATTTGATCCTGGCATTTGGCGAGCACCGGGGCATTGCCGAGTTGCTGCCCGAGATCGCCAAAATGACCGGGGCCAGGGCGGTCATTGCCGCCGTCGACAATGAGGCGTGGCTGCCGCGTGGTCTGGCCCGTCAACTGCGTGGCTGGCTCGAAGAGATGGACGTGGCTTGCGTGACGCCCAAGCCGTTGTGCTCGTTGACCGGCGCGCATTACGGCACTGACCGTCGCCAACATGTCGAGTACGCCGACCCGCGCATTGCCGAGTTTGCCCGTTATTTTGGGCGTCCCAATATCAAGTTGACCGTCGATCCACAGAGCAAGCACATCAGCGGAGCGGTGGTTTTGCGCGACGCCGTGTGCGGCTGCGCCCGTCACGTCGCGCGCGGTTTGGTCGGCGTGGCGGCCGAGGAAGCGGCGCAAAAAGCAGGGCTGCTGCACCATCATTATCCGTGTCTGGCCAGCATGGGCATCGACGTGGATTTTGGCGATACATTGATGCACGTTTCGGGCAACATACTCAAGGACAATATCGTGGGGCAGCTCAAAGCGGGAGGGTACATTCGCTACGTGCAACCCGGAACGCGCCATTGATGTTCACGGGCCAGAAACCAGGCCTGGCGGAAAAAAGCCCGGCGCACCTACCAACCGCAGAGGACGCCAAGTCGCAGAGACGCGACTTGGCGATGTTTTGTGTATGCCCTGATCGTATCTCTGCGTCTTTGCGTTAAACTTGATTTTTGCAGCAGGGGGGATTTCGATCTAGATATTCTCGGCTGTCAGGCGGTGTGGGATGAGGGCAGGATAAAGGCAAAGGCGATGCCGCGCCCGGCAACCGGTTCGGCCCAGATGGCGCCGCCGTAATGGGTGACGATCTCTTTGCAAATAGCCAACCCCAACCCTGTCCCTTTGGGTTTGTCGGTGAGCATGTTGCCGCCGATCTGTTGAAACCTGGAAAAGAGGCGCGGCAGGTCTTTTTCGGCAATCCCGACCCCCGTGTCGGCAACCGCGACCATCACCCCCCAGGCGGCGGGGTCGGGGGGCTGCCAATGCTCTGGCGCGCTGCCGGGGGGTACCTTTTGTGCCGTGATCGTGATCTGGCCTTGTTCTGTAAACTTGACCGCGTTGGACAGCAGGTTGGTCAACACCTGGCGAATGCGGTCTGGATCCGCGGTGAGCGGTAATAGCGGATTGGTTACCTGGTTGACAATTTTCAGCCCCTTTTTCTCCGCATCGGCGACCAACAGTTGAACGGTTTGTTGGACCAGTTCTTTGATCGAGATCGGTTGATCGTTCCACTCTACTTTTCCCTCGTTCATTTTGGATATGTCCAAAACATCGTTGATCAAGCGAGTGAGGCGTTCCGCCTCGGCGATGATGATTTCCAGGTTTTTGTGGATCCGCTGCACCGATTTTTGTTGCTGCGTTTCTGGGGGCAGCGCGGGCAAGATTGTGTGTTCAAAGGAGCGGTGGATCAATTTGGCAAAACCCATCACCGAGGTGAGCGGCGTGCGCAGTTCGTGGGAGACGGTGGTGATAAATTCGGATTTGATGCGGTCGATTTCGACCTGGTGCGTGACGTCGCGCAGGACGGTGATCACGCTGGAGCGGTCGCGCAGCGTCGATGACGAGGCGTACAGGACCAGGTTGTTCAGTTCAAACGTGTTATTGACCACCTGACCCGGAGTGGCCCAGGATTTGGCGATGAGGTCGGACAACGCCGGGCAGTTGACGGCCCAGGTGATCGGTTGTCCGATCAATATTTTGGCCGAGCCGCGCACCATATTTTCCAGGGCCGCGTTGGTCAGCAGCACGCGGCTGTCCGGTGTTGTGACCAGCAGCCCGTCGGCCATGTTTTGCAAAATGACTTTGAGCCGGTTTCGTTCGTCCTCCAAAGCGCGGGTTCGATTTTTGACTTCTTGGGCCAACCAATGGCTTTGCGCCTCGAGTTGACTCACCAGGCGCGCGTTTTGGATCGAGACGGCAGCCTGGCGGGCCAGCGCGCCCAAAACGCGGATTTCGTCTGATGTGTATGGCGCACCCGATGAACGGGCCTGGAGGCTCCATAATCCGATCATTTGTTCACCGACGACAAGCGGGAGGATCAGTTCGGTTTGGGGTGAAACCAGCTTTTGCAACGAGCCGGCGGGAACCCACGCCGGCAGCATCGAGCGCAAAAGCGGCCTGGTGCCGCGCGCGCGCCATGATTCCCATACTTTTTCCCAGGCCAGTAGTCTGTCCCGCCCATCCGATGTGTCCAGATGGAGGCTGTCTTGTCCGGGTAGCTGCAAGTCGCCGCGCTGTGCGCCGATCTGGCGGGGGATCGTTTGGGTGAGCAGCGTCTTCAGGTCTTCGAGGTGCATCATGACGCTCAGTCGCTCGCTCATTTCGGTCAACAGCGCATTGGGTTCGATCCGGTTGCGATAGATGACCAGCGACATCATTTGAGCGATTTTGATGCGCAGCGCCCAAAAAGCCGTTGAGACGATGAGCGTTGAGGCAAAGACGACCACCGTATTGTTGACGTTTCCGGTGAGCGTCAAGACAATCTGGTTCAAGACCGTAACCAGGGTCAAATAAACGGCGGCGAGGAAACCGGCCAGCAGCGCATAGAGCACGCTGCGGCGAATCAGCAGATCAATGTCGAACAGGCGGTAGCGGGCGATGGAAATGGCGATGGTGATCGGCAAGACAATGATAAAAAAGGATGTGACTTCGACCGTCAACACGCCTCGCCCGGCCAATATCTCTGGTATGGCCGTCAGCGCGATGTAGGGCAGCAGTCCAACCAGGCTGCCCCACGCGATCCAGCGGATTTGGCTGCGTGTCGTCATTTGGCGGACGGTGACATAGGTATGGACGGCGCTGGCAACGCCCAGGATGAGGAGCAGCGGCCCAAACGCGGTCGTCGATCTCCACATCAGGGTGAATATTTCGGAGCGGGTTTGCCCGAACAACAGTCCAATCGACGCGGAAACGATCGGCGGCGCAAAGTACATGAGCCGCAGCCAGGTTTCCCTGCCGCGCAAAACGGGCTTGGAGACGGGAAAGATGAGAAACAAGTGCAAAAAGGCCATCGGAAGGACGTTTCTGCACATAAATTTGATGATATTTTCGACAATAAATAACGTTGGGTGAATAATGGTGAACAATTGAACATGAAGGGCCAGCGTAGGGGTCAGGCATGTTGCAAGCAGGAACAACAGCCGCGCGGCGGAATCGCGAGGGCGGGCGAGCATCACATAGCCGCTGATCCCCAGCGAGATCAGGAGCAGCGCCAAGACCCCCACGCGCAGGGTGAGCAGCTGGAGCAATGGAAATGGCTGCAATGTAACGGGAATGTCGATGGTTTTGCCGTCGCGCATTACCCGGTAGAGTACGGTTTGCCCGATACGCCAGCCGACCGGGGTTTGCCCGGCCAGCGCGTCGTCGATCCAGTCCCAGATTGGGCGGCCCTTGATGGCGACAATCTGGTCGCCGGCCTCAAGCCCGCCGGGGGTTGGCGTCAAGACGTTGGCCACATAGAGGCCGGAGGCGCTTATTTCGGTCCACAATGTGCCGTCGGCGGGCAGGCCGGCCTGGATCATCACCGAGCAGCCAATATAGACCAGCCCGGCGATGCAGACGGTACACAGAGCAACGGCAATTGGGGATCGAAACAAGTTGCGTAATATCATCATAATTTTGAGCCGCTATTTTTGGGGTGGCGCAAAGGCACATTTGGTGTTTGTGGACGCACAATCTTTTAACAGTGTACCATAGATCGCATAAAAGCAACAGTCACGGTTCGAGTCGCAATTGTCGAGAACTCGCGGGTCTGTTATAATGGGGCAACGTTCGAGTCCACTGAAAAAAGCCTTTCAGAGTGGGAGGAGGACAAATGAGAATGACGACGCTGTGTTTTGAAAAACCGGGCAAGGCCAATACCGACGCAACATTGCAGATTGCCCGCGAGCGGGCCGAAGCGTTGGGGATCGGGCAGATTGTCGTGGCCTCGTCGCATGGCTACACGGCCAAACGGGCCAGGGCGGTGTTTGACGGTCTGGGCGCGACCATCGTTGCCGTGACGATCGGCGCCGGGTTTGCCGACAAGGGGTGGACGATGACGCCCGCCGAGCGCGCCGAGCTAGAGTCGCTGGGTGTCATTGTGCTCACCTCAATCCACGCGCTGGGCGACGACGTGAGCGAGGTGTTTACGCCCAACCCGGCCAACAAGATTGTGCGCGAGACGCTGTATCGCTTTTGCCAGGGGATGAAAGTGGCGGTCGAGGTGGCGATCATGGCCGCCGACGCCGGCTTGCTGAATCTGGCGCAAGAGGTCGTCGCCATCGCCGGGACAGGCGAGGGGGCCGACACGGCGCTGGTTGTGCGGCCGGCGTGCGCCTTACAGTTCAAACAGTTTCGGATCAGAGAAATTTTGGCTAAACCAAGATAACTTGGCATTGTTGGGGTCTGGTTGACCGCGCCGCAACGGGATATTCAGGAGGGTTGGGATGAGAGTGTTGGCAATTTTGGGCAGCAGGAATCCAGCGGGGCAAACCGCGCGGGCCGTCGATGCTTTGCTTAAAGGCAGTGGCGCGGTTTGCGAGCGCGTCTTTTTGCCGGCCGGGCATTTTGAGCGCTGCCGGCAGTGTGATGAGCGCGGCTGGGGGTTGTGTCGTTCCAAGGGACGCTGCGTGATCGACGATGATTTTGCTGCGCTGGTGGACAAAATCGAGGCTGCCGACGCCGTGGTTTTTGCGACGCCGGTCTACTGGGGCGATTTGAGCGAGAGTATGCGCGCCTTTACCGACCGCCTGCGCCGCGTGATCCGTCATCGCGAGGACAAGTCCGGCGTCGAAGGCAAGGCGGCGATCGGCATTTGCGTGGCCGGCGGCGGGGGCGGCGGCGCGCCGACCTGTACGGTGAGTCTGGAAAAGGTGCTGCGCATCTGCGGTTTTGATCTGGTCGATATGGTGCCGGTGCGGCGTCAGAATTTAGAGATCAAGATCGAGGTGCTCGAAATCACCGGCCGGTGGCTGGCGACGTTGGTTTGATGGACGATTGCCTGATTCCGCAGCGGGAAACCCGTGTCGAGATCGTCGTCGTCAACTCGCGTTTCATCGCCACGGCTGCGCCGGTCTTTTCGGTCGATGAGGCCAGGGCGTTTGTTTCACGCATCAAATCGGAATTTCACGATGCTTCGCATAACGTACCGGTGTATTTGATCGGCCACGGTTCATCGACCATTGCCCATTGCAGCGACGACGGCGAGCCTTCCGGCACGGCCGGGCGACCGGCGTTGGCGGTGCTGCAAGGCAGCGGGCTGGGCAATGTCGCGGTGGTGATCACGCGCTATTTTGGCGGCACCAAGTTGGGTACGGGCGGCCTGGTGCGCGCTTATGGCGACGCCATGCGCGAACTGTTGGCCGCGTTGCCGCGCGCGATCCAGGTGCCAACGCACACGGTCTTGCTCGCCGCGCCGTATCCCATCTTTGAGCAGGTGCGGTTGTTGATCCGGACCCATCGCGGCAAGGTTTTGGACGAGGACTTTGCCGTCGATGTGACGATCACGGCGCGGTTTGCGGTCGAGCGTTTTGCGGCTTTTCAGGCGGCGTTGGCCGAGATATCGAATGGCGCGCTGCAAGCCGAGATCGTCGAGACGGATGAGGCGACAATCCTGCCGGTAGGCGCGTTGGGGTAAAGGCAATTTGCGCCCGTAAAACGCCCACCGGGGTATGCTATGGACGCCCAAGTCGTTTGGAACAGACTCGTGTGCTATTGTCAAGATAGGAGGGTTCGATGATTCGTTTGGGAGTGATCGGATATGGCCGGCGTATCCACCATGTGATCGATGGGGGTTTTCGCCGTGTCGAGCCGGATGTGCGCGTCGTGGCCGTTGTTGACCCCGATCAGGCCGGCGTGCGCTCGCGTCTGGCCGAGTGCGACCGGCAGGACGTCGTTTTTTACGAGTCCGTCGAAGCGATGATGCGCGGGGGGCGTCTCGACGCGATAGCCATCGGCACGCGCTGTCACCTGCACACGCCTTATGCGGTCGAGGTGGCCGGGTACGATTTGCCGCTGTTTCTGGAAAAGCCGGTCTCGATCTCGATGGCGCAGGCGATTGAACTTGAGCGCGCCTTTGAACGCTCGCGCTGTCCGGTGGTGGTCAGTTTTCCGCTCCGTGTGTCGCCATTGTGCGAACTCGCCAGGCAGTACATTCGAGATGGCGCGGTCGGCACGCCGGTACACGTCGCGGCGGTCAATTACGTGCCCTATGGCACCTGCTATTGGGAGCGACAGACGCGCATTTTCGAGATCACGCAGGGTTTGTTCATGCAAAAGGCCACGCACGATTTTGATTACTTGATGTACCTGATGGGAGAGCCGATCGTGCGCGTGGCGGCGATGGGCACCTGGCGGCACGTCTTTGGCGGCGACAAGCGCGCCGGGTTGACTTGCTCGCAGTGTGATGAACAAGCGACGTGTCTGGAAAGCCCGCAGAACCGCCGTCGCAACCAAACCACTGGCGTGCATGACGATCATCCTTGTGTCTATAGCGTCGACAGTGGGTCGCTGGAGACGGGCACGAATGAGGATTGTTCCAGTGCGCTGCTCGAATTTGCTTCTGGCGCGCACGGGGTGTATACGCAGGTTTTTTACGCCCGTCGAGACGCGGCTGCGCGTGGCGCGACGGTCAGCGGCTATATGGGCACGGTCAGTTTCGACTGGTACACCAATCAACTCGAACGTGTGCGGCATCACGCGCCGTTTAGTGCATTGGAACGCGCCGGAGAGGGCGCCGGTCATTTTGGCGGCGATATGGAGCTGGCCTATGACTTTGTGGGGCTGATCCAGGGCGCGGCTAAATCGCGCACGCCGATCCAGACCGGTTTGCAGAGTGCTTTTGCGTGTTTGGCGGCAAAAGCATCGGCGGAGACGGGGCAGTTTGTCGATGTGCGACAGGTATAGGGAAAGATCAGGTGTGGAGGGTATAACGATGTCTGCCAGTGCAACGATACTCGAATCAAAAGTGATCTGCAAGCAGCCGGGGCGCTATATTGGTTGGCCGACGGTGGCCAAGACGCCGGACGGCGTATTGTGGGTTGTCTTTTCCGGCGACCGTGATCGGCACATTTGTCCCTTTGGCAAAACCTTTGCGCTCCGCTCGATGGATGGCGGCGCAACCTGGAGCGCGCCCGAATTGATCACCAACACGCCGCTCGACGATCGCGATGCCGGGATTCTGGCCTGCACCGATGGCACGTTGATCGTCAGTTGGTTTACGTCGCATTATATAACAAAACGGTATTTAGAGATTTGCCCCGTGGAGGAACGAGATCGCCGGCAGCGTCATTTGTCGACGATTTCAGAGGCGGATGTGGCGCAGTGGACGCAGCATCGCGCCGACGACGGCGTGCGCCGGGTGGGACATTGGATTCGTCGCTCGACGGACGGCGGTCAGAGTTGGGATGAGCCGATTGTCGTGCCGCCATCGACGCCGCACGGGCCGATCGAAATGACGGATGGGCGGTTGTTGTATCTGGGTACGGGGGGCTATGACCGGGTGGGTCAGACCAGCGCGCTGTTGGTCGCTGAATCGCGCGATACGGGGCGAACGTGGGCCGTGATCGCTCGCGTCAACATGTTTCCGGCGAAAAACGAGTACCTGTGTGAGCCGCATCTGGTCGAGGTGGCGCCGGGCCGGCTGTTGGCGATGGCGCGACACGAGACGCGCCCTTATCGGGCCGGGCGTCGCAGCGGCGTGCTGTGGCAGTTCGAGTCGAGCGATGGCGGTTATACCTGGACGGAGCCGCGCCCGACCGAGATTTTGGGCAAGCCGCCGCATTTGATCAAACTGCGCGACGGGCGGGTGCTGGTCACTTTTGGCTACCGGCACGCGCCTTTTGGGCAGCGCGCGTGCTTGTCCAAAGACGATGGTCAGACGTGGGACAGCGCCAATGTGATCGTGCTGCGCGACGATGGGGGCAGCGTCGATCTGGGCTATCCGGCTTCGGTCGAGCTGGATGATGGGACGATTTTGACCGTGTATTATCAGATTGACCAACCCGGCGAAAAGACGTGCCTGATGTCGACGCGGTGGATGATATCGGGTCACAATCGCCGGACTCGGGAAACCGCAAATGATCGTCCATAGACGCAAATGTCGTCGCCGTGCCGGCGAAAAATGAAACCAGTAGTTTTGCAGATTTAACAATCTGCCGGTTGCAGACATAACACCGGTGTGGTAAACCTGGCAAGTCCAGTGACAGGGCAGTTGCATTTATCCTGGCGCGCGCGGCGATCAATCGCCGCGCTACAGAACAGCGCCC
>CAYZYE010000170.1:347-8698 GCA_964481205.1 uncultured Anaerolineae bacterium | reverse complement strand
GATATAATATGGGAATGTTTGGTCAATTTTCTTGCAGCGTGGAATGATCTGCGCGAGGATCGGCTTGGACAAAGGGGAGCGATGACAAGAGCACGCCAGGTTACTCCGGTTCGCAAACAATACCTGCGCATCAAGGCGCAATATCCCGATGTGATCGTCTTTTTCCGGCTGGGCGATTTTTACGAGACTTTTGACGAGGATGCCGGGACGGTTGCCCAAGTGTGCGACATTGTGCTCACTTCGCGTCCGGTGGGGGGCGGGCAGCGTGTGCCGTTGGCCGGCGTGCCGTACCATTCGGTCGAAGGATACATTGCCAAGTTGATCCATGCCGGCTACAAGGTCGCAGTGGTCGATCAGATCGGCAGCACGCCGGTCAAGGGGTTGGTGCCGAGGGCGGTGAGCCGTGTGGTCACGCCGGGTACCGTGGTCGAGCCGGCGCTGCTCGACGAAAAGCGCAACAATTACCTCTGCGCGCTCGTCGTCGACGGGCAGCGCGCCGGTGTGGCCTATGCCGACATTACCACCGGTGAGTTTGCGACCACCGCGCTCGACGCCGAGGGGCAGGAAAAGGTGTGGCGACTGGTGCGCGAAGAGTTGGCCCGCCTTCAGCCGGCCGAGCTGCTGGCGCCGCAGTCGCTTCAGACGCAGATCGAGGCGCAGTTGCCCGACGCCGGTTTTCATCTTTCGCCCGGCGAGGATTGGCGCTTTGAGCTAGAGAACGCGCGGCAGGCATTGTGCGAACAGTTTCACGTTGCTTCGTTGGCCGGGTTTGGCTGCGAGCGCAAGCCGCCCGCCGTTCGCGCGGCCGGGGCGATTGTCTATTATTTGCGGGAGACGCAAAAAGCCGCGTTGGAACAGCTTGCGGCGTTGACCACTTATTCGTCGCTCGAATTTATGACCCTCGATCCGGCCACACGGCGCAATCTCGAGTTGACGCAGACGATCCGTGAGGGCAAAACGCGCGGGTCGCTGCTCGATGTGCTCGACAAGACGCGCACGGCGATGGGGGGGCGGCTGCTGCGGCAGTGGCTCAACCAGCCTTTGCTCGATGTGGCGCGATTGGACGCGCGATTGGATGCGGTGGAGACCTTTGCCGGCGATACGTCGCTGCGCGCCCAGGTGCGTGACCTGCTCAAAAACTTGCCCGATCTGGAGCGTTTGATCGGGCGCACGGTGTGCGGCGGCCAGACGACGGCGCGTCTGGCCGGGCCGCGCGATCTCGTTGGGATACGCAAAGCGCTAGAGGCCGCGCCGCCCCTGCGCGCGGTTTTGGCGGCGATCGGCGCGCCCGCGCCGGTGATCGCCGATCTCGCCGGCCAACTGGATGATCGTTCAGAAGTAGCCTCGCTGATCGCCGAGGCGATCGTCGATGACGCGCCGGCCACGATCTCTGGCGGGGGTGCGATTCGCCCCGGTTTTTCCGCCGAACTCGACCGCTTGTTGGCGGCGTCGCAAGAGGCCAAGTCGTGGATCGCCAATCTGGAAAAGAGCGAGCGCCAAAAAACGGGGATCAAGAACCTCAAAGTGGGGTACAACAAGGTGTTCGGTTATTATATCGAGATCACCAGGAGCAATCTGGACGCGGCGCCAGAGACCTATATTCGCAAGCAGACGTTGGTCAACGCCGAGCGGTTCATCACCCCCAAGCTCAAGGAATACGAGGCTCTGGTGCTCAATGCCGAGGAACGCAAGCAAGAGATCGAGGCGCGGCTTTTTTGCGAGGTGTGCGACCGTGTGGCGGCCAGCGCCGACGGTGTACTGCGCACGGCGCGCGCGTTGGCGCAGCTCGATCTCTTGTCTGCGCTGGCCCAAGTGGCCGTCGATCATCGCTATGTGCGCCCAATTCTGACCGACGACGGCGATCTGCGTATCGTCGCCGGGCGGCACCCGGTGGTCGAGTTGACGATGCGCGAGTCGCCGTTTATTCCCAACGACACGACAATGTCAGACGGGGAGGCGATTCACATCATCACCGGGCCGAATATGAGCGGCAAATCGACCTA
The DNA here is from genome assembly GCA_964481205.1 of uncultured Anaerolineae bacterium. Taxonomy (GTDB): domain Bacteria; phylum Chloroflexota; class Anaerolineae; order JAFGEY01; family JAFGEY01; genus CAYRXM01. The sequence continues at coordinate 6,695 of CAYZYE010000170.1, read as the reverse complement.
TATCCGGCAGGTGGCCTTGATCGTGTTGATGGCGCAGATTGGCGCGTTTGTCCCTGCCGATGAGGCGAAGATTGGCCTGGTTGACCGTATTTTTACCCGCATTGGCGCTCAAGACGAGATCAGCGCCGGGCAAAGCACGTTTATGGTCGAGATGGTCGAGGCGGCGTATATTCTCAACCACGCCACCTCGCGCAGTCTGTTGATCCTCGACGAGATCGGGCGCGGCACCAGCACTTATGACGGCATTTCGATTGCCTGGGCGATTGTCGAATATGTTCACAATCACCCGCGCCTGGGGGCCAAGACGTTGTTTGCCACGCACTATCACGAGTTGACCGACCTGGCGCGTATTTTGCCCCAGGTGCGTAATTACAATGTCGATGTCGCCGAACAGGGCGACCGGGTCATTTTTCTGCATCACATTGTGCCCGGCGGCGCCGACAAGAGCTATGGCATTCATGTGGCACAGTTGGCCGGGATGCCCAAACCGGTCGTTCATCGCGCCGAAGAGATTTTGGAAGAATTGGAAAAAGAGGCGTCCAGGTCGCCGGGCACCAAGACGCAGCGTCGCGTCGAGGTGCTGCAATTGCCGTTGTTTGGCGCGCCCAGCCCGGTGATCGAGGCGCTGCAACAACTCGATGTGAACGCAATGTCGCCAATCGAGGCGTTGACCAGGTTGTTCGAGTTGCAGAAAATGGCGAACGAGGAGCGTCTCTGATTTTATTGCCCCAGATACAGCATTTGCGGCAGGCTCATTTGAAAATCGAGCCACTGTTCAAGCAAGGGGCGTCTTTGCGCCGATGATGCCAGTAATGCTTCGGTTAAGGACATTGTTCTCCGGTATTCGATGATCGATGGTTCTCCGGCAATGTTGCCCAATTGGGCCGCGGCGTCGATCGCGTCTTCGAGGTTGCCCAGCGCGTCGACCAGGCCCAGTTCGAGCGCCTGCTTGCCGGTGTAAGGTCTGCCATCGGCCAACCGGCGAATCTCGGTTTCCGGTTTTCCTCTTCCTGCGGCCACGTCTTGGATAAACATTTCGTGCATCTCGTCGACGATGGCCTGTTCGACGGCGAGTTGTTCGGCGGTCGGGTGTTCGAACCAGTTTCCGGCTGCTTTGGCGTCGCCGCTGCGGATGATCACGCCCTCGATCCCCAATTTTTCAAACAGTTCGGCGGCATTGATCATTTGCCCGTATACGCCAATTGAGCCGGTGATCGTCGCCGGGTGGGCGATGATTTTGTCGGCGCCGGCGGCAATGTAATATCCCCCCGAAGCGGCCACGTCTCCCATCACGGCGACCACCGGTTTGGTGGCCTCCCGGATCGCGCGGTACATTTCGGCCGAGGGGACGACCGCGCCGCCGGGGCTGTTGATGTACAGAACGATGGCTTTGACGCTGGGCGTTGCTTCGGCCTGCTTGATAAAGTCAATGATGGCGCGGCTGTCGACGCTGGCGCTGGCGCCGCTGATGCCGATCGGGCCTTCGATATAGATCAACCCCACGGCGTCGCCGCGATGCCACGAGGCCTGCCCGCCGGCGCCGATCAGTATGGCGGCGATGCCGGCCACTGCGCACGAGGCGAGGCTCGCGGCCAGCCACAAGAGGGCACCGAGGCCGATCACCCACGGCCAAAGGCGGCGCTTGCGCGGTTGCTCTAATTTTGTCGTTTCTGTTTTCATTGGTGTTTGCTCCTTTTCAGCGTTGCCGGTATAGTCCCAATACGCAAGAAACGTGTTGAAAAACCCGGCAACCGCAGAGAACAATGTGGTTTTGGTCTCAGGCCGCGAGATGCACAACCACCGTGATGATCAGGATCAGCGCCAACACCACGGCGGCGACAATGCCCACCGCGATCATCATCCGCCGGTCGCGCTCTTGCTTTTCGGCCAGACGGCGGGCCAGCGCCTGGCGTCGCGCCTCTTCTTCGGCCCAATACTCGGCCATTTGTTTCTCCGCGATTTGGGCTTCTCGTTTTCTCTGTTCCCTGGCGATCTTGAGCCGCTCTTTTTGCCACCGCTCCCGCGGTTTGGTGCGGTCGCCGATGATCCGCCCGATGGTATCGGGGTTGAGTTCGGCCTGACAATGGGCGCAGCGCGCAACCCCGTCTTTGTTCAAATGCCCGCAGGCGCGACACAAATTGTGCTCAATGTCAAACTCGTGTTCGCAGGCCGTACAGACCAGCCGCTGCTGGCCCACGCGCCGATAAGATGTGTTTTGACAATATGGGCAGGGCGGGGATTGAGTCATTGCTCTACCTTTTTTTGCAACGCCTCGAGGCCGGGGCGCAAAGAATATTGGCGTCTATGCTTTTCGATCAATTTTGAAACGTATTGCTGCCATTCGCCCGCACGGTTCGCCGCCAGGTATGCCCGGCGCGCCTTTTCCAGCCAGCGCAAAGCATGGTGATAATATTTGGATTTGGCCCTGTCCATGATCGGTTCGGCCTGCTGCTTGCATTGCCGGATTGTCCAGTCGGGATGGCTTTTGTAGGCCGCGTCGACCACCTTTTCGACGGCGTTGTATCCCGCGTACTGGTTTTGATCGATGGTTTGAACGGCTTGCTCGATCATTCCTTCATACAGGTAAATGTCGATCTTGGTGGATGCCGAGTTTGCCTCGCCAAGCCGCTGCAACAGCTCGGGTTTGATTTGCGGCCAATCGGCCCCGGCGAGCGATTCGACCGCCTTGTAATCATCCAAATGGTGCGAGGCCATAAACGCCTGACGCGCCGCCCGAAGCGCCAGAGTATCTCGGTTCACAGCGACGGCCAGATCGCGCAGCCAGCATGCCAAAAAGGCCGTCTGCCCCGTCAAACCAAGTCCGTGTTCGGCAATCGTCAGTGCCAGGGGCAATTCTTTTTTGTCGCGCAACGATTTGGCTAGATATAAAGCGTCGTCTTGCGTTGTAAAATTCTGCAAAGCGTAATCGGCAGCGTCCTGGCTGCGATCAAGCGCAACCAACATTGTTGCATACTGCGCATGCCGCCCCACCGACCGCGAGAAATTCAGGTACTCGTCGGTTCGCTCTTGCCACATCAACACGTTCAAATAAGCTTTGATCAACCGATCTGCATACCAGAGATCTTGCTCGTCAAACAAATGCGAACCCGATCCGGCCAACACCTGTTGCACACGCTCGTCGTCCCACCACAACTGCGCCGCCGCGATCGCCACATCAAAGCCGTCGTCAATGCCATAGTCATCGACCTCGGCCTGCCAGGCGGTCAACTTGGCCGCCCATGCCTGGCGTTCTTGCGCCGACAGATCGCTGCTCAAAATAGCCTCGGCAAACGCCGAACCAAGGTCGGAGAAAAAACCGCCCAGGTAGCCATCCGAGTCGTCAAACTCGATCCACTGCTCTACATACGCAGAAGCGACCACGTCGAGAATGACCAGCGCGTTACGGCCATCTCCCGCTTCGACAAAGGGCTGCGCTTGCTCGACGATTTGCTCCAGCTGTTCTGCGATGCCGCTGACGCCCCAATAGGCCTCCGAAGGGCCAAGGCTGTCCAAACTGTGCAAGACGCGGTTGACCTGGCGACGAAACGGCGTGGGGTCCAATGGCGCCTGCCGCCGGCGTGGGGCAGCGCCTTTTTCGGACGGTGGCCGGGCGCGCTCTCGATGGGCGCTCAACTGCCCCTCGACCCAGTCGATGAGATGGGGATGCCGGGCCAACAGATTCTTGAGCAGATCCGCCAACGTGGTCGAATCCAGGCCGGCCAAGAGCGACTCGACCGATCTTTGCTCGACAAACTCGTCCGGCTTGTGAATGTATGTCAACAGCACGGCGGCGATGTGCTTGCAATAACCGCCCCAATCGTAGGGACACGTACAGTTGGCGTCGACCACGCCGCCCGCGTCCAGTTCGACCGTGACGCGGTATGGGGCGTAACTGCTGCCCTCCACCTCGGCCAACAGCGTACTGCCGCGCCGTGCGGCTTCCAAGACCGCGCCGTTGGTGTAATAGTCTTGTCCGCGCCCAAATGTCTGTTCCGAGAACAGACTTTGGATCGCGGCCTGGGTCAACTTGGGTAAATCCGACATATCACCCTCCTTTTTTACACTTGCCGGCCAATCATCTCGCGCAGTCCGGCTTCGTCGATGACCGGCACGCCCAATTGCTGTGCCTTGCGCAACTTGGAACCGGCTTTTTCGCCGGCCAGCACATAGTCGGTCTTGCCGGATACCGATCCCGTGACTTTGCCACCGTGTTGCTGAATCAACGCTTTGGCCTCGTTGCGGCTCAACGTGGGCAGCGTGCCGGTGATGACCAGGGTTTTGCCGGCCAGCGGGAGCGCGCCGCTTTGTTCGCCTGCCGGCGGCCCGGCGACCATCGTCAGGCCGGCCTGCTTGAGCCTGGCGATCAATTTGCGGTTTCGCTCGTTGGCAAACCACTGTACGATGCTGCGCGCGGTGTGCTCGCCCATGCCGTGGATGGCTTTGATCTCGTCTTGCGTCGCCGCGGCCAGCGCGTCGATGGAGGGGAAATGGGTCGTTAGCAGTTGGGCAACGGTCACGCCAACGCCCTGGATGCCCAACGCCGCCAACAAGCGGCTGAACGGCTGCGCTTTGGAGGCCTGTATTGCATGAATCAGCTTTTGCGCCTTTTTCTGGGCAAAGCCTTCCAGGGGTAAAAGCTGCTCGACGGTCAGCGCGTACAGGTCGGCGACGTCTTGCACCAGCCGTTCTTTGACAAGCTGCTCGACGATACGTGTTCCTAACCCGGCGACATCCATCGTGCTGCGCGAAGCCCAGTACTCGACCCGGCGCACCAACTGCGCCGGGCAAGACGGGTTGAGGCAGTAAACGGCCACCTGGTCTTCGGCCTTGACCGCCCGCTCGCCGCATGACGGGCAATGCGTGGGCAGCTCGATCGGGCGCTCGTCGCCGGTGCGCAGATCGACGATTGGCCCGATGACATAGGGGATCACGTCGCCGGCGCGCTTGATCCGCACCATATCGCCGACGCGAATGTCCTTGCGCTGAATATCCTCAAAGTTATGCAGTGTTGCGTTTTGCACCGTAATGCCGCCAATTTCGACCGGCTCTAGCACCGCCGCCGGGGCCAGCGCGCCGGTGCGTCCCACGTTAATGATTACCTTGAGCAATCGCGTCGTCGCCTCGCGGGCCGGAAACTTGAGCGCAATCGCGCCGCGCGGGTCTTTGCCGACCACACCCAACGCCTCGCGCGTCGCCAGATCGTCGATCTTGATCACGATGCCGTCTATTTCATAATCGAGTGTGTCGCGCTTTTCCATCCACTGCTCGCAATACTCGACCACCTGATCGATGTCGTCCAATCGTGCAACCTCGTTGCTCACCGGGAAGCCCATCGAGCGCAGATAGCGCAGCGCTTCCCATTGCGTTGCCAACGCGATCCCATTGGCGTCGACGATGGCGTAGCAAAACACGGCCAGTGGTCGCTGCGCCGTGACCTGTGGATCGAGTTGGCGCAGTGAGCCGGCGGCGGCGTTGCGCGGGTTGGCAAAGGGCTTTTCGCCCAACCCTTCTAGTTTTTGGTTGAATGCCGCAAACCTGGTGAGCGGCATAAAAGCCTCGCCGCGCACTATTAGTCGCGGCGGCGCCGGCGGCCCGTCGCGCGTCACCGGGATGCGCAGCGGCACACCGGGGATCGTGCGCAGGTTGGAGATAATGTCCTCGCCGATCTCGCCGTCGCCGCGCGTTGCACCGCGCACCAGCAGGCCGTTTTCGTAATGCAGCACCACCGTCAGCCCGTCGAATTTTGGCTCGACGGTAAACGCCAGATCGCTTACCGCGACTCCCTCCGGCAGCAGTTTGGCGATGCGTTCCAGCCAGGCGCGCACCTCGTCGCCGCTAAAGGCATTGCTCAGGCTGAGGATCGGACGTGGGTGCCGTACCTTTTCAAAACCGGCCTGCGGCCCGGCGCCCACGCGCTGCGTCGGCGAGTCCGGCGCGATCCAGCCGGGGTGCGCCGCTTCGATGGCTTGCAGCTCGCGCAGCAGCTCGTCGTACTGCCGGTCGCCGATCACGGGATCGTTCAGGACATAATAACGATAGTTATGGTATTGTATTTGTTCAACCAGTTCCTGCATCCGTTGGCGTTGATCTGGCATAGACCAGCTCCTTTTTACAAACAATACTCTTGTTTTGCTTTTGTGCGTTTTCTGCGGTTGGCGAGGCGTGATCAGGGTTTTTTCAATTGCTCACAAAAGGAAACGCGCCGAGAGATTGTCGGCGCGAAGGAGAGAACAAGGCATCCATTGCATGTGCCCGGCATATATGATATACTAGCCATTCATAAACAAACCAAGAAAAAAAAAAAGAGGGGACGATCGGATGCGAACCGATGAATGAGGGGTTGGCAGA
>CAYZYE010000170.1:0-337 GCA_964481205.1 uncultured Anaerolineae bacterium | reverse complement strand
GCGAAGGAGAGAACAAAGCATCCATTGCATGTGCCCGGCATATATGATATAAAAACAATTTAAAAAAAAAACAAAAAAAAAAAAAAAAAGAGGTGACGATCGGATTCGAACCGATGAATGAGGGTTTTGCAGACCCTTGCCTTACCACTTGGCTACGTCACCATGTCGAGAAATCAGCAAACTGGTTGATTAAGCGGGATTATAGCACAAGCCGCGAATTAGGTCAAACAAGTGCATATCGAGAACGTGGCCGTGAACGCGAGAGGATGAAGATATGACCAGCCAACAGGACCCGGCTCAGGTGTTCGATCTGGTACTTGGCGGTGGGCGGGTGATC
>CAYZYE010000169.1:0-8698 GCA_964481205.1 uncultured Anaerolineae bacterium | reverse complement strand
GTTGCCCCCTAAATTGATTTTGCGCCGGCCAAAGTCAAATGTGTAGGGTGGCTAGGCGCCAGATTGCCCGCCCCACACAGAAACTTGGCATCCATCCAGCATCTTTGGAACAACGCGCCGCCCCGGCCTCGTTCGACGGGAGTGAGAAAACGCCCGGCGCTACAATTTGACCACCGTTCCCTCTTGCGCCGACTTGTACCCGGCCAGGATCAGCCGCAGCGTGTCCGTCGCCTCTTGCACCGAGTGCAGCGGTTCAAAGCCTCCCTCGATGGCATCGACAAAATGGGCGATCTCGGCGGCAAAGGTGCGATCATAATTCCAACCGGGGTACTCGATCACCGCCGGCTGCTGAAACCCGACCGGCTGATAGTACAATTTGGCGCTTTCGCCCCACAACTGCCCGGCCTCGGCCTGGATGCTGAACAGCGTCGGCCCGCAGCCCGGCGCGGCGATGGCCCAACTGGTGAACAAGCTGCCCATCGCGCCGTCGGCAAACTTGACCGCAAGCTGCGCGGTGTCTTCCTCATCCATGGGGATGCGATAATTGCCCAGCGTCGCCGAGACCTCGACCGGCATCTGCCCGGCCAAAAAGAGCAGCCGGTAAGCGGGATGATAGCCGGTGTCGATCAGCTCACCGCCGCCCATTTTGGCCGGATCGGAGCGCCAGGTCTGCCGGCGCGGCGCAACCTGCCCCCACATCGACTTGTCGAGGCCCGGCCCGCGCCGGCGCGCCCCGGCATCCATCGTGTTCACGGCATACACCTGGCCGATGTCGCCCATCATGATCATCTCTTTGGCCTTGAGCACGGTGGGAAAAAAGAGCTGATTGTGCCCGGCCATCATTGTAATCCCGCTGGCCTTTACCGCCTGAGCAATATCGGCCGCCTCGCTGAGGTTGAGACACAACGGTTTTTCGGTCATCAAATGCTTGCCCGCCTGCGCCGACTCGACGATCGAATCGCGGTGCATAAAATGCGGCAGAGCAATGTCCACCGCGTCGATCGTCTTGTCGGCCAACAGGTCGTCATAGTCGGCATAATAGGCAACCTCGTGGCCGTACTGTTCCATTCGCGTCCGGGCATTGGCCTCAGAAATATCGGCCATAGCGACGATCTCGGCACGTCCGGCGACCTTTTTCCAGCCCTCGACGTGGGCGTGCATAATCCCGCCGCAGCCAATCAGTCCGATTTTGAGCGTCATTTCGCCATCCCCTATTCCAGCCCTGCTGCTTTCCACAGCCTGGCCATATAATCGGCGATCAGTTCACCCGCGGCCATCGCATCCTGCGCCGCAAGTTCGTTGATCCGCTTGCTGAACGGCTCCGGTGTGACCGGGCCGTCATAACCCATTGCGGCCAGCTTGTTGATCAACCCAGGCAGGTCGATCACGCCGGTCTCCATCGGCAGGCGACGGTCGCTATCGACATAACTCTCCAGAGTCAGCCCCTCCGGCGCGTCGTTGACGTGTACCGTGACCACGTCCCGGGCGGCGATCTCGTCGATCACATCCAACCCGTCGCCGGAGGTGAACAAATGCCAGGCGTCGAGCAGCAAACCGACGTTGCCGCCGATCTCGCGCGCCAGGGCCATCATCCCGCCCAGGGTATAGACAAACTCGTGCTCAAAGCGATCGCGGATCGTCTGCGGGCCGAGAAACTCGATGCCCAGCACACAGCCGTGCGCGGCCAAAATCTCGGCGATGGGGCGAAAACGCCCAATGTGCCACTGCCAGTTTTCCTCGAACGGACGTTCGTTCGAGCCGGAAAGGCACCACGTCGCCGTGCGCGTGCAGCCCAGCGCCAGGCCCAACGCAGCCAACCTGGGCAGCGCTGCCAGTCCCTCTTTCCACTCGGCCTCGTCCTTGTTCCAGGCCACCGGCAGCCCCCACTGCCCCGGCTTGACACCCGCTTCGTCGAACAGTTTGCGCACATATTCGACACCGTGCGCGTCGGCCAACTGCGCGGCCTCTTGAATGCTGAAATCGATGCCGCCAAAGCCGATCTTTTGAGCCAGTTCGATGGTCTGGGCCAAATCGAGACCGTGAATCCCAACCGCCCCGGCGTTCAAATTTTTGAACATATTGCACTCCTTTATGCAAACAATTATACAAACAACATCGTCACGCTACAAGCGTGACCTGCCATCCACCGTATATCGCGCCCAGGTACCCGGCGCGTTCACACACATCGAGATCACCCGCTGCATGGCCTGCTGCTCGACGCCCAGGCGGACGCGGTTCTGGCGCATAAAGCGGGCGATCAACTGTGCCTCGTCGGCCGCTTCGGGATAGACGACGGCCTCGAACACAGCCTCGCCACCGAGCCAACGATCAAAAATGCCCGACGCCGATCGCGCCAGCCGGATCGCCGGCGTCATTTGCAGCGGCGCGCTGCCCAGTTCGACCTCTTGCAGACCCAGACGCAGCCCCATTTGCAGACTCTTGTACAGCAAGGCCGGCTCACTGAGCAGCGGCATCGTCGCCCGCCGGCCGCGATAATTTTGCTCGCACAGCGCGGCGTCGGGCGAGTTTTGCGCGCGGCAGCGCAGCGGGCGAACGGGATAAATCGTGCAGCGCTCCTGGTGCAAGAACAAACAGGGCGCGGGCAAAACGGCGTCCTCTGGAAAACCAGAATCCCCCGTTTCCAACCGCGCTTTAACCCGGCGGCGCGCGTCGTCGTCCTGTTCGAGATATTTGACGATCCGCAGCGCCTCTACCGGCAGCAGATCGGGCCGCGTCGCGCCGACATGGCAACAGTACGCGCAACCGCTCTCGCAAGCCAGGCGCGGCAGCCGGCGCCGGATCGCGCGCATGTTCTCGTCACCGAGCCAATCGAAAAAGCCCATCAGGTCGAGGACGGCGGCAACGTCGCGGCGCATTCTGAGCACCTGCGCCGTCACCGCCCAGCCTTTGATCGTAAAATTTTGCAAACTGGCCTGTTGCGCGCCAGATCGCTGCGCCGATGAACGCGCCGGCGCTTGTTGGCCTGATTTTCGTCTCTTGCGTTGACGTTTGGTCATAAAAGACCTCAAATCGCAAACCAATTTGCGATTCGCTATTGGTAATGGTTTTCCAAAAACGCCCTCACCGCCGCGATAAAACCCGCAAACTGCTCACGGCGGATGTTGTGCCCCGCGCCTTTGAGCTGCACGACTTTGATCCGCGGGTTGATCTCGGCCGCTTGTTGCGCCGTTTCTGGCGTGACAATCGAGTGTCGCTCCGGGTCGCCGATGATCAGCAGCGTCGGAATCTCGATCCGGGATACGATCTCGCGCCAGTCGGGGCGTTTGGCGTCGTAACGCCTCACGGCATTGGGACTGAGTTGCTTTTTCGACTCGGCCCACACCTGCCACTCGATCTCGTCCCAGGTTGGCAGATCGGGACGCACCGCAGCGATAATCTCTTGAACGGATTTGGCTTTTTGTTCCACGATCTGTGCGCGCCGCGTTTCAGCCTGCTTTTTCCGCTCCTCCGGCGAGGCGCCCAGCCGTTTGGCCCAGGGTGAATCCGGGGCAAACCATGGCGGGTCTTCGAGGATGGCGCAGCTAAACAGGTGGCCATAGTTGGCCGCCGCCATCGCCGTCGATGCCGCGCCCATCGAGTGGCCGATCAGCGCCGGTTTGTCGAGGCCGAGCATCTGGACAAATTCGGCAATATCGGCCGCGCGAATCTGGTCAGTATAGCCGCTTTCCGGCGCGCTGCTCAAACCGTGACCGCGCGCGTCGGGCATGATCAAGTCATAATCGGCTTCCAGGGCTTTGGCGGCGCGAATCCAGCACAGACCATTGTCGGAAAAACCGTGCGCGAGCACTACCGGCGGTTTTTTGCTGCCGGTGCGATAGTAATGCACCTTGATTCGATTGGCGCGCACGTCGCCCTGTACCCAATCCATCCCTTTTACCGGCGTTTCGGCGACGACCGAGATTTGCCCCGCGTCGAGCATGGCCCGCAGCGGCGAATCGTCGATCTCGAGCGGCAGCTCGACCCGCCCGCGCCGGCGGCTCGACTCATAGGTGGCAAAAATGACCTCGGTGGCCTGCAAAGCCTTCCAGCCGGCCAACTCGGGTTCGCGCCCGGTTTTGAGCGCAGCGATCGCATCGAGCACGGCGTCGACGGTGGTTTTGAGATAGGCGTCGCGTACACCCACGTCAAACTCTTGCCATTCGCCGTGGGTGGCAATGCCATTCATCCGCAGCGCGGCGCCATCGCGCACCCACAGTTCGATCACGCCCTCGCTGCCGAGCAGACGGAGACCACAGTCGAACTGCTGCCCACCACCGGTGTTCATCAGGCCGTAAACGCCGTTTTTCCACTTGAACGTGCTCAGACCTTGTCCTTCGATCAAGACATCGAAAATCTTGCGCCCGCCGCGCGCATCGATCTGCCCCAGCACCCACTCGACCGGCTGCTCGTCGTTGAAATAAAACATCATGTCGAACCAGTGCGTGCCCCAGTCATAGAGGTTGTCGGTGAAACCCTCGATGCGCCGCAGCCGGCCAATTTTGCCCTCGTCGAGCAGGGCCTTGGCCGTGTAAAACGGCTTGCCAAACCGCCGCTGATGGTTAAAGGTCAGTTGAACGCCCTTTTCGGCGCATACCTCGACCATCCTTTTGGCTTCGCCAAAGGTCGGGGCGATCGGTTTTTCGCAATGCACCGCCTTGACGCCGGCCGCGACACAGTCGAACAACACCGGGCCGTGCAGTTTGGGCCACAGGCAAATGCTGACCATATCGAGATGTTCCCGCGCCAGCATCTCGTGGTAATCGAGATAGCCGCGTGGAACACCGTAACGCTGCACAAACGCATCGAGATTATCTTGCCGGATGTCTGACGCGGCGACCAGTTCGCAGTCCGGCGAGGCAATATAGCCCATCGCGTGGACGTTGCCCTGCCCCATCCCCGTCGCGCCTGGCGATCCCCAAGGCTTTCCGCAGCCAATCACACCCATTCGGAATTTCGACATAGAACATCTCCTCGTATAAAATAGCCAATCAGAGTCCACTGAAAAACCAGCTACAAAGAAATGGAGCATCAAAGAACGCCATTAACATTCAAATACATACGATAATCTCGGCATTCGCGGACTGACTTTGTCCGAGGCGTCCTTGCGGTTAACCCGCCCTTTTTTCAGGGGAGCCAGGTCAAAAAATGTGAGTCAGCCCAGCATCATCCAGATAACCAATCACCCTATAGACCGATGCTTTGCAGATACGCCCGGCTGATCTGGGCGCTTTCCAACGCGCTCGATTTGGTCGTGCGATCCGTCTCGACAATGATCCAGCCCTTGTACCCGGCCTGCTTCAAGATGTCAAATATGGCCGCAAAGTCGACCATCCCCTCGCCCAACTCGGCAAAAATGCCCTGGTCGGAGAATTTGCCATAGTCCCAATTCTGTTCGACGCCTTGCCGCAGCACGTTCGGATCGATGTCCTTGAGGTGTACCGACGCGATCCGGGCGGCATAATCGCGGCAAAACTGCGTCACATCTTCGCCGGCCCAGGCCAGATGACCGATGTCGGGGCCCTGAAAGACCAGCGCCGGGTCCAACATCGAAAACAGCTTGTCGATCTCGGCCCGCGTCTCGATCGTGCTGCCGACGTGGTTGTGGAAACAGCTTTTGACACCCTCTTGCAGCGTAATCGCGCCCACTTTGTTGAGCGTCCGGGCAAACTGTTCAAACTCGGCCTCGCTCATCATATCTTCCGGCCGCACCTGCCCCGAAATCTGCGCGCGGGTGAGACCGCGTGAAGTGACATAACCGCCGAACCCTCCGGCAGCGACGTACAACTCGGTGCAGCCGATCTCGCGCGCGAACGTCGCCAGCGTTTGAGCCTGCCTCAAAATTTTCTCTTCTTCGGCCGGGTTTTCAAAACTCGCTCCCAGGTAGCCCGGTCCCGGCTTGAGGCCATGCCGGGCATACTGCTCGATCACTTGCTGCGCGGTTGCGCCGCCCCGCGGGCCGGCCGGCGCGCCCTGGTACCCGGCCTGGGCGATTTCGGCCAGCACTTGATCGCGCGGCATATCGCGCGGCCAGGTGATGCCGCTACAGGCAATAACCCAATCTTGCATCGCTGCTCCTCCTTTTTACTGCCCAAATGGGCATACACGGCAAAGGGAAACCTCGTTGACACGGGTTTCCCTTTGGACATACCCCCAATACACAACACAGGGATAGATCAACTTACATCTCCAAACTGTGCTATGGAGCATAGGTATACGAACTGACGATCTCGCCTTGCCCGTTCACCAGATTGGCCGTATCCCCGCTATTGTTCCAGATCGGGCGCCCCCAGCCCCAATACAAGTCCGTCGCCGCATCCTCTCCCTTTTTGCTCCACACCTTGACACCCGCCCCCGGCGACAGCGTAAACTCGGGAAATGTAAAGGAATGCCCGCCCAGATCGCTCAACACCCAGCCGCTCATATCCTGCTCCACCTCACCCTTGTTCTCGAGCTGGACATACTCGCCTTCCAGGTCGCGCCCCGGCGGGTCGTACTCGATGTAGGTGATCTGCACGTCGCCGGGCGCAACCGCCGCCGCTTCCGGCCTGGACGGCTCGGCTTGCGGCTCGGCGACAACCACGTCGTGATAGGTGATCACTGCCGCCGTGACCCCGATCAAGTTCAACTCTTCGGCGCGGTGGCACGACACATAGTGGTCCGGGCGCAGCTCGCGCAGTTGCGGCGTCTTTTCCTTGCACAACCCGGTCGCATAGCGGCAGCGCGGATGAAAGTAACACCCGCTCGGCGTGTTCGCCGGATCGGCCACGTCTCCCTCCAAAATGATCCGCTCCGCCTGGTAGCGCGGATCCGGCTTGGGCACCGCGCTCATCAACGCCTCCGTGTACGGGTGCAGCGGATGCCCGAACAGTTCTTCTGTCTCGGCCATCTCGACCAGTTTGCCCACATACATCACGCTCACACGGTCGCTGATGTGCTCGATCACGCTCAAGTCGTGCGCCACAAACAGGTAGGTCAGGTCAAAGTCCGCTTGCAGGTCTTGCAGCAGGTTCAACACCTGCGCCTGCACCGACACGTCCAGCGCCGACACCGGCTCATCGCACACGATCAACTGCGGGTTCAGCGCCAACGCCCGCGCTATCCCGATCCGCTGCCTCTGCCCTCCGCTAAAGGCGTGCGGATAGCGGATCATGTACTCGGGACGCAGCCCCACCACTCGCAACAGTTCCGCCACCCGGTCCCGCAACTCGGAACCACGCGCCACTCCGTTGACCAGCAGCGGCTCGCCCACGATTTGCAGCAGCGTCATGCGCGGGTTCAGCGACGAGTACGGATCCTGAAAGATCATTTGCATGTTCTGCCTCATCCCCTTCAGTTCGTGCTTGTCCAGCGACGGCACGTTCACTCGCCCCAACTGCCGATCTTTGAACCACACCTCCCCGCTCGTCGGCTCGTAGGCGCGCAAGATCACCCGCCCCGTCGTCGTCTTGCCGCAGCCGCTCTCCCCCACCAGCCCCATCGTCTCACCCTCGCGGATGAAAAAGTTCACCCCGTCCACCGCCTTGACGTACCCCGCCAGTGTCTTGAAAAAACCCTTGCGGATCGGAAAATACTTTTTCAACTCTTTTACTTCCAGCAAAATGTTCTCTTCCGCGCCCTGCACTTGCCCGGCGATGCCATGCTCGACCTTTTTGCTCTCCTCGGTCATTCTCTCTCCTCCTACTCGTACAGCCAGCAGCGTACCCAGTGGTTGGATTTAACCTGGATATATGGCAACTCTTGTTCCACATCGCACTTGCCCGGCATATAGTCCGGACATCTCGGATGGAACGGACATCCCTTGGGGATGTTGTATGGGTCCGGCACTGCGCCCGTGATCGTGTGCAGTCGCCCCGTTGTCTTGCGCCCAATCCTCGGTATCGACCTCAGCAGCGCCCTGGTGTACGGGTGGTACGGGTCGTAAAAGATGTCGTCCACCGTCGCCAGTTCGACTTCTTTGCCCAGGTACATCACCACCACGTCGTCCGCCATCTCGGCGATCACCCCAAGGTTGTGGGTGATGAACATTATTGCCATCCCAAACTCGCGCTGCAAGCTCTTCATCAATTCCAATATCTGCGCTTCCGTCGTCACGTCCAACGCCGTCGTTGGCTCGTCCGCGATCAGCAGGCTCGGACGGCAGCTCAGGGCCATGGCGATCATTGCTCGCTGCCTCATTCCCCCAGACAGTTGGTGCGGGTAGGCGTCGATGCGCAGTTCTGGCTGCGGCAGACCCACATAGCCCAGCATCTCGATCGTCTTGGCGCGCGCTTCTTCCTTGCTCACTCGCTGGTGCAGGATGATTGCTTCCATGATCTGGTTGCCGATCGTGTGTACCGGACTCAGCGAGGTCATTGGCTCTTGGAAAATCTTGGCGATCTCGGCGCCACGAATGTCGCGGATATCCTGGCCGCGCGGATCCAACGCCGTGATGTCGATCTTGTCCGCCGACCCGTTCTCGTCATAGCGGTAAAAGTACACTTTGCCATCGATGATCTTGCCCGGCGTGGGCACGATCTGCATGATCGCCTGCGAGGTGACGCTCTTGCCGCAGCCGCTCTCGCCAACCACACCCAGCGTCTTGCCCCGCCCGATGTCAAAGCTCACCCCTTCGACGGCGCGCACTGTTCCTTCATCGAGGTAGAAATACACCTTGATGTCTCGAACCTCGATCAATGGCTCGTGTCCGTTTTCACTCATA
>CAYZYE010000168.1:0-8744 GCA_964481205.1 uncultured Anaerolineae bacterium | reverse complement strand
GGCTATGATGCCGCATAAACACCCCCACCCGCTTTTTATCACGCAATCATTCCCCTTATCCCCCCTTCCGGGATTTTACGCCGCATCCCGTCCACATAAAATCTGCCCTCTCTGCAACTTGGAGTATCGTATAGTATACACCAGAGAAACCAAACGCACAAGATCGACAGCGAGCACGGTTGCATTTGCCGCTGGGGGCAGCGGGTTTATCACCCGCGTTTGGCCGAGAAAATGCCATTTTTAAGGCCGAGTCATAGCAAAAGCACTGTTTTTTCAGCCGTGCTCTTGTTCTCGAGGCGCCAGTTACCCCGAACTATAAAAACACCCATGTTCGGGCTATGATGCGGCGCCGGACGAGTCCGGCTGTGATACATGTGCAATCTCTTTTCTATAGATCGTAAACCCTTCTTCAACGGGGATTAATGGATCCGATTCGACTCTCTCGAAACCACACTTGACATAGAAATGGTGGTTCTTTGTGGCACAGGTTGGAGTGCTCAGACGCCAGCTTGATGCTTTTGGATATTCGCCTTCAATGAATCTCCAGGCTTGTCCGCCGACGCCGGCATCCTGGAAATCTGGATCGACAAAGATTGTCCCCAAAACATTGTGACCTTGATCAAGTATCCAGACGATAATACCGCCTATAACACCCTCCCCGGACATGATCTTGTATCCAACGCTCTCCTCATAGGGGAAAAGCCAAGTCCGAAAGAATTCGCCGTCATCATATCCAGGTGGCCCACCACTCTCTTGTCCAAAATGCCTTTGAGCATCATCGTCGAATGCCCGTTTCATCACTATAGTCAATACCCCAATATCTGATTCCTCGATCTTGGAGAATGAAAGCTCCAGATTCTCAAACTTGTCACCCATCATAGACCTCCAATTCATTTGGGTCTGTCTCAAATAACCTGGGCATCCGTACCACAGCCCCTGGTGGGCGTTCTCCGGCGCAACCGCTCGCGCCCGTGGTTAGACTGCCCTGATTGTAGCATAGAAAACCCGGTCTGTCATCGCCCTGGTGTCCAGACCGGGTATCGTACCGTGGTACAATATGTCTATGCGCGTTTTGGATCAAAGATGTGTGGTATGCGCAGCCCTAGCGCCCCATCCATCCCCCATCGACGGTGAGGATTTCGCCGTTGACATAGTTGGCCGCGTCGGAGGACAGAAACACCACCGCGCCTTTCATATCGTCGGGCGCGCCCCACCGTCCGGCCGGGATGCGCTCCAAAATCTGCCGGCTGCGCACCTCGTTGGCGCGCAAGGCGGCGGTATTGTCGGTGGCAATATAACCCGGCGCAATGGCGTTGACGTTGACGCCCCGCCCCGCCCACTCGTTGGCCAGGGCCATCGTCAGCTGGCCGACGCCGCCCTTGCTCGCCGCATAGCCGGGCACGGTGATCCCGCCCTGAAAGGTGAGCAGCGAGGCGGTGAACACGATCTTGCCCGCGCCGCGCTCGACCATTTCCTTGCCGAACTCGCGGGCCAGGATAAACTGTGCATTGAGATTGACCTCGATCACCCGGTCCCAATAATCGTCGGGGTGTTCGGCGGCCGGCTTGCGCAAAATGGTGCCCGCATTGTTGATCAAAATGTCGATCTGGGGCGTACCGGCCTTGACCTGCGCGATAAAGGCGTACAGCGCGCGGCGGTCGGCAAAATCGCAGGCATAGCTCTTGAACGAGCGCCCCAGCGCCGTAACCGCCCGTTCGACCTCGCTGCCCGGTTGCAGGGTGGCGCTCACGCCGACAATATCGGCCCCCGCCTCGGCCAGCGCTTCGGCAAAGCCGCGCCCGATGCCGCGCTTACAGCCGGTGACAAGCGCCGTTTTTCCATCCAGTTTGAACAAATCCAAAATACCCACATGTACCTCCCATACTGACCACTTGCAAAGAGTTCCAGAATTAATTATCCCAGCCTTTTGTCCCGAAACTCGCCGGATTTGGCAATCCGGCGAGAGCAACGCGGGCCAGCTATTTTCCTGGAAACGCCTCACCAATGTCCCGACCGGCGCCTTGTGCCCCAATCTCGATCAAAACTTTGAGATGTTTGCCCGCCTGAATCTCTTCAAAGACACTTTGCAGCGCGTCCAATGGCCGCCGGTCGCTGATCAACGGTTCGACCTGAATGGCGCCGCCGGCAACCAGTTCGATCGCCCGCTCAAAATCTTGGGGTTCGTAAACGCGCGTGCCGATCATGGTCAGCTCGCGCCACAAGCAGCGAAACAGATCGACCTCTGGCGTGAACGCGAAAATGGCAACCACGACGACCCGCCCGCGCGAGCGCGCCAGTCGAGTCATCACCTCGGCGCCGGACTGCGAGCCGGACACCTCAAAGACGACGTCCGCGCCTGCGCCGCCTGTGCGCGCCTGGACGATCTCGACCAGGTCCGTGGCGACCGGATCGACCACCTCAAAGCCGAGGCCGGCGGCAAACTGCCGGCGATAGGGGTTGATTTCCGAGATCAGTACCCGCGCCCCGGCGTGCCGGGCAACCAGCGCCACCAGCATGCCGATCGGCCCGCCGCCGATGACCACGGCCAACTCGCCGCGCTGTACGCCGCCGCGACGCACATCGTGGCAGGCGACGGCGACCGGCTCGATCAGCGCGGCCTTGTCGAGCGGCATATCGTCGGGGATGCGGTGCAGGGTGTGCGCGGGCACGGTCCACGAACCTTGAAACGCGCCGGGGGTGTCGATACCCAGGAATTCGAGATTGTAGCAAATGTGCGAATGACCCGCCTGGCAGGCCGCGCACTCGCCACAGGGATCGAGCGGGCGCACCACCACCCGGTCGCCGATCTCCCAGCCCTCGACCCCCTCGCCGATCTCGGCAATCTGGCCGGACATCTCGTGGCCCATAATCTGCGGCATCGTGACCCGCCGATCCATGTGCCCCTGGTAGATGTGCAGGTCGGTGCCGCAGACGCCGCAGTAAGCGACGTCGATCCGCACCTCGCCCGCGCCGGGCAGTTGGGGCGGTTCATCGCCAATAGTGATCGTCTTGTTACCTCGATAATACGCTGCTTTCATTGTCGTTTCCTCGAATAGTGAATAATTTGGGTGTGTTTCATTTGCTCTGTAACCACTCGTCCACGAGCCGCCCACCAGGGGCTATGCCACGGACGCCCAACCCATTTGCGCCGCCGTAAACAGACCCAAGAACCATTGTGCCCAATTTTCCGCACCTGTCTCACAACGCCTCGATGCAGTTCTTCAAACGCTCGATCTCGCGCTTGATTCGATGCAACTCGCTCTGCACCGTGGTCATTCTGTCGCGTTCGGCGCGCACGAAACGGGTGTACGGCGCAATGGCCTCGTTGATACGCTGTAAACTGCGCTCGATCTCGCGCGCAAATTGTGTGCTCAGGGATTGCACGAGTTGAGCGCGCAGACTGGCGATTTTGTCGCGCATCTCGTCCTTGGCCCGGCGGCGGCGTGCAGGGATGATAAACAGCCCCAACGCGGCCATCAAACTCGCCATCAAAATGCCGGTCACATCGATCGACAGCGTGGTTGCCAGGACGGTGATCAGCGTGCCCAGTCCCACCGCCCCCACCTCGACGGCGGCAGACGCAGCAACGGCAATCTGCGCGCCCTGGGCAATCGACTGCGCTTCTCGCACCTTGTCAAAAGTTTCGACCACACGCAACGCCTCGCGCCCAACCGCCGCGATCAACCGCTCGCGGTCGTAGCGAAAACTGCCCGCCTTGGGATCGCCGACGATGCGCGACTGGTGTTCGCGGCGGCGTTCGGCCAGATATTCAGTCACCGCCTGCCATTGACGCAGGTCGGCGTCGACCAGCCAATCGATCAACTCGTCCACCTTGCGCTCGATCTGCTGCGGCGCGTCGGCGACCACCTGGTGCTCGAACGTCTGTTGAAGCCGTTCCTTGTTCAACAGGTCGAAAATCCGCGCCAGGCGAAAGGTCTCGTCGAAAAAATCCTGCCCGCGCTGCTCCATCTCGAACAGCAAATTCTCGATATCCGACATGCGAAAGCCAAAATCGCGCCGCATATCCTCGCGGTACACCGCCAACTGGGCATCGACGTCGGCGATCAGCTCGAAATCGGCTTGCAGCAAGGACAAACGCGACGCCGTCTGCGCCAAATAGACGTCGGCGAGATGATCGCAAACGCCCAAAGGGTTCAAAAGTTTGAGCCGGACACGCCCTTTTTCATCCAGCGTATCATGGATATAACGCTCAAGCGGTTCAAAACGGCTGTCTTGCCACAACTCGGGTTCGCCCAACTTGGCGCGCAACGCCGCACGCGCGCTGACGCCAAAAATATCGGGCGAGATGCCCAGCAGCGAGCGGGCATTTTCGGCGACAAACGCCTCCACCTGGTCCAGTTCGTCCTTGTTTTGCAAAATATCGATCTTGTTGATCACAATGACGACCTTTTTGCCCCAATCGCGAATGCGCTGCAAAAAAGCGCGTTCACTCTCGGTAAACGGGCGGTCGGCAGAGGTGATAAACAACACCATATCGGAGCGCGGCACAAACTGCCGGGTGATCACCTCGTGCTCGCGGATGACGGCGTTTGTGCCCGGCGTGTCGACGATGCTGATCTCGACCAGCATATCCTCTGGAAAAGTCAGCACGTGCTGGTGCGCGTTGACCACGCACCGGTCTTGCGTTTCTCCATAGCGCAGCACATTGACCTGCGTCGTCGTCGGCGTGACACCTTCTTGCAGCAGCGAATGCCCCAACAAAGCGTTGATGAACGCGCTCTTGCCGGCGTTAAACTCGCCGACCACGACGAGCAAAAAGAGATCGTCGAGCTGCTGGAGCGACTGCTCAATCGTGGTCTCGTCGTCCGCTTCAATGCCAAATTGGGTCAAGATTTTCCAGAGGGCGTTCAGCAACTGACGTTCATCTTTGAGCAATGCTTTTTGTTGTTCGTCGAGAATATGCATTATGATCAATCTTGGCTTTCTATATCAACAGCCACGCCCGCCGGCAGCGTAAAGCTGAACGTGCTTCCCCGCCCCATCTCGCTTTCGACGCCGACCTCGCCGTCCAATTTTTCGACAATACGGCGGACAATCGACAACCCCAGGCCGTGCCCCTCGGCCTTGACCTGATCGAGGCGGGTAAAGAGTGTAAACAGGCGCGCCTGCTCTTCTGGCGAAATGCCATTGCCGTTGTCGCGCACCCAAAAACGCACCGCGTGATCCTCCACCGTTGCCCCCAACTCTACCCTGGGCGGACGCCCGCCATATTTGATCGCGTTGCTCATATAATTGACCCACACCTCTTCAACCCAGGCGCCGTGGCCCGTCGCCACAGGCCACGCTTCCGGCGTGACGATCTCGGCCTGGTATTCCTGGATCAAACCGGACAGACGCAAGCGCACCTGGCTCACGATCTCGGCCATCGACAATGGCGCGCGCGTGACATCCTCGACATGGCGCATCGTCGCCAGCAACAACAATTCATCGATAATGCTGCTCATCTTGACGCCGTTTTGAATAATAATGTTCAAAAAATCGCCGATTTTGATGGGCGGCAGATTGTCAAATCGCGACTCTAACAGTTTACCGTAACCGACAATGGAGGCCAAAGGGTTCTTCAAGTCGTGGGCCACCGTGTGCGCAAACGCATCCAACTCGACGATCAGCTGCTCGCGCTGTTCAGCCGTTCGCGTCTGTTCGGTAATGTCGTGCAGCACCAGCAGACAACCGGTCCTCCGTCCGCGCCGATTTTGCAGCGGCGAAACGCGCACATCGAAATAAAGAACCCGGTCCTGACGCCTCAACACAATTTTACGGCGAATCCGGCGCTGCGTTTGACAGGCCTGGACCACCTCATCCCACTCGGCCAAAACAGCGTCGATGGGTTGCCCGATCAATTGGGACTCTTGTTGCTCGATCAGCCGGTTGGCGGACGGGTTCAAATCTACAACCCGGTTGCGTTCATCCAACACAATCACCGGATCGTGCATCGTCTCTATGACCACCGCGCGCGCCACCGGCACAATGTCCAGGAAACGAAAACGAAACAAACTCCAGGTAAAAGCCAGACCGGACACGGTCAGCGACAGGGAGGTCAAATTCAGACCGGGAATGATCTCCAATCCGGTCAAATACAAAACGTTAGCCACCCAGGGCGCCAAAACGGCGACCAATATCGCCCCAACCTGGCGGCGGTACAAATTGGATGAACGCACCAGGCTCAACAGCAGCAAAAAGGCCCCGGCAAGCAGCAGCAAATAGATATAGACCACGTTCACCCAGTACCAGGGCCCGTGCCGGAACAGAAACCCCGGCACCGGCGCGTTGGTATCCAGGCGAATGTCCTGCCAGAGCAAGCCATGCCAGTCGTTCGTCCAGGCCACCACGATCGTCGCCGCCGGTACGATGGCAATCAAGACCAGCCGGGACAGCGTCAACCACCGCTCATACCCGGTATAAGACAGCACAAACACCAGCCACGCCAACATGGTCAGTTGAGTGAACAGATATTGCATCCGAGACCAAAAGACGATCGCCGGCAGCCGGGCGCTGGACAGGTGCATCAAATAAGACAACGACCACAACATTGACGCCGTTGTCAGCCAGGCCAGATTCCGCGCGGGCGTTGTCGTTCGACGCAGCCACACAAATAGAGTCACGCCAGCCGATACGACCACCCCAAAGGTCATAAAGACGATGGCTTGCGTGCTATACGGCCACATGCTCTCCTCCCGCCCCACGAGACAACCGCACGCTGCTCACCGGCGCGCCCAGAAAAAGTTTTGAAACACTGTCATCTTGATCGGACAGCCGTAGCATAGCCCCTCGCGGGCGGGGGGCACAGGCAAAAACGACCACGAGGACCGATGCGACAAAGCAAATGAAACATACCCAAATTATATCATCTGCCCACATATCTGGCAACCTTGGGACACCTCCCCATGCCCGTGAATTTGTACGCTATGAAAAGTTGCAGTATAATCAAAACGATAAAAAGCCCGGTTGCCATGCGCTTTGAGCGCAAATTCTCAGGATGACAACATGTCAATGCCGAGCAATCCCTATATCGCCGGCAACCCCGTGGGCCGCTCGACCGCCTTTGTGGGGCGCGACGACGTGCTCCGCGACGTCCTGCGCGTCCTGCGCGACGAGAACCAAAACGCCATCACCCTCTACGGGCAGCGGCGCATCGGCAAGACCTCGATCTTGCAGCACCTGGCCGCCACGCTGCCGCAGCAAGGCCCTTACGAGACGGTCTATTTCGATTTGCAAGACCGCGCCGCCAGGCCGCTGGGAGAGGTGCTCGCCGGATTGGCGCGGGAGGTAGCCTCCCGGTTGCAGATGCCCACTCCCGACCTGGGCGCCAGGCCGGTGGAGGCTTTCCGTGCCGCCTGGCTGCCCGCCGCGCTGGCCCACCTGCCGGAGGGCCGCAGCCTGGTGCTCCTCTTTGACGAGTTCGACGTGCTCGCCGACCCGCAACGGGGTCAGGCTGCCGCCGAGTTCTTTCCCTACCTGCGCGACCTGATGGCCCACGACCCCAGGCGGTTACAGTTCCTCTTTGTCCTGGGGCGCAACATCGGCGACCTGAGCCAGATCGCCCTCTCCCTCTTCAAAGGGGTGCCGTCCAAGCGGGTCTCGCTCCTCTCCCGCGAGGACACCGAATCCCTCATCCGCCTGGCCGAGCGGAACGGCACGCTTCGCTGGAGCGAGGAGAGCAGCGCCCGCATCTGGTCGTTGACCAACGGCCACCCCTTTTTGACTCAGGCCCTCTGCTGGGAGGTGTGGGAGCGGCTCTACGACGAGGAACCGCAAGAGGCGCCGGAAGCGCAACCCCAGGACGTGAAAGAGGCCGTCGCCCCAATGCTGGAAAAGAGCCACAACACGCTGGAATGGCTCTGGCAGGGATTGGGGCCGGCGGAAAAGGTAGTCGCCTCCGCGCTGGCGCAGGCCGGGGCCGGCCCGGTGACGGAGGACGACCTGAACCGGATTCTCCAGGAAAGCGGGGTGCGGATCGTCATCCGGGAACTGCGGGACGCCCCGCGTTTGTTGCAAGAGTGGGACCTGTTGGCGCCGGCCGACGGCGGCTACCGCTTCCGCGTGGAGCTTTTCCGCCGTTGGATCGCCGGCCACTATCCCCTCCAGGTGGTGCAGCAAGAGTTGGACTACATGGAACCACAAGCCGAGAAACTGTATCAGGCGGCCGAGGGTTTCTATCAAAGGGAGGAGTTAGAAGAAAGCGTACCGTTGCTCGCACGGGCCTTACGCCTCAACCCCAACCACCAGCGGGCCGCCGAACTGTCGAGCGAGATTTATTTGAGCCGGGGCGAGATCGACAAGGCGCAAGAGATCCTGGAACCGTTGATCGAACTCTTTCCCCGTATGGCCCGCCCGCGCCTGATCCAGATCTATTTGCAGCGAGCGGTCGAGGCCACCGACGACGATGAGCGGCTGCGGTGGTACGAGCGGGTGCGGGAACTCTTGCCAGGCAATCGGGAGGCCCAAAAGGGCGTCCAGGACATCTGGAACAAACGTGGCGAGACGTATCTGGCTGAAGGGAAACTCGAAGCCGCTCTGGAGGCCTTTCAACAAGCCAGCCTGACCGAGCGGGCTGCCGAAATACAGACCCAGATACAGCAGCAGAAACTAGAAGAGGGCCTGGCAAAAGTCGAGCAATTGGAGAGCCAAAAACAATACGAGGCAGCCCTCCAATGCGCTCAGGAACTGGCAAAAAACTACCCTGAAGCGCAGGATTGGGCGGAGCTACTCGGGCGCCTGGAGCA
>CAYZYE010000167.1:0-8770 GCA_964481205.1 uncultured Anaerolineae bacterium | reverse complement strand
CTGGATTGTCAAATCCAGCGGCTTGTGCCGGCAGACGGGGATCTGACGATCCCCTCGGAGCAAATTTGCGGCGATCCCCTTGGAGCAAACTTGCCGGATCGCCGTACTTGCTCCCGCTGGATTGTCAAATCCAGCGGCTCGTGCCGGCAGACGGGGATCTGTCTCATATCTTGTCAAACAACAACCCCAGCCGCCCCTTGACTCGCCCCTGTTCATCCAAAACGGCGACGACCAGTTCGCATACCTCCCCCACCGTCTTGTCGCGGCGCACGATGCGAAAAGTATGCGACACACTCTTGCGCTCCTGGTTGACCCACTGCCGCCGCTGCTCGACCAACGCCAAATCCTGAGGATGCACAATCATGCTCCACACCCCCGGCGATGCATGCAGCAAATCCTGGATCGAATAGCCGGTCAACGCCTCCGCGGCCAGGTCGATATAGAGCACCTCGCCCTGGGCGTCCTCGCCATACGCCATGGCATGCGTCGCTTGCGCCCAATGTCGAAAGTGGTTTTCGATGCGCCGCGCCTGGCTATGTATATCGGCGTTTTCTATAGCGATGGCGATCTGCCGGCCAATGGCTTCCAACAAGGACAAATACTGGACCGAAAATCGATGCTGGTTGGATCGATAAACCACCAACGCGCCCACCACATCGCCGTTGACCAGCAACGGCACCCAGATACAGACCCCAACCCCCCGGTCCGCGCCTCCCGGCGTCCCGCACTCGCCAGACGCGCCGTGCTCCAAAACCATGGTCTTGCGCTCCGTCACCACATTGTCCCAAACCACGCTGCCATGTCGAAGCAATGAATGGAGCGATTGGAGCAGCGCGTCCGAAAAACCACGCTCGGCATGCAAAACCAACGTATTGTTTTCAGCGTCCAAACTCAAAAGCGCGGCGGCGTCGGGCGCAAAGAGCGCCATCATTGTATCCAGCGCGCGGTTCATCACCGCGTCGCGGTCTCGACACGTCCCAATTGCCCAGGACAATTCGTTCAAAATAGCCAAATCGTCCGCGCGGTCGCGCACCTGACCGTACAAACGATCGTTGACGATAGCATTAGATATTTGTTGTGCAAACGAGGCGATAAAATCCACCTCACCGGGCGTAAACGGCTTGATCTGACACCGGTCGACGCTGACCCAGCCGATCACGCGGTCCTGGACGATCAAAGGCACGCCCAGCCACGAACGCACGTGCTCGGCACCGCTCCAACGCACATATCGATCATCCAACCGCGTGTCGGCCAGCATCACCGGCCGCCGGGCAAAACACAACTGTTCAAAAAGCGGCACGCGCGAGACGGGAACGCGAATTTTGAGCACGGCGTCCAAATCATCAAAACCGTACCCGCCAAGCGGGAGCAGACAAAGGCCATTGCCCAGGTGAATGTCTCCATTCGGCCAGGAATGTAGAGCCACCTGATAGGCGTGACATCCACCCAACACAAAAATGGCGATACTGTCACACGAGATCGTCTGATACAATCTCGCCATCGCCAGATCAAGCGTGCGTTCCCGCTCCGGCGACAAAATGACCGTTTCCGCAATCCATTTCAAAGCCTCCGCATAGCGGCGCGCTTGCTGCTCGGTTTTGTACAGACGCGCGTTTTCAATATTCAGAGCCGCAATGTCGGCCAAAGTCGTCACAAAATAAAAATCGGCATGCGAAAACGCATTCACCGATTTGCTGATCGCCTGAATGACGCCAATCGGCTTGTCCTTGACAATCAAGGGGACGCAAATCATCGAGCGCGATGAAAAATGCGTGCGCTGATCGACCGTGGGATAAAAGCGAGGATCCTTTTGCACATCGGCAATCAAGACCGGCTCCAGGTGACGCACAACCCACCCGGCGATCCCGGCATAAGGAGGCAAGCGAAGCCCCGGCTCGGGATCCGTTTCCGCGCCAATGGTCATTTGGATAATCAATTCTTTGCTCTCAGGATCGAGCAAAGAAACCGAAGTAGCATCAATATTCAAAAAGTGATTGACTTGTTCAATGACATGCGCCAGAACAAAATCCAAATCTAGCGATGAATTCAGTTCGCGGGCCAGATCATAAAACAACTTGAGTTCTGACTGCACCGACAGAGGCATCATGATTTCCCCACCCCATATCTATACCATCTCATCAGCCATCTTGCACCGGGTGCAACGAAAATCGGGCAACCGAACGCGCCCCGATCCCATTTCACCGTATTTTAACATACCTAAATTTAACGAGCAAATGCCCCCTCTGACCGCAAAGCGAATTTGGTTGCGTTCTATAAAAATTGTGGTATACTCTACGCGCCTCACCAAATGGCCTGGCGACACGATAGCCTGGGAACGTGCCCGAGTTCCCAACCGCAGAGAGCGCCAAGAAACAACATCCGGGTGAGGAACAAACCATAACAGCAAGGAGTTTTTCAATGATTGACGTTCATCAACTTCGCAAAGGCGCGACATTTACGATGGATGGCGAAATCTACAAAGTCATCGACTTTCAGCACCACAAACCGGGACGCGGCAAAGCCGTCATCCGAACCAAAATTCGCAACCTGCGCACCGGCTCTACCATCGACCGCAACTTTACTTCAGGCGAGCGCGTCGAAGACATTCGCATCGAACGGGTCCAGGTCCAGTACCTCTATAACGACAGTGAATTTTATTACTTTATGAACACCGAGACCTTTGAGCAGATCCCCCTCTCGCGCACCGCGCTGGCCGAAAGCGTAGACTATTTGGTCGAAAACATGATGCTCAACATCACAACCTATGAAGGGGAGGCGATCGACATCGACCTGCCAACCACGGTCGATCTGCAAGTGATCAATGCCCCCCTCGCTGTGGCCGGCGACACCGCAACCGGCGTCACCAAACAAGTCACCCTCGAATCGGGCCTCAAACTCAACGTCCCCCTCTTTGTCAACGAGGGCGACACCCTGCGCGTTGACACACGCACGGGCGAATACGTCACGCGCGTATAACCCCGGCGATCGACCTTTTGTTTTCGACAAATCAACATTTTCTCAAAGGAGAGAAACAAATGGAATCTCGAAACCTCATTGCACTCGAAGATCGATATGGCGCACACAACTATCACCCTCTGGACGTAGTCATCGACCGCGCCGAGAGGGTGTGGGTCTATGACCTGGAAGGCAACCGCTATCTCGACTGCCTCAGCGCCTATTCGGCTGTCAACCAGGGACACTGCCATCCACGCATCGTGCAAGCCCTCAAAACACAAGCCGATCAAGTCACCCTCACCTCGCGCGCGTTTCGCAACTCACAACTGGGCCTATTTGAAAAAGAAATTTGTGAACTGACCGGCTACGAGATGGTTCTGCCAATGAACTCTGGCGCCGAAGCCGTCGAAACCGCCCTCAAAGCAGCGCGCAAATGGGGCTACCAGGTCAAAGGCGTGCCCGACGGCCAGGCCGAAATCATTGTCTGCAACGGCAACTTTCACGGGCGAACGATCACCATTGTTGGCTTTTCCTCCGAACCACAGTACCGCCAGGGATTTGGCCCCTTTACCCCTGGTTTCAAACGGATCGATTTTGGCGACATTGACGCCTTTGAGGCTGCGATCACGGCTAACACCATCGCCTTTCTCGTCGAACCGATCCAGGGCGAAGGCGGCGTACTCATCCCGCCAGACGGCTACCTCAAAGCCGCCTATGACCTGTGCAAAAAACACAACATGCTCTTTATCGCCGACGAGATACAGGCCGGACTGGGACGCGCCGGCAAGCTATTCGCCCATCAATATGACGGCATCCGCGCCGACGTCGCCATCGTTGGCAAAGCCCTGTCGGGCGGACTGTACCCGGTTTCCGCCGTCCTCGCAGACCGCGAGGTGCTGGGCGTGTTCAATCCCGGCGACCACGGCAGCACATTTGGCGGCAACCCGCTGGGCGCGGCCATTGCCCGCGAGGCGCTGCGCGTCCTGGTCGACGAAAACCTGTTTCAACGCTCCGCCGAACTGGGAGACTATTTCAAAGGACGCTTGCAGCGCATCGAGAGCCAACACGTCAAAGAGGTGCGCGGGCGAGGGCTGTTCATCGGCGTCGAACTGCATCCCTCGGCCGGCGGCGCGCGACGTTTCTGCGAAGCATTGATGCACAAGGGAATTTTGTGCAAAGAAACGCACGAAAACACCATCCGTTTTGCTCCACCGTTGGTGATCACCAAACAAGAGATCGACTGGGCGCTCACCCACATCGAAAACGTACTGCTGATGAATTAACGAAAACAAACCAGGAAAGGAACCACATGAAAACCATCGCTGGCCCCCAATGCCGGGGCTGGATCGAACGCGACCGGAAAAACCTCTCCCCATCCTATACGCGCTCTTATGACTTTGTGATGGACCACGGCCGGGGCGCCCAAGTGTGGGACGTAGATGGCCGCCGCTTTATCGACTTTTGCGCGGGCATTGCCGTCTGCGCCACCGGCCACAGCCACCCCGGCGTGGTTCAGGCCATTCAAAACCAGGCCGCCAAATTCATCCACATGTCCGGCACCGACTTTTACTATCCCGCCCAAATCCAACTCGCCGAAAAACTGAACGCGCTGGCGCCCATTCGAGAACAAACCCAGGTCTTTTTCACCAACTCGGGCGCCGAAAGCATCGAAGCGGCGTTCAAACTGGCCCGCTACCACACACACCGGTCGCGAATGATCGCCTTTATCGGCGCGTTTCACGGGCGAACAATGGGCGCGCTCTCACTGACCGGCTCCAAGTACGTGCAGCGCAAAGGATTTGCGCCGCTGGTGCCCGGCGTGACCCACGTACCGTATGGGTACTGTTATCGCTGCCCATTCAACCTCACCTACCCCCAATGCGACATCTATTGCGTCAACTATATCGACGAGATCGTCTTTGCCAGCTATTGCCCGCCGCACGAGGTCGCGGCCATCTTTGTCGAACCGATCCAGGGCGAAGGCGGCTATGTCGTACCCGTGCCCGAATACCTGGTTCGGCTGCGCGAACTGTGCGACAAATACGGCATCCTCCTGGTCGCCGACGAGGTGCAAAGCGGCTTTGGCCGCACCGGCAAAATGTTCGCCATGGAGCACTGGGGCGTCGAACCGGACATCATTGCCCTGGCCAAAGGGATCGCTTCGGGTATGCCGCTGGGCGCCATGGTTGCCCGCGCCAGCGTGATGGACTGGGTACCCGGCTCGCACGGCTCTACCTTTTGCGGCAACCCGGTCTCTTGCGCGGCCTCGCTGGCCACGATCGACGCGCTCGAAAACGGCCTGATCGACAACGCGGCACGGGTCGGCGCCTATATGCTCGACCAACTCGGCAAAATGCAGCCCCGGCATGCCGCCATCGGCGATGTACGCGGCAAAGGTTTGATGCTGGCCGTCGAGTTGATCAAGGACCAAAAAAGCAAAAAACGCGCCCCAGAACTGCGCAACCGCGTCGTCCAGGCCTGCTACCAACGCGGGATGCTCATCCTGGGCTGCGGCGCCAACAGCATCCGCTTTAGCCCGCCGCTGATCGTCACCACCGACGAGGTCGATGAGGCGCTGACCATCTTTGAAGACGCGCTGGCGGCGTGCGAGTAAACACACATCCATCCGGTCCCGGCTCGGCCGGGGCCGCTAAAAAAAACGTCAACCGCAGAGAACGCAGTTGACCAAGGTGAGCAAAAGGAGGCTTGAATGGCACAAAAAGCAATCGGCATCCTGACATCCGGCGGCGACTGCCCCGGCCTCAATGCAGCGATACGCGGCGTGGGCAAAGCCGCGCGCGGCACATTTGGCGATCAGGTCATCGGCTTTAGAGACGGATTTCGCGGCCTGGTCGAAAACCGCACCGTGCGCCTGGAAAACCGCGAACTGTCCGGCATCTTGACCCTCGGCGGCACCATCCTCGGCACCAGCCGCGACAAACCACACCGCATGCCCGTCGGCAATGTGACCATGGACATGACCCAGGTGGCCGTCGACAATTACCACCGCCACCACCTCGACGTGCTCGTGTGCCTGGGCGGCGGCGGCACGCAAAAAAACGCCTTCCGGCTGCTCAAGCAAGGACTGAACATCATCACCCTGCCCAAAACCATCGACAACGACGTGTGGAACACCGACGTCACCTTTGGCTTTGACACCGCCATGGGCATCGCCGCCGAAGCGATCGACCGCCTGCACACCACGGCCGAAAGCCACCACCGCGTGATCATTGTCGAAATCATGGGCCACAACGCCGGCTGGCTGGCCCTCGGCGCAGGGATCGCCGGCGGCGCCGACATTATTCTGATCCCCGAAATAGCATACGAAATATCTAGCGTCGCCGCTGCGGTGCTGGGGCGCAGCCGCGCCGGAAAGCGGTTCAGCATCATCGCCATGTCCGAGGGCGCGCTCTCTGTCGAAGAAGCGCAAGCCCTGGCCAAAACCGAACAAAAAAGCGCCAAGAAAAAAAGCCAGACCAAGACAACACCAGCCCAACTGCCCGCCGAACCGGCCAGCGCGCGTCTGGCCCGCCAACTCGAAGAACGCACCGGACTCCAGGCGCGCGTCACCGCGCTTGGACACTTGCAACGCGGCGGCGTGCCCTCGCCAACCGATCGCTTGCTGGCGACGCGGCTGGGCACCACGTGCGTCGAACTGATCGAAAAAGGCAAATTTGGCGTCATGGTCGCAGCCCAAGGCAGCAAATGCGTCCCCGTGCCCCTGGAAAAAGTGGCCGGGCGACGAAAAACCGTCCCCATCGATCACCCGTGGGTGCAGAGCGCCCGGCTGGTCGGTACCTGCTTTGGCGATTCGTAAAAAAATCATTCACCCCAAAATACCCCAACACAGCCCCCGGCGAAACGCAAAACTTTGGCAACCAACCTGTTCAAGGAGAAACAATCATGACCGACCTGAATATGAAAATCGGATTGGCCGATGCAATGACCAAATTGTGCTGGGATCGCGTCGAACACCCTGGAGCCTGGGACAATACGGCCGAGATCAAAGTGCTTGGCGCCAAAAACCAGGTGATCGGCGTGCAAATCCGGCTGGTCGCCGATCAAGACCTGGTCCTGACCCTGGATCGCGCCAACTGGCTGCACCCGCTGGGCTTTGCCCCGCGCGTCCGCCTCGACATCCGCTTTGCAGGCCTTCCGGCCAACGCCGTCGAGACCTTTGTCGTGGGCTATGTCCAAGGCGACGACCGCCGCCAGTGGATGGAAACCCTCGACCGCAGCGGGTATGCCGAGGTCCCCGCCTACCGCCCGCAGGCCGTCTATGTCCGCATTCGCGTCCCTGCCGACCTCGCCGCCGGCGATTACGAGGGCCGGGTCACGGCCTACAGCCAATACGGCTTTGAGGACGAGACGCCATCCTGGCATGGCCGCATCCAACTGCACATCGCCGACGTGACGCTGCCCGACGTGGCCGACTGGAGCTACCATCTCGACCTGTGGCAGCACTGCACCGCCATCGCCCGGCTGCACCGCGTGCCGCTGTGGAGCGACGATCACTGGGCGCTGATCGACAAATACTATGCCAGCCTGTCGCAGCTGGGACAAAAAGCGGTCAGCATCATCGCCACCGAAATCCCCTGGTCGGGGCAACGCTGTTTCCGCGACCGCACCTATCCCTCCTACCTTTTTGAACATGCCGTCATCGACGTCAGTCGAGACCGGGACGGCGCACTGCATTTTGACTATACGCGGCTCGATCGACAGCTGGCCCTGGCCCAAAAACATGGCATCGCCCAAGAGATCGAAGTCTTTGGTCTGCTCAACATCTGGGTCGATCCGGAATTTGGCTTTGGCCCGGTCGCGCCCGATGCGCCCGATGCGATCCGCGTGCGCTGCTATGACGAAAAAACGGAAACGATCACCTATCTACGCACCGCCGCCGGGTTGAGCGCGTTCATTCGCGCCCTACACGACCACCTGGACGCACAAGGGTTGCTCGACCGCGTGCGCATCACCGCCGACGAGCCGAGCGACTTGCAAGCGTTCAACGAGCGACTGGCCTTTGTGCAAGCCGCCGCGCCCGGATTCAAATACAAAGTCGCGATCAACCACTGGGACTTTATGGAAAGCGCGCCGCCGGAGCTGGTCGACGCCGTGCCCAACCTGCCGCTCACCTGCCGCGACCCCGATTTGACCGCCGCGTTGGCGGAAAAATTGCACCAAAAAGGCGGCAAACTGCTGTGGTACGTCTGCTGCGGGCCGCCGATCCCCAACACCTTTATCCACTCGCCACTGGTCGAAACGCTGCTACTCGGCTGGATGACCTTTCACCTCAAACTCGACGGGTTTTTGCGCTGGGCGTTCTGCCTGTGGCCCGCCGATCCGTGGAAACGGGTCAGTTGGCGCGCGCCGCACTGGAACGCCGGCGACATGTTTTTTGTCCTGCCCGGCCCCGACGGCGCTCCCGTCGAAACACTACGCTACGAAGCAATGCGCACCGCTGCACAAGACTTTGAGCTGCTCAAACTGGCGCAGCGCACACTGCCCGCCGACAAAGCCCGGGCCGCGTTCGATCACGCCTTTGCTCTCTTGCTGCACACCGGCGACATCCGCGACTTTGCCAACGTCTACTCGGCCAGGGCAACAGAACTGTACTCGCTCGACGCCCAAGACTATCAACAGGCCAGACGCGCCGTGCTGGAAGCGCTGGCCTCCGAGAGTGCCGGGAGTGCAAAGAAATAAAGCATCAATAAACGCCACTGATATTCACAAATATGCTGCGATCCGGCAGTTCAGCCTGGATTTTTCAGCGACCTCCCAGATCGCACTGAAACGCGCGCAAGACACACTTATTTGC